>NZ_CP116899.1:342083-684166 GCF_030997045.1 Microbulbifer sp. TB1203 | reverse complement strand
GGGCCCCCTCCCCCAGCCCCTCCCCCGCAAACGGAGGGGAGAAATCATCAGCCAAAGTGGTTCATCAGCAGCCCGGCGACGATAATCTGCGGCAGGGTCAGCAGGGGCAGCGCCAGGGCAATGCGCCAGGAGCCGCTGGTGTCCTTGATCGACATCAACTCCGTGTAGTCGGTGGATACGCCGACCATCAGGAAGGCGAAGGCGTTGCCCGGCGCCGCCGCGCGGCTGAAGATATCCGCCGCCAGCGGCGTGGCCCCCTCGGAGCAGACCTCCAGCACCGTGGCGGCCACCAGAGTGGCACCCAACCCCAGCAGCGAGGGCCCGAACCACTGCTGGAACACCGCCGGATCCACAAAGGCGCGCACCAACACCGCCAGCACAATGCCCACCAGCAGCCAGCGCACCACCATCTGCGAACCGCGAATACCCTCCCAGAGCAGGCCCACGACGCTGTTGGGGGTCAACTCGCTCCGTTCCCAGAGTTCCGCCACCTCACCCCGCCAGTCGTAGTCGTCCGGCAAGTGCACCTCATTGGGATTGGCGGGCAGCCTGCCCCCTGCCACCAGCCGGTCCGCCAGGTAGCCCGCCAGCAGCGCGATCAGCGCGGAGCAGAGGATAAACACCAGGGTCCAATGCAAGCCGATCAGCGCGATCAGGATCACCGTGAGCGACAGGGAGTTCCACGGGCTGGCAATCAGGAAAGCCATCACCTGCCCCAGGCTGGCGCCCCGTTTGTACAACTGCATCCCCACCATCAATATGCCGTGGGAGCAGAGGTCGAAAAAGAGACCCGCCAGAGTGGCGCGCACCAGGCCCCGCACACTGCCGCCGCGCCCCAGTACCGAAATCACCAACCCTTGGGGAATCCGCGCCAGCAGGCCCACAAACAGCGCACCCGCCGCCACCCCCCACCACATGGTATGCACCAACTCCACCACACCAGCGCTCATGTGGTGAAGCCATTCCGGCAGCCCGGTGAAATCCAGCACCCAGTAGCTGGCGTAGAGCAACGTCACCAGGGACAGACTGATCCACAGCAGCCAGTCGATACGGCCGTGGGGCTCGTCGGCACAGCAGGCGGAAGCGTGCGGCTCCACCACCTGAGGTTCCGCCACCTCCTTTTTGGGGGAACAACACGGATCAGCCATGATCACCTCCCGCCAGGTTGTCCAGGATGGCGCAGTCCGGAGACTCGTCGCCGGCGCAGCTGTCCGCCAGAGCCCGCAGCGTCACGCGTATTTCGCGCAGGTTGCGCAGCTGTTCCTCAACGCGCTGCAGCTTCTCCCGCACCAGCAGCTTGGCGTCGTGGCTGCGGCGTGCCGGGTTGCGGTGCAGCTCCAGCAGGTCGCGCACCTCGTCGATGGCAAACCCCACCTCGCGGGCGCGGTGGATAAAGCGTAGCGTCTCCAGGTCCCGCTCGCTGTAGTCGCGATAGCCGTTTTCCGAGCGCCCGGGGGCCAGGAGATCGATGGATTCGTAATAGCGCAGGGCCTTGGCGGTAAGGCCGGACTTCCGCGCCGCCTGGGAAATATTCATAAAACCTCCCACATCAGTGTCACTTACGATGCAGGAGGATAAAGATTACCGCAAGAGGAAGGTCAAGCGGCCCGGAAGCAACCGGGACCCGCTGCTCACCGGCGGGCATCGGGCGGCAATTTTCCGGTGAACCTCCGCCGCCAAGCCCCGATAGAGACTCCGGCACAATCGGTTTGAGAAGAAATTCAGGCCCTGTTGTCCGGACAGCTCCCGCGCTCGTACTGGATCTGGTCTGCCGGGTCGAAACCCAGTTCCAGGGCCGTATCCAGGGATTTCTTGCTGACCAGGTGCAGGAGGATGTCCCCGGTGGCGCCCCCACACACACTGGGATACATCCGGTCGGTGCGGGCGGCGCAGTGGGATTCCTGCACCTCCACACCGTTGCCGGTCAGTTTTCCGCTGCTTTCCTCGAGGGTGGTACCGCCGCCCTCGCACTGACGGCTGCCGCGCGCCTCGAATACCCAGATCAACTCCTCCGGCCGCACCGCCGGTTTCTCGTCATCGACGGTTGGCTGTCCGGCGGTGGCGCCGGCTGCGGCTTCGTCAGCTTCGGTTTTCTTGCGCTCTCTCTGGTCGCAGGCGGCTATCGCCAGGACCAACAGCAGTGGTAAAAGGTATTTTTTCATCGATCGGGCTTCCTCCGTTTAGCCAAAAGCCAGCCAGCCTCCGACCATCAGCATCAGGGTGCCGGCGATACGGTTTACCAGGCGCACATTTTCACCGCGGTGCAACAGGCGGCTGAGGGTGCTCCCGCCACTGGCGTAAATCAGCAGGCACAGTGTCTCCAACAGCAGAATAATAGCAACCAGTACTGCCAGCTGCGGCGCCAGCGGGGAACTGTCGTTGAGAAAGGGGGGGAGCAGTGCGATAAAGAACGCCCACCCCTTGGGGTTGGCCACCGCGGTCACGAACCCCTGGGCTGCCAGCGCGCGGCGCGGCGGGGCGGGCGTTTCGCTCTCTTCCGCCAGAACCATCGCCATGCCGCCCCGCGCGCGCCACATCTGAATCCCCAGCCAGGCCAGATAGGCGCCGCCGAGGTATTTGAACAGTTGGAAGGCCGCCGGATACTGCAGCATCACCGCGGCGATGCCCGCCACCGCGGACACCGCCACCAGCGCCACGCCCGCCAGTTCGCCGACCATCATCCACAGGGTACGGCGGACGCCGTAGGTCATGCCCATGGTCAGCGCCAGGGTCATGCACATCCCCGGGGTGACGGAGACAAAAAAGAACGTGGGCACAAACAACGCCAGGGCGGACAAGTCGATCAATGGTGGCTCCCCGTGTGGTTACCGTAGTGGCTCGCCAGCATACCGGCGAGCATCAGCCCGCAACCCACAAGTTCTTTCACGCTCAGCAGCTCGTTGAGGAACAGCCAGCCCGCAACCAGAGCAAATACAGACTCCAGACTCATGATCACCGTGGCGTGGGAAGGCGCCGCGTGGCGCTGGGCCAACAGTTGGAACGTAAAGGCAATGGCGGTGGAGAAAATCATCATGTAGGCGATGGGCCAGGCCGCCGCGAATGCGGAAGCCAGCGAGGGCGCTTCCACAATCAGCGACGTCACCGCCGACAGCAACCCGCACACCAGGAACTGCACGCAGGCCAGGCGCAGGGCGTCGTAGCGGCGCACCAGGTAATCGGCGGACAGTACCTGGATGGCGAACACGAAGGCGCTGGCGAACACCATCAGGTCGCCGATCAATTGCGCCTCCTCGCTGAAATCCGCCAGGCCATAGAGACCCAGCAGCGCCAGCGCTATGCCACCCCAGGTCCAGTGATTGGTCCTATGGCCCAGAGACAGGCCGATCACCGGCACCAGCAGCAGGTAGAAACCGGTGATAAAGCCCGCGCGGCCAGCGGTGGTATAGAGCAGGCTGGCCTGCTGCAGCGCGGCGCCGAGAAACAGCCAGAATCCCAGCACTGCGCCACCGGGCAGGCAGGCCCGCCAGTCGTGTTTCACCCGGTGGCCGCCGTCCTCGCCGGGCTGGATCTCTTTACCAAGCCGCGGCGCCCGCCGGTAGGAAAACCGGTAGACAATGGGAATCAGCAGCAGACCGCCGAGAAAGAACCGCCAGGCGTTGAACGCCAGCGGTTCGATATGTTCCATGGCGATTTTCTGCGGCACGAACGCCAGGCCCCAGAAAAGGGCCGAGAACAGCAGCAGGACTTCGGCCTGGAGTTGTTTGCGTTTCATTTCGGCAGTTTCAAACTCTCATTGACTCGTCAAACCGCCGCGCGCCGATATCCAGTTCAGTGGCACCTGGGTTCCGGCTTGCGCCGGAGTGACGCAACGCATTGCGGCAAACGTATCAAGCAGGTTCCAGATGGCTTACCAGCAACTGAAGCGTTTCGCGTCCGCGATATTCGTTGATATCCAGCTTGTAGGCCAGGAGAATTTTTTCCGCCGGCTGCGGCCACTGGTCCCTGTCCACATTGAAGGCGATGGCGTCCAGGGCCCGCTGGGGTTCAGCGACCGGGGCCACCACCATTTTCAGGTGGCGGTCGCCGACGATGCGCTGTTGCAACAGCAGGAATTCACCGTCGAACACCGGCTCCGGAAACGCCTGTCCCCAGGGTGCGCAGTTGCGCAGTTGCGCGGCGGTGTGCAGGCTGAATTCCACCGCCTCCAGTTCGCCGTCGGTATCGATCACTGCTTCCAGTTGCGATTCGCTCAGGCGGTTGCGCACCGCCATTTCGAAGGCATCGGTAAAAGCGGCAAAGTTTTCCGATCGCAGGCTCAAACCGGCGGCCATGGCGTGGCCACCGAACTTCTCGATCAGGTCCGGATGCGCAGCCGCCACATCGCTCAGCGCGTCGCGAATGTGCAGACCGGGAATGGAGCGCGCCGACCCCTTGATCAAACCGTTGTCCCCCTCGGCAAAGGCGATGACCGGACGGTGGAATTTTTCCTTGATCCGGCTGGCGAGAATCCCCACCACGCCCTGGTGCCAGTTCTCGTCGTAGAGGCACAGGCTCCAGGGGATTTCGCCCTCGAGTTGCAGCTTTTCCAGCGCCGCCATGGCTTCCCGTTGCATGCCCTGCTCTATCGCCTTGCGGTCCCGGTTCAATCCGTCCAGTTCCGCCGCCAGATCGCGAGCCTCAACCGGGTCCCGGCTCAGCAGGCAGCGAATGCCGGTGCCTATATCGTCCAGGCGCCCGGCGGCATTGATGCGCGGACCGAGGATAAAGCCGATGTCGGTGGTGGACAGTTTGCGCTGGTCGCGCCCGGCCACTTCCAGAAGAGCACTGATACCCGGGCGGCAGTGGCCGGCGCGGATGCGCGCTATGCCCTGGTGCACCAGAATGCGGTTGTTGTGATCCAGGGGCACCAGGTCCGCGACTGTACCCAGGGCCACCAGGTCCAGGTACTCGGCCATATTCGGCGCGGCAATGCCACTTTCAGCGAACCAGCCGCACTCATCCAGCGCGCTGCGCAAACGGCTCAACAGGTAGAAAATCACCCCGACGCCGGCCAGGTGCTTGCTCGGAAAATCACAGCCGGGCTGGTTCGGATTGACGATGGCATCCGCGTCCGGCAATTGCGACCCGGGCAAATGGTGGTCGGTGACGATCACCGTCATGCCCGCGGCCCTGGCCGCGGCCACGCCTTCAATGCTGCTGATGCCGTTGTCCACGGTGATCAGCAGGTCGGGCCGGTAGTCCACTGCCACTTCGACGATTTCCGGCGTCAGGCCATAGCCGTAGTCGAAGCGGTTGGGCACCAGGAATTCCACCGACGGCGCGCCCATGGCGCCGAGCGCCAGCACCGCCAGAGTACTGCTGGTGGCCCCGTCGGCATCGAAATCGCCGACGATCAGAATTTTCCGCTGCTCGCGCACCGCCTCCACCAGCAGCGCCACCGCCCTTTCCACGCCCCGCATGGACTCGGGTGGGTACAGCTTCGCCAAGCGGTGGTCCAGCTGTGCCTCGCTGGCGACACCGCGACCGAGCAGGACCCGCTGGAGAATTTTCGGGGTATCAGAAGCAAAACGGCCAGTGGAGAGATCCACTGGCCGCCGCCGGATTTTCTTATTCATATTTTCCGTTTGCTGTTGGCTGTTGGCTGCGGGCGCAAAAGTGAGTGCCGGTCGCGGCCGCTCAAAGCGTAGGGTGCGCCGTGCGCACCATTGTACCGGTGCGCACGGCGCTCCCTACACTGTCCCCTGGTTACGCCAGGGCTGTCGCGATAAATTCGTGGACCTTCGCCAGGTCGTTGGGCAGTACCCGCATCCGTTCCTCGCGTTCGAACAGGCCCTGCATGTGCGCCGGCAGGGGGATCTTTTGCGTTGGCAGTGCGCGGGCAACCGCTTCCGGGAATTTTGCCGGATGGGCGGTGGAGAGGCAAACCATGGGCTGCTGGCGCGACTTGCGCTGCCGCCGGGCGGCCTCCACACCGATGGCGGTGTGCGGGTCCAGCAGGTATTCACTGGACTCGAACATCTCGCGAATCACCTCCACGGTGCGCAGGTCGTCCAGCCGGTGGGATGAAAAGACCTCCCGCGCCCTTTTCAGCGCCCGCTCCTCCAGGTGCATAGACACACTGCGATCGGCAAGCAATGCCGCCACCGCTTCGCCGTCGCGGTCGTAGAGATCGAACAGCAGGCGCTCGAAATTGCTCGACACCATAATATCCATGCTCGGCGACAGGCTGTGCACCAGCGGTTTTGGAGAGTGGTCGTTGTCGCTGATGCAGCGGTGCAGGATATCGTTGGCGTTGGTGGCGATCACCAGTTGGTCGATGGGCAGGCCCATCTGCCGCGCCAGGTAGCCGGCAAAAATATCGCCGAAGTTCCCGGTGGGTACGGAGAAGTTCACCGTCTTTTCCGGCGCGCCCAGGTTCACCGCGGCGTAGAAGTAATAGACGATCTGCGCCATGATGCGCGCCCAGTTGATGGAGTTGACCGCCACCAGGCGCCGGCCGTCCGGCAGGAATGACTGGTCGGCGAAGCTGGCCTTGACCATGTTCTGGCAGTCGTCGAAGTTGCCTTCCAGGGCGATATTGAACACATTGTCCGACAGTACCGTGGTCATCTGGCGGCGCTGAACCTCCGATACCCGGTTGTGCGGGTGCAGGATAAAAATATCGATGTTGTCGCAGTGGCGACAGCCCTCGATGGCCGCGGAGCCGGTATCGCCGGAGGTGGCCCCCATCACCACCACCCGCTCGCCGCGTTTTTTCAACAGGTGGTCGAACAGCTGACCGAGAAACTGCAATGCGAAGTCCTTGAACGCCAGAGTGGGGCCGTGGAACAGTTCCAGGATCCACTCGTTGGTATTCGCCTGCACCAGCGGCGCCACGGCGCTGTGGCGGAAATTTTTATAGGAACGCTGAATGATTTCACGCAGCTCTTCGTCACTGAGGTCTTCGCCGACAAACGGCTGAATAATCCGAAAGGCCAGCTCGCGATAGTCGAGACCCGCCATCCCGCGGATTTCCTCTGCGGAAAATTTCGGCAGGGATTCCGGCACATAGAGGCCGCCGTCGCTGGCGAGGCCGGTGAGTACGGTATCGGCAAAGGAGAGGGACGGCGCGCGGCCGCGGGTACTGATGTATTTCACGGTATTTTGATTCTGAAAAAGCTGAAAATTTATTGGTAGGAGCGGCCCATGGCCGCGATCGGGCTCGCGGAATACCGACAGACCGATCGCGGCCATGGGCCGCTCCTACAGGGAAAGTTCAAACCAGGAGCCGGCGCTTCCGGCCTAACCCAGCGGCTCCACACGAATGCGCACCACCTCGCCCTCGACGGTATCCAGGGTCTCTATCTGTGCCACCGCCTCGCGCAGACGGGCTTCCTTGGCGCGGCTGGTGAGAATCACCACCGGCACCAGGGCCTCGCCCTCGGCCGGCTCGTGCTGGATCAGCGCCTCGATGCTGATGCCCTGATCGCTGCAGATTTTCGCCACTTGGGACATGACCCCGGGCTTGTCCTGGGCGGAGATGCGCAGGTAGTAGCTGGTGATCACTTCGTCCATGGGCAGGACACTGGCGCCATCCTGATTGCCCGGAGCCACTCCCGCCGCGGGCACCCGCTGGTCCGGGAAGGCCTCCAGGGTGCGCGCCACATCCACGATATCGGCGATCACCGCGGAGGCGGTGGCCTCGGCGCCGGCGCCGGCACCGTAATAGAGAGTCGGGCCCACGGCATCGCCGTTGACCAGCACCGCATTCATCACCCCGTTTACATTGGCGATCAGGCGCCGCTGGGGGATCAGTGTGGGGTGCACGCGCAGCTCCACCCCCTGCTCGGTGCGCCGGGCGATACCCAGGTGCTTGATCCGGTAACCCAGTTCGTCCGCGTAGCGGATATCCTCGCTGGAGATGCCGCTGATGCCTTCCGTATAGACCTTGTCGAAAGCCAGCGGTATGCCGAAGGCGAGGGAGGCCATGATCACCAGCTTGTGGGCAGCGTCTATACCCTCCACATCGAAGGTGGGGTCCGCCTCTGCGTAGCCCAGCTGCTGCGCCTGGGCAAGGGCCTCGGCAAAGCTGCGGCCCTTGTCGCGCATCTCGGTGAGAATGTAGTTACCTGTACCGTTGATAATCCCCGCCAGCCACTGGATGCGGTTGCCCACCAGGCCCTCGCGCAGGGATTTGATAATTGGGATACCACCGGCCACCGCGGCTTCATAGGCAATGGTCACGCCCATCTCTGCGGCGGTGGCAAACAGTTCGTTGCCGTGCTCGGCGATCAGCGCCTTGTTGGCGGTGACGATGTGCTTGCCGTTGGCGATCGCCGCGAGCACCAGCTCCCGGGCCACGGTGGTGCCGCCGACCAGCTCCACCAGGATATCCACTTCGGGATTGGCGGCGACATCGAAAATTTCCCTGGTGACGTTCAGCGCGCTGGTATCACAGGCCGGGTTGTCCCGGCGGGCGCCGATCTGCACGATTTCCACCGGGCGGCCGCAGCGCGCAGCAATCTGTTCGGCGTTGCGCGCAAGCACATTGACGGTGCCGCTGCCAACGGTGCCCAGGCCACAAATACCGATGCGCACCGCGCGCCGGGGGGATTGGGGTTTCTGCCGCTGGGCTGCCTGTTCGGTGGTCTCTTCGACGGATGCGCTCACAACTTCCCTCCGCGCGGGTTACAGCGCAATAAATGGTGTGAAAGACGATAAAAGGACGACAACCATACTGAGGGATGGGGAGAAATGTCAATAAAATTGCACAGGGATAGCGCCCGGTGACAGGTGGCCAGCGGACAGGAAAGCAGCCGCTGACCAACCCGTCACTCAGATACCGAGGGCTTTCACCATGGTGTCAGGAGGCAGGTAGCCGGGCACAACGGTGCCGTCCTGCATTACGATGGTGGGGGTGCCGCGCACATCGAACACTTCATTGCCCAGCTTGTACTGTTTAGCCACGGGGTTGTTCTTACAGACATCGAGCGGCACGTTCTCGCGGTTTTTCAGTGCAGTCAGGGTTTTGTTGCGGTCTTCGGCACACCAGGCGGTGGCGATCTTGCGATACCCCAGGGAGTTCAGGCCGGCGCGGGGGAAGGCCAGGTAGCGCACTTCGATACCGCGCCTGTTCAGCTCCGGCACGTCCTGGTGCAGCTTGCGGCAATAGCCGCAGTCCACATCGGTAAACACGTAGATATGCGCCTTTGTCTCGCCTTTGGGGGAAAAGACGATCATTTCACCCGGGTCCTGCTCTTCCATCACCTCGACCCGCTGCTTGGTGCGGCGTTTCTCGGAAAGATTGACCAGGGAACCGCTTCCAACCTGGTACAGGTCGCCGAATACGAAGTGGCCGCCATCTTTGGAGACGAAGAGCGTGCTGCTCCCGTCCACTTCCACTTCATACAGGCCGCTGATCGGGCTCTCGCGCACCTCGCCGTAACTGGCCTTGGGATTGGCTGCGTGAAGGCGCGCCTTGATGTTTTTGGCCACTTCCGCGTCAACTGCTCCATAGGCGCTCTGTCCCAACAGGGCGAGCAGCGCGCCGATCATCATCAGCGGCTTATTGAAAAGGGTCATTATCGATAGCTCCTTGGTCTGCTTGCAGGCTTCGACTTGTGCGGCCGCTGCCGGTTCCCGCCAGTATGGCACCGGTTGGCAACAAATGCCTCGCTTGGCGTGTTTTAACATATCCCACCTCCCGGCACCATGAAATGCTCCGCAACGCCTACACCTTGGAGCCTCTCCCTCCCGCCCCTCCCACAAGCGGGAGGGAAGTTGGGCATCATAAAAAAGCCGGAGCATCGCTGCTCCGGCTTTTTTCACATCCCGGGGGAAAAGACTCAGTTGAGCTTTTCCTTGATACGCGCGGCCTTACCTGTGAGGCTGCGCAGGTAGTACAGCTTGGCCTGGCGCACGTCGCCGCGGCGCTTGACCTGGACACTATCCACCAGCGGACTGTGGGTCTGGAAGGTGCGCTCCACGCCCACGCCGTGGGAGATCTTGCGCACGGTGAAGGAGGAGTTCAAGCCGCGGTTGCGCTTGCCAATCACCACACCCTCGAACGCCTGCAGACGCTCGCGGTTACCTTCTTTTACCTTTACCTGAACGACCACGGTGTCGCCCGGAGCAAAGGCGGGAACTTCGCTTTTCAGCTGTTCCTGTTCCAGTTGCTGAATAATTTTGTTGGTCATTTGGAATACTCCCAAATAGTGGGCTCTCAAAAATCTACTGCGCGTGCGCCTGGCGGCGTCCGGCGGTGCTCGCAATGCTCATGTACTAAAGTACACTCCGCTTGCTGCGCTCCGGCGGCCACCACCAGCCACCCGCTCGCTACGATTTTTTAGAGAACCCTAGATTGTGTAGCTTCTCAGCTAGTTCACCGGATTACTCCCGCCTCACGGCGAATCCGACATCAAGTTTCTTCGGATTTCCACTCCTGCCGGGCTTCTTCCAACAGTTGCTTCTGCTCCCTGTCCAGCTCCAGCCGTTCCAGCAGATCGGGCCGTCGCTGTTGTGTGCGCGCCAGCGCCTGCTTGAGGCGCCAGCGGCGTATTCTCTCGTGGTTGCCGGAGAGCAAAACATCCGGCACCGCCCTGCCCCGATACTCTTCCGGGCGGGTGTAGTGAGGGCAGTCCAACAGCCCTCGGGCGAAGGAGTCCTCCACCGCCGACTGGTCATGCCCCAGTGCACCGGGGATGAGCCGGGTGATGGCATCCACCATCACCATCGCGGCCAATTCACCGCCGCTCAAGACATAGTCGCCGATGGACCACTCCTCGTCGACGAGCATATCGACAATGCGCTCGTCGATACCTTCGTAGCGGCCCGCCAACAGCACCAGGTTGCCCGCTTCGCTCAGTTGCTCCACGCCGGCCTGATCCAGCGGCCGCCCCTGGGGCGACAGATAGATAGTGCGCGCCGGGCCCGCCTCCCGGGCCCAGGCCCGGGCCTCACCCAACGCCTGATAAAGCGGCTCGGGCAGCATCACCATGCCCGGTCCGCCACCGTAGGGGCGGTCGTCCACGGTGCGGTGCCTGTCGCTGGTGAAATCCCGCGGATTCCAGCAACGCACCTCCAGCAATCCCTCTTTGACCGCGCGACCGGTGATCCCGTAATCGGTCAGAGCGGCGAACATCTCCGGAAAGATGCTTACCAGAGCGATGCGCTTGGCGCGCATCGCTAAAATTCCGGGTCCCAGACTACGGTGATCACACCGGAGTCCAGGTCGATATCGGTAATGTACTCACCCGGGAGGTAGGGAATCAGGCGCTCACTCTCGCCCTCCTTACCTCGCACTACCAGCACATCGTTGGCCCCGGTTTCCATCAGTCGTTCGACGCGACCGAAGTCGTAGCTGTGGCCCTCGAACTCGCTGACCACCCGCAAACCTTCGAGCTGGTGCCAGTAGTACTCACCCTCCGCCAGAGGCGGCATGGCGTCGCTGCGAATGGCGATGTCCCGCTGGCAATAGCGGGCAGCCCGGTCCCGGTCGTCCACGTCTTTGATATGGGCAATCAGGCCCTTGCCGTGGCGCCTGCCCCCGTCAATCTGCAGGGGCTCCCAGCCGTCCTCTCCCTGCAGCCACCACTCGGGAAACTGCAGGATGTTTTCCATCGGCTCGGTATAGGAGTGCACCTTGACCCAGCCGCGAACACCGTAAACCGCGGTGATGCGCCCTGCAGTGATCAAGTCAGCGGATTTGGATCCGTTTTTTGTCACGGGCGCAAACCGGTCGGTCAGGCGGATTCTTTCAGCAGCTTGCTGACCCGGTCGGAAACCTGAGCGCCCTGGCCAACCCAGAACTCGACGCGCTCGCGGTCGATACGCAGACGCTCTTCCTGACCGCGGGCAACCGGGTTGAAGAAGCCGACGCGCTCGATAAAACGGCCGTCGCGGGATTTGCGGCTGTCGGTGACTGTCAGGTGATAGAACGGACGCTTTTTCGCGCCGCCACGAGCCAAACGAATGGTTACCATGTAGCTTTCCTGTAGTTTCAACACACTTCGGCCGCCAGGAGCGGCCGAAAGAAAATCCGATGCCGGCAGTCGGCCGGCCTGAAAGGCGGCGTATTCTAATGGACTGGCTGGTGTTTGTATAGCGCCGGGGCTCGGTATGGATATCAGACTTCGAAGCGAAGGCTCTGATGCCGGGGGCCGTTCGCGGAACATTTACCGATCAGGTTGTGGAGCGAACGGCCACCGGCAGCAGAGCCGCCACGACGCCAGCAAGAACCGGGCGTAACGGCGGGCCTGCGGGCTGTTGCGGAGGAGCCCTCAGCGCTCACAAGGTAGCCCTCAGCGCTCACAACAAGGCGGCCTTCAGCCCTCAAAGGTTTAAGGTGACAGCTCCGCGCTCCCGGCTACTTCTTGCGAAAGCCGGGGGGAAGCCCCCCGGGCATCCCGCCCATGCCACCGCCGCCCATTCCCGGCATGCCGCCCATACCGCGCATCAGCTTGCTCATGCCGTTCCCCTTGAGCTTTTTCATCATCTTGCCCATCTGCTTGTGCTGCTTGAGCAGGCGGTTCAGATCCTGGACCTGGGTGCCAGAACCGGCGGTGATGCGACGCTTGCGGGAGCCGTTGAGGATATCCGGATTGCGTCGTTCCGCGGGGGTCATGGAGCCGATAATGGCATCCATGCGGCGGAACTCCTTGCCCATATCCGCCTGCTGCGCCATCTGGGCCATGCCGCCCATGCCGGGCATTTTCTCCAGCAGGGAGCCGAAGCCGCCCATATTCTGCATCTGCTGCAACTGGTCGCGCAGGTCTTCCAGGTCAAAGCCCCGGCCCTTCTGCACCTTCTTGACCAGCTTCTCGGCCTTGGCCTTGTCGATCTTCTGCTCCGCCTCCTCGATCAGCGACAGGATGTCGCCCATACCGAGGATGCGCGAGGCGATGCGGTCCGGGTGAAAGGTCTCCAGGGCGTCGGTCTTCTCGCCGACACCGATAAACTTGATCGGCTTGCCGGTCACATGGCGCACCGATAGCGCGGCACCACCGCGGGCATCGCCGTCCGCCTTGGTGAGGATCACACCGGTCAGGGGTAGCGCCTCGTTGAAGGCATTCGCGGTGTTCACCGCATCCTGGCCGATCATGGCGTCGATCACGAACAGGGTTTCGGCCGGATTCAGTTCGGTCTGCAGCTCGCGGATCTCGCCCATCAGCTGCTCGTCGATATGCAGGCGGCCGGCGGTGTCCACGATCAGTACGTCGGCAAACTGTTTGCGCGCCGCATCCACCGCGCCCTTGGCGATATCCAGCGGCTTCTGGTCCGCGCTCGAGGGATAGAAGAGCGCGTCCACTTCGCCGGCCAGGGTCTCCAACTGCTTGATGGCCGCGGGACGGTAAACGTCCGCGCTCACCACCATCACCTTTTTCTTCTCCCGCGCCTGCAGGTATTTGGCCAGCTTGGCCACGCTGGTGGTCTTGCCGGCGCCCTGCAGGCCCGCCATCAGGATCACCGCCGGCGGCTGTACCGCCAGGTTCAGCGGCGCAGCGGCCTCACCCATCACCTGAACCAGCTCGTCCTGCACTATCTTGACGAACTGCTGGCCCGGGTTGAGCGCCTTGCTCACTTTCTGCCCCACCGCCGCGGTGCGCACCTGCTGCACAAAAGCCTTCACCACTGGCAGCGCGACATCCGCTTCCAGCAGCGCCTTGCGCACCTCGCGCAGGGTGTCGCGGATATTGTCATCCGTCAGGCGCGCTTTGCCTGTGACTTTCTTCAACGCCCCCGACAGGCGGTCGCTCAGGTTGTCGAACATATAAACGTCCAGTGCCTCACTCTGCCCCTGTCTGCAGGAGCAGCCGCTCCTACAGAAAAAGGTGAAAACTGAAAACGCGGGAGTATAGCGCAGGCGGCCTTTCCAGCACAGGCGCGCTGTGACACACTGCCCGCCTATCGAATCGGAGACACGGATTTATCGATGGGGACATTCGCCCACTGGACGGCAATCGCACTTTATCTGGCCACCACCGCAGTGGCCGCCCTCGCCTTTGCGCGGCGGCGCCAACCCGCAAACGCCCTGTTGCTCGGCCTGCTCGCCGCCGCATTGCTGGCCCACGGCATCTCGCTGGCGTACACCCTGCGGGCGCCCGGGGGCTATCGCTTCGACCTGCTGGCCATGCTCTCGCTGGTGGCCTGGGCGGTAAACCTGCTGCTTCTGACCCTGGCGATCCGTCGCCCGCTCAACCTGCTGATCCTGATCATGGCCCCACTGGGAGCCCTGGCGGAACTGGCGGCGGTCCACTCCTGGGGCGGCGTGGCGCCGCGCCAGCAGCTGTCTGCCGGCATCGCAGTGCACGCATTGCTGTCCATCGCCGCCTATTCCCTGCTCGCCCTGGCCACCCTGCAGGCGATCTACCTCTACTACCTGAACCAGCAATTGCACAACCACAAACCCAGCGGCATCAGCCGCTTCCTGCCGCCGCTACAGACCATGGAATCCCTGCTGTTCGGGCTGATCGCCTTCGGCCAGCTGCTGCTCACCGCATCGCTGATCACCGGCTTCCTGTTTGTGGACGACTTCTTCGCCCAGCACCTGGTGCACAAAACCGCGCTGTCGATCCTGGCCTGGGTGCTCTACAGCATCCTGCTCTGGGGGCACTGGAAGCTGGGCTGGCGCGGCAATACCGCGGTGCGCTGGACCCTCGCAGCCTTCGCCGCGCTGATGCTGGCCTACTTTGGCAGCAAGCTGGTGCTGGAGGTCATTCTGCAAAGGGCTTGAGCCAAGTGGAATTCTGTTCCAATATTTCCGCTCACGAATAACAAGAGTTCACCCTTGAACGAGATACCCCTCGGCCTGATGTTCGGCCTGCTGGCTCTGCTGATTGTCATTTCCGCTTTCTTCTCCAGCTCCGAAACCAGCATGATGTCGCTGAACCGCTATCGCCTGCGCCACCAGGCCAAGAGTGGCCACCGCGGCGCCAGGCGCGCGATGGAGCTGCTGTCGCGCCCGGACAAACTGATCGGCGTCATCCTGATCGGCAACAATCTGGTCAATATTCTCGCCTCGGTGATCGCCGGCGCGGTGTTCACCCAGCTGTACGGCGATGCCGGTGTCATCTACGCCACCGCCGTGCTGACCTTCGTGATCCTGATTTTCGCCGAGGTCACCCCAAAGACCATCGCCGCCCTGCGCCCGGAGAAAATCGCCTTTCCCGCGTCCCTGGTACTGCGCCCGCTGCTGTGGCTGCTGACGCCGTTCGTCTGGCTGGTCGGCAGCATCTCCAACAGCCTGGCGCGCCTGGTTGGTGTAGAGGCCACCGCAGGCGCCGAGACCGAGCACCTGGCGCCGGAGGAACTGCGCACCGTGGTGTTCGAGTCCGGCGCCCTGCTGCCCAGCAAGCACAAGGGCATGCTGCTCAACGTGCTGGACCTGGACCAGGCTACGGTGGAGGACATAATGATCCCCCGCAATGAAGTCGTGGGGCTGGATACGGAAAACTCCGCCGAGGAAATACTGCAGCAGCTGGCGGAGAGCAGCTACACCCGCCTGCCGGTGTACGAGGGCGACATCAACCGCGTGGTGGGCATACTGCATCTGCGCCGCGCTGCGCAGATACTGCGCGACGGGCCCGAAACGTTCAGTGCAGACCAGCTCAAGTCTTACACGGATGAACCCTATTTCGTTCCCGAGGCCACTCCCTTGCCCACCCTGCTGATGAACTTCCAGAAGAAGAAGCGCCGCATGGGTCTGGTGGTGGACGAGTACGGCGAAGTGATGGGCATTGTCACCCTGGAGGACCTGCTGGAGGAAATCGTCGGCGACTTCACTGCCAGTCCGGTGCCCAGCGAAGACGAGGAAATCGTCGCGCAAAGCGACGGCTGGTACCTGATCGAGGGCGGCACCTCCATTCGCGATATCAACCGCACCCTGCACTGGGAACTGCCCACCGACGGCCCCAAGACCTTCAACGGCTTGGCTTTGGAACACCTGGAGAGTATCCCGGACGGCAATATCAGTTTCTACCTGGGAAGTTACCGGGTGGAGATTGTGGAGATGTCGGAGAAGATGATTGCGCGGGCGCGGGTGAGGAAAATGAAAAAATAGCCCGGCCTCAACCGAGCTCCATCACCAACTGGCGCACCGGGGCAAAACTCTGCCGGTGTATCGGGCTGGGACCCAAACGCTCCAGCGCCTCCAGGTGCGCCCTGGTCGGGTAGCCCTTGTGTTGGGCAAGGCCGTAACCCGGGTACTCGCGATCCAGCACCGCCATTTCCCGGTCACGGCTGACCTTGGCCAGGATCGAGGCGGCAGCGATTGCCTCTATCCGGCCGTCTCCTTTTACCACCGTATCGCAGTCATAGTGCCAGTCCGGTTTTCTATTTCCATCCACCAGCACAAATTCCGGTTGTGGCTGCAACTGTTCCACCGCGCGGCGCATGGCCAGCAGGCTGGCGTGCAGGATATTCAGTCGGTCGATTTCCGCCACCGTAGCGCGGGCGACGGCAAAGCAGAGCGCCCGTTCGCGGATCTGTCCGAATAGCTGCTCGCGCTTTTTCTCACTGAGCGTTTTCGAATCCGCAAGGCCTTCGATGGGCTTTTGGGGATTGAGGATTACTGCAGCAGCCACCACATCACCGGCCAGTGGGCCGCGGCCCACTTCGTCGACTCCGGCGAGCAGATCGCCACTATAGGCACAAATATAGGGTGGTAGTGGTTCTTTTTGTTCCATGGTGTTTTTTTTGTCGCCTTCTGTAGGAGCGGCCCATGGCCGCGATCGGTCTGCGCTACGAAGTAAGTTCGATCGCGGCCATGGGCTGGCCCTACACGGGGGTACTGTTCTGGTTTCCAGCCCGAATTTCGAGCAGTTTGCACACGGCATCCGCAGCCCGCTCAGAGGCGTGGCGCCGCAACTGCTGGTGCATATCATCAAATTCCCGCACCAGTTGATCCGCCATTACCGGATCATCGAAGAACTGCAGCAGCGCCGCGCCCAGGCTCTCGGGAGTGGCTTCGTCCTGCAAAATCTCCGGCACCAGATCGCGCTGAGCGAGCAAGTTCGGCAGGGAAACCCAGGGGGTGTGCAGCATACGGGAAAAAATCGCGTAGGACACGCCCCCCATTTTATAGGCCACCACCATGGGTTTTTTCAGCAGCAGTGTTTCCAGGGTGGCGGTGCCGGAGGCGATCAACACGGCATCCGCCGCCGCCATTGCCCGCTGCGAATCCCCCTCCAACAGAGTCACGGGTAAATCGCTATAGTCCGCCAGCAGCGACTTCAGTTCTGTCAACCGCTGCTCGTTGGCCGCCGGCAGGACAAATTTCAATTCGGACCGGCGCCGATGGCACCAGCGCGCGGCCTGTAAGAACAGCGGCCCCAGCAGTCGCACCTCGCCACCGCGACTACCCGGAAGCAACGCAATAACCTGCCCCCCCTCATCGAAACCCAGTTCCCGGCGCGCCGCCAGGGTATCCACCTGCAGGGGAATCTCATCCGCCAGGGGATGGCCGACAAAAGTGACCGGCACCTGATGCTCCCGATAAAAGCTCGCCTCAAAGGGCAGCAGGGTGAGCATATGGTCGACGGCGCGGGCAATTTTTTTGATGCGCCCGCGGCGCCAGGCCCATACCGAGGGGCTGACGTAATGCACGGTAGGAATGCCGGCGGACTTCAGCGACTCCTCCAGCGATAGATTGAAATCCGGGGAATCGATGCCGATAAAAAGATCCGGGGGATTATCGACGAAGTGCCGGCGCAGAGTGCGGCGGATTTTGAGCAGTTCTGGCAGGCGTTTCAGGGGTTCCACTAAACCCATTACCGACAACCGCTCCATGGGAAACAGGGATTTTGCACCCGCTGCCTGCATGCGTGGGCCGGCGACACCCTCCACTTCCAGCGATGAAAAGCGTTTTTGCAAAGCGGCGATCAGGCCGGCTCCGAGAATATCACCCGAGGCCTCGCCGGCCACGATACCAATGCGCAGGGGTTTGTTGTTGGTTGTCACTCGACGCAATCCTGTGCTTGTAGGAGCGGTCGCTAACCGCGGTAGCGGGCCTGCGGCCCGCAAGCCGAGCTGGAGCTCGGCGTTCCCAGGAAGCCGCCCCTACAAGCTGTCTGTTCTAAAGTCTTCCGCTCAGCGCACGATACCGCGGCTGGAGGATTTGAGGGAATCGATCCACGGCTGGATTACCGGCGACTCCTCTCGCAATTCGATCAGCGCTTCCAGCGCTTCCTGCAGGGTGAGACCGCGACGGTAGACCATTTTGTAGGCCCGGCTGATCAGGGAGATTTCCTCCCGGGTAAAACCGCGGCGACGCAGCCCCTCGGCGTTGATGGTCTTCGCCTCCGCCGGGTGGCCGGCCACCATTACATAGGCCGGCACATCCTTGCCGATGGCCGCTCCCATGCCGGTAAAGGCGTGCTCGCCGATCGAACAGTACTGGTGCACCATGGTAAAGCCGCCGAGAATCGCCCAGTCCCGCACCTGTACATGCCCGGCCAGAGCGACATTGTTGACCAGTATGGTGTGATTGCCGATTACACTGTCGTGACCCACGTGGGCATAAGCCATAATCAGGTTGTCGTTGCCGATGGTGGTTTCACCGCGGTCCTGGACCGTGCCCCGGTGGATGGTGACCCCCTCCCGAATCACGTTGTTGTCGCCGATGACCAGGGTGGTGTCCTCACCCTTGTATTTCTTGTCCGGGGTATCCTGGCCCACGGTGGCGAACTGGTAAATGCGATTGTTGCTGCCGAGTTTGGTGGGACCACTCAATACCACATGGGAGGCGATCTCGCAGCCGTCCCCGATTTCCACTTGAGGACCTACAATCGTGTAGGGACCGATGCTCACCCCGGAACCCAGAGTTGCCGACTCGTCGACAATCGCAGTGGGGTGGATAATCGTCTGCATTCTGCGCCCTGCTCCTCGCAAGCTGGAAAATCCCGCCAATTTAAACCCTGCGGGAAAGTAATGGAACCGAACCGGTCACAATCAAACTTTCTTGACCGCGCACAATACATTGGCAGAGGCCGCCAGTTCGCCTTCTACACTCGCCTTGCAGGCGAACTTCCAGATACCGCGGCGCTCGGAAACCACTTCGGATTCCAGTTGCAGCCGGTCGCCCGGCACCACCTGCCGCTTGAAGCGGACATTATCAATGCCGCCAAACAAATAGAGATAACCATCCTCGGGCTTTTGCCCCAGGGTTTTGAAACCGAGGATTCCCGATACCTGCGCGAGCGCCTCAACAATCATCACACCAGGAAAAATCGGTACATCGGGAAAGTGGCCATTGAATACCTCCTCATTAATAGAGATGTTCTTGTAGCCCTTGATATATTTGCCTTCCTCCAGTTCCAGAACCCGGTCCACCAGCAGGAAGGGATAGCGGTGCGGCAGGTATTCGCGAATTTCGCGTACGTCCATCATGTATATTATCCCCAGAAACCACTTCGGGGCCTAAGTGCCCTTCCCCATGCCTTAAGCACGAGCAGTGCACCTGCCCCGAAAACAACAAACAAAATTGTAACCGGCGGGTGCCGGTCAAATCATTCTTTTTCCCTGGACCGGCCTCCCTCGGCGACGAGCATTTCCAGCCTTCTCTCCAGATCCTTCAACCGCCGGGCCATCTCATCCAGCTGTCCGTAGCGCACGGCGTTGCGGCGCCAGTTGCGGCTGTCGGAAAAGGGAGTGCCGCTGGAATAGGAACCGGCACTGTCGATGGACTTGGTCACCAGGGTCCTGGCGGTAATATGACTGCCGTCCGCCACCGTTACATGCCCCACCACGCCGGCGCCGCCGGCGAGGGTGCAGCGGTTACCGATGGTGGCGCTGCCCGCTATCGCGGAGCAAGCGGCGATGGCCGAGTAGTCACCAATCCGAACATTGTGCGCGATTTGCACCTGATTGTCGATCTTGACCCCGCGACCGATCACTGTATTGCCCAGGGCACCGCGGTCTATGCAGGTACAGGCTCCGATCTCCACCTCATCGCCGATTTCCACTCCGCCCAGCTGGTGTATTTTGGTCCACTGCCCTCCGTGGGGTGCGAAGCCAAAACCATCGGCACCGATAACCGTATGGCTGTGGACAATACAGTCCCGGCCGATGGAGCAGCCGTGGTAGATGATCACTCCGGCATGGAGCCGGGTGCCGGCACCGATTTCACTGTCTTCGCCCACCACACAGTTGGCGCCGACAATCGCGCCGGCACCCACCCGGGCGCCGGCCTCGATTACCGCTCCCGCTCCCACACAGGCGGAGCCATCCACCTCGGCATCCTCGTGTACAGTGGCGGACGGATGGATGCCGGGCGCAGGCTGAGGGGCTGTGTCATAGAAAGTAGTGGCAAACGCGAAGGCGTAGTAGGGATCGTCGACGATCAGTGCGCTGACCGGGCACTCCACAGCCAGTTCCTCAGTCAACAATACCGCGCAGGCGCGGGTACCGGCGAGGAAGCGTCGGTAATTGGCACTGGCGAGGAAACTGACCTGGGAATCGCTGGCGTCCTGCAGGGTATTGAGGCCGGAGGGTACCCGTCCGGCGTCTGCTCCGGGAGCCAGGCACAAGCGGGCGCCCAGTTGTTCCGCCAACTGGGCCAGCGTTGGCTTGTCTGTCATCAAACGGAACTGCCGGAGATCACTTATCGGCGTTCATACGCTTGACCACGGCCTCAGTGAGGTCGGTATTGGGGCCGGCGTAGTAGGCGGAGCTGGCGTCCAGAACCAGATCCAGCTTCTGATCTTTGATAATCGCTTCCAGCGCGTTCTTGGCCTTGGGCGCCATGATCTTCTGGATTTCCTGGCCCACCTGAGCCTCCATGGCGCGCATCTTTTTCACCGTGGTTTCGAAGTCGGAGCGCTTGAAGTTCATCTTGCGCTGCTGTTCAGCTTTCTGCTCCTCAGACCAGGTCATGCCGTTTTTCTGCGCATCTTCAGCCAGCTTCTGCACTTCCGCGCGGATGGATTCCGCGCTGCTTTGCAATTTGGAGTACTCGGAGCTGGTCTTCAACGCATTGACTTTGGACTTGGCGATGTCAGTGCTCATGATGGCCGCCTGCAGATTGAATACCGCCACCTTGCTCTGCGCCAGAGCGGCACCGGAAATTACGATACCAGCGATCAGGACTGCGATCATTTTTACTGTTTTATGCACGTCGAACATTCTCCGTATTGCTTATTTATAGTGACTGACAACACTACCCTTAGAAACTGTTGCCAAGTGAGAACTGGAAGACTTCTGTCTCGTCGTCTTCGTTCTCCTGTAATGCCTTGGCCACGCTGAAGGTCAGCGGGCCGAAGCCGGTGATCCAGGTCAGGCCAACACCGGCGGAGACATTGATATGGTCGAGGTCCACATCGTAGCAGTTGAGCTGGGAAATACCACAGTTGGTATCGAAAACGTTACCCGCATCGATAAAAAAGGCCGACTGCATGGAGCGCTGGTCTTTGACAAAGGGGAGCGGGAAGATAATTTCCGCGCTGCCTTCGATCAGGATGTTGCCACCAAATGGGTCCGGATCACGGCGGGGGGCGGTTACGGCCAGCTCTCCTGTCTCCGCATTTTGTACATAACAGCTCGATACATTCCCCTCCGCATCCACCGCACATGCAGAAGGAATATACTGCTGGAATGGTGTCGACCTCGGACCCAGTGTATTGCGCTCGAAACCGCGTACCGAGCCAAAACCACCGGCATAGAAATTCTCGAAGAATGGCAGCTCGGTAGTATCGCCATAACTGTCGGCATACCCGAGCCTGGTGCGCAGGCGCAGGGTAAGGTCCCTGGTCAAGGGGCGGAAATACTGCGCGGTGTAGAGCAGCTTGTAGTACTCCAGGTCGCCACCGGGCAGAGCCACTTCCAGAGAGGCGCGTTGCGACGTGCCCCGGGTGGCGAGGATGCCCCGGTTCAAGGTAGAGCGCGCGTAGGAGGTAGTAACAGTAAAAGAGTCAAACTCGTCGCCGTTCAGGTCGACAAAGCCGTCAAGGTCCGTATTAAGAAGCGCCGGATCGATGGGCTCACTAAGGTTCAAGGCTTCACCGGCCTCTACCGCTTCGGTCAGTTCGGTGTCGATTTCAGTCACATCGGACGAGGAAATCATCCCGATCAGGCCGTCGATAGGAACCGGGCTGTCCTTGATTTCCTTGACCGAGCTGCTGCCGACACCGAGCTCCATGTGGCTGAGCCCCAGATTCAGGCCGACCCGGGAAATCTCAGATATCGGATAACCAAAACTCAGGCCTGCGCCGTAGGTTGTGGTGTTATAACTCGACAGGTTGATCTCGGAATAATCGCGCTCTTGATAAAATATATTGAAGCCGCGACTGACGCCGTCCGGAGTGAAATAGGGATCGGTGTAGGAGAAATTAAGCACCGTCTGGTAGCGGGAAGTATTCACCGCAAAACCCACCGACTTGCCGGTACCCAGCCAGTTGTTTTCCTGCACATTGGCACCGAGCACTACGCCGCTGCCCTGGGCGTAGCCGACAGTGCCGCCTATGGTGCCGGAGGGTTGCTCCTCCACGGTGTACTCCACATCGATCTGGTCGGAAGTGCCTGGCACCTCGGTGGTTTCCACCTGTACTTCCTTGAAGTAACCCAGCCGCTCCAGACGCACCTTGGACTGCTCGATGCGTGCGGAGGACGCCGAGGCGGATTCCATCTGGCGCATTTCACGGCGCAGCACTTCGTCGGTGGTGCGGGTGTTGCCACGAAATTCAATACGACGCACATAGGCGCGCTTGCCAGGGTCGATAAAGAAGGTGATTTTTACCGTTTTATCTTCCTCATTGGGCTCCGGGATGCCGTTCACCTCAGCAAAGGTATAGCCCTCGTTACCCAGACGCTTGGTAATGTAGTCGGAGGTGGTGGTCATCAGCACCTGGGAAAAGGTCTGCCCCTCACGCACCAGCAGGAGGCGACGGATCTCCTCTTCCGGCACCACCGGATCGCCGGCCAGCTCCACCTCGCTGACCTTGTAGACATCGCCCTCGGAGATATTGATGGTGATAAAGACACTGCGCTTGTCCGGGCTCAGGGACACCTGGGTGGAATCAATGCGGAATTCCAGGTAACCCCGGTCCAGGTAATAGGACTCCAGGCGCTCCAGGTCACCGGTGAGTTTTTCGCGGGAATATTTGTCGTCGCTGCGCAGCCAGGAAAGCCAGCCGGTGGTCTGCAGTTCGAAGATTTCCGCCAGCTCCTCGTCGGAAAAAGCCTGATTGCCGACAATATTGATGTGCTTGATGGCAGCCACCGAGCCCTCGTCCACCACGACTTTCAACTCCACCTGGTTGCGCGGCAGCTCCTTGACCTCGGTTTTTACGCTGGCACCGTAGCGGCCCTGGGCCACATACTGGCGCTCCAGCTCCTGCGCCAGGCCCTCGAGGGTGGCGCGCTTGAAAATCTGACCTTCCGCGAGGCCATTCTCCTCCATACCCTTGAGCAGGTCTTCGGTCTTGATGGCCTTGTTGCCGGTGATTTCAATCTTGGAAATTGCCGGCCGCTCGCGCACGGTTACCACCAGCACGCCGTTTTCCCGGCCTATCTGGATGTCCTGAAAGTAGCCGGTGCGGAAGAGCGCTCGGGTGGCCGTCTGGATATCCAGGCTCTCGATCTGGTCGCCGACCCGAACCGGCAGCGACGCGAACACGGTACCGGCGGAAACCCGCTGCAAACCTTCGACGCGAATATCGTTGACCACGAACGACTGGGCAAGGGCAGTCAATGGCAGGGCCAGGCCCAGCGAGGCCGCTTTCAGAAAGTGATTCATCTACTAATTTCCGAGTTCTTTATTCGCAATTCCAACCAATGAGAAGGGTGCCTTGCGGCTGCCCTCTCCCGGCCCTCCGGACCATCCATTAACTCACATCACCCCTGGCGCTCGCCCGCTTTACGGGCGCCCCTCCCGGGGCGCTCAATCGGCTATCCTGCCGATTTACCCCACAAGCGGAGAGAGGAATTTGATGGCGGCCTTCGGCCGCTTTATAAGCGCAAAATATCGTTGTACAGCGCCAAGCCCATAATACACAGCACCAGCGCCATACCCACCTGCAGACCGATCATCTGCACCCGCTCGGACACCGGCGAACCCTTGATGGCTTCAATACCGTAGTAGAGAAGATGACCGCCGTCGAGCACCGGGATAGGCAGCAGGTTGAGCACGCCGAGGCTGATACTAAGCAGCGCCAGCAGCGACAAAAATGACTGCCAGCCGGCGTCCGCCGAAGTGCCGGCCACTTTAGCAATGGTGATAGGGCCGCTCAAGTTCCGGGTCGAAAGCTGGCCCACAATCAGTTTTTTGAGGCTGTTGAGGGTGAACAGGGTTTTTTCCCAGGTCTCCTGCAACCCCTTGGCCAGGGCCCCGCCCAAACCATAGTGGTAGGTGCGCACCCGCTCCTTCGGCCAGGATTCCACCACCGGCAGCACACCGATGCGGCCGACTCGCTCACCGCTGTCCAGGGTCACCATTTCCGGAGTAACTTCCAGTAACCGGCGCTCGCCATCCCGTTCCACTTCCACGCGTACCGTCTCACCGCCATGGCTCCGCAGGTATTGGCTCCAGCTGTCCCAATCGCCGAAGGCCTTGTCGTCGGTGGAGAGAATTTTGTCCCCGGCTCGCAGGCCGGCCCGCTCCGCAGGGCTGTCGGGAGTCACCTGGGCCAGCTTCATACTGGCCGGAGGTGTCCAGAGCTCCAGCCCCGCCTCCCCCAGCGGGTCCGGCACTTCCTGCCCCGCCAGCCAGCGGTCTATGTCCGCCAGTGTATGGTATTCCAGATCGGAGTCCGGGTAGCGCACGGAGAATTCGATGCTTCCGGTGTCCCCCAGGCGATTCGCCAGGCGCCAGTTGAGCGCCTGCCAGGTGGGAGTAGGCTCGCCGTCGACGGCGATGATCTCCTGCCCCCGCTCGAGGCCGGCGCGCGCGGCAATACTGCCGGGCTGCACGGATTCAACGATGGGCACAGGACCCGCGGTACCGCCCATAAACACAGCCCAGAAGAGCACTATGGCCAGCACAAAGTTGGCTGCCGGCCCGGCCGCGGCGATAGCGATGCGCGCCCATACGCTTTTGCGGTTGAACGCCTGGTCCAGTTGGTCCCGGGGCACGGTGCCCTCACGCTCGTCGAGCATCTTTACATAGCCGCCCAGGGGAATCGCCGACAGGGTGAATTCAGTGCCGTGGCGGTCGTAGCGGGACACCAGGCGGCGGCCGAACCCCACGGAAAAGCGCAGTACCTTGACCCCACACAGGCGCGCCACCCAGAAATGGCCCATTTCGTGGAAGGTGACCAGTACGCCCAAAGCGATCAGGGCCCAGATGACTGTTTGAATAAAATCCATAAAACCTGTCTAACTCGTTGCGCGGCTGTTTAATTCTTCCAGCGCCCGCTGCGCCAGTGCCCGCGCACTGCGATCCGCTGTTTCGACTGCGTCCAGGCCAGTCAGTTCAACCGGTTCCGCGGATTTCATCACCCGCTCGATCACAGCCGGAATACTAGTAAATGCCAGCCCGCCCTGCAGGAAGGCCTCCACCGCCACCTCGTTGGCGGCGTTCAGCACCGTGGGAGCGCTCCCGCCGGCATCCATGGCCTCGCGGGCCAGCCGCAGGCAGGGGAAGCGGCGCGCATCCGGCGCCTCGAAGTCCAGGCGGCCCCGGGCGACCAGATCCAGCGCCGCCACGCCGCTGCCGATACGCTCGGGAAAAGCCAGCGCATGGGCGATGGGCGTGCGCATATCCGGCTCGCCCATCTGCGCCAGCAGCGAGCCGTCGCGGTACTGCACCATGGAGTGGACGATGCTTTGCGGGTGCACCACCACCTCCACCTGATCGGGCCGCGCGCCGAACAGCAGGCACGCCTCGATAAACTCCAGGCCCTTGTTCATCATGGTGGCGGAATCCACCGATATCTTGCGCCCCATGGACCAGTTGGGGTGGGCGCAGGCCTCATCCGGGGTGACCCGGTGCAGTTCATTCTCAGGGCGGGTGCGGAAGGGACCGCCGGAGCCGGTGAGAAGGATTTTTTCCACCCCCGCCTGATCGAGGTCGGCGCAGGGCTGGGGCAGGCACTGGAAGATGGCGTTGTGCTCGCTGTCGATGGGCAGCAACTGGGCGCCACTTTTCTCCAGGGCCTGCATAAACACCGGCCCCGCCATCACCAGGGATTCCTTGTTCGCCAGCAGGACCTTTTTGCCCGCCTCTACCGCCGCCAGGGTCGGGCGCAGGCCGGCGGCGCCGACAATCGCCGCCATCACCGCATCCACCCGCGGGTCCGATGCCACCCGGCAGAGCCCTTCCACTCCCCAGAGTATCTCGGTACCCGGCGCCTCTCCGGCCAGTTGCTCGCGGAGTGCCCGGGCACCTTTCTCGTCCGCCACCACGGCAAAACGCGGGGCAAAGCGGCGACACTGTTGTGCCAGCTCGGTCACACGTTCGCGGGCGGTTAGCGCAAACACCGAATAGCGCTGCGGATGGCGCGCCAGCACATCCAGGGTGCTGACGCCGATGGAGCCGGTTGAGCCGAGGACCGTAACGGATTGCATCGAGAATTACCTACCTCACTGCGAGTCGGGCAGAACCGGGGATTGTATCCGCTGGAGCGGCCGCCCCCACGGTAACAGACAGGCGCAATGCACCCATCTTACAAATATTTCGGCAGTTCACTGGCGAGCGCGGCCATGGTGAACACCGGCAGCGCCGCGGAGAGGCTGTCCAGGCGGTCCAGGATGCCGCCGTGACCGGGCAGTATACGGCTGCTGTCCTTGATACCCCGATGGCGTTTGAACATGCTCTCCACCAGATCACCGATCACCGAGGCCAGCGCGGTGACCAGCACCCCAAAGGAAAACAGCACACTGTTTTTCAGCGGCAACTCCAGCAGCAGGGAGACGCCGACCGCCAGGATCAAGCAGGCGACCAGGCCGCCGAAGAAGCCCTCCCAGGACTTGCCCGGGCTCACCTCGCGGGCCAGTTTGTGCTTGCCGTAGCGGCGGCCCACGAAGTAGGCCCCCACGTCCGCGGCCACCACCACGGCCACCACGAACAGCACCAGCCAGGCGCCGTGCTCCTGGCCCCGCAGGATCACCATCGACAGCCAGGCCGGCGCCAGCACCACCAGGCCGATCAGGCCGCGCGCCCAGCGGTTGCCCCACAGCATGGCGCTGGCGGGATAGCTCTGCACCCACAGGAATGCCAGCGCCCACCAACCGCAGGCCACCGCCAGTATCTGGCGCGCCCGCCCGGTATCCGGACGGGCGAAGTCCATGGCGAAGACGTACTGGGCGGTGCCCACCAGGCAGACGCCCAAGGCGGCGAGAAAGACAAAGCGCAGCGCGCGATTGAGGTTGGAAAGGTTGGCCCACTCCCAGCCACCGAGCAGAATCACTGCCACCGTCGCCAGGGAGAACCACTGGATGGGAAGGAAGAACAACACCCCGAGAAACAGAGCCACCAACACCAGCGCGGTCATTATTCTTTGTTTTAGCACCGTTACACCCTTAGAAGCTTGTCCATGAATAAAACATCACTGCGTGTTGGGGCGCAACCCGAAGGGGCGAAGCCATTTCCGCCAATCTCGACGTCATTCGTCGGCTATATGCAATAAGCCATGCAATAAGCACACCGCGCTCCCCGTTCCCTGCACTGGGCGAAAATGGCCGCTGTCGCAGCGACGTATTATTCATGGATAAGCTCTCAGTCCGATTTTCATCGCTTGGAACTCAGGCCTGTGCGGCCAAATCATCGCTGCTGCGGCCGCCATAGCGGCGATCCCGCCGTCGGTAGGCGGCGATAGCGGCGTCCAGTTCGCGCTCGTCAAAATCCGGCCACAGCGTATCTGTAAAATAAAATTCGCTGTAGGCCGCCTGCCATAGGATAAAGTTGCTGATGCGCTGCTCACCACTGGATCGGATCAGCAGGTCTACCGGCGGCAAATCCGCCAGCTGCAGGTAGTCCGTCAGCACCTCTTCGGTAATGGAGTCCGGCGCCCTCGTCCCGGCAGCCACTTCCTCCGCCAGAGCGCGCGCGGCGTTGGCGATATCCCAGCGGCCGCCGTAATCGGCTGCGATCACCAGGTTGCCGCGAGAGCACTCGCTGGTGATCTCTTCCGCCTCCGCAATGGCCCGCTGCAGCCTCGCCGAAAAGCGATCGCGCCGGCCGACCACTCTCAGGCGGACGCCCTCCTCACACATGCGCGCAGCCTCTTTGCGCAGGTAGGAGTGAAACAGGCTCATCAACAGTTCCACTTCCTTGGGCGGGCGCTGCCAGTTTTCACTGGAAAAGGCGAACAGGGTGAGGGCCTCCACCCCGCGGTCCCCGCAGGCGGAAATCAGGTCGCGGATACGCTCCACTCCCGCCTTGTGGCCCGCCGAGGGGGGCAGGCCACGGCGCGCGGCCCAGCGGCCATTGCCATCCATGATAATGGCGATATGGCGCGGGCCCTCACCCGGCGGCAGTACTTCGGCGGAATCCATCAAATTTCCATCAGGTCTTTTTCTTTGGCCGCCAGAGCTTTGTCGACTTCCGCCACAAACTGGTCGGTGATTTTCTGGATCTCGTCACCGGCGCGGCGCTCGTCATCTTCGGAGATCTCCTTCTCCTTGACCAGTGCCTTCACCTCCGCCAGCGCATCGCGGCGGATATTGCGAATGGACACCCGCGCGGTCTCCGCTTCTCCCCTGGCCTGGCGGATAAAGTTCTTGCGGGTTTCCTCGGTGAGCATCGGCATGGGAATGCGGATCACGGTACCGGCGGAGCTGGGGTTCAGGCCCAGGTCGGATTTCATGATGGCCTTTTCGATTTCCGGCACCAGGTTCTTTTCCCAGGGGGTCACGGAGAGGGTCCGGGCATCTTCCACCACGACATTGGCCACCTGGGAAAGGGGGGTGTCGGAGCCGTAGTAGGAGACCTGGATGCCGTCGAGAATGCTCGGGTGCGCGCGGCCAGTGCGAATTTTGTTGAAGTTGCCGGCCAGGGCGTCGAGCGCTTTGCTCATGCGCGCCTTCGCGTCTTTCTTGATATCTTCAATCACGGTTTCACTTCCTCTTCGATTAAGGTGCCCTCTTCGCCACCCACAACGATATTGAGCAGCGCGCCGGCCTTATCCATGCGGAATACCCGCACGGGCATGTTGTGTTCGCGGCACAGGCAGATTGCGGTTAAGTCCATCACCCCGAGCTTCTTGTCCAGCACCTCGTCGTAAGTCAGCTGGTCGTAGCGGGTCGCGGCGGGTTCCAGTACCGGGTCGGCGGAGTAGACGCCGTCCACCTTGGTGGCCTTCAGCACCAGCTCCGCGTCAATTTCGATGCCCCGCAGGCAGGCGGCGGAATCCGTGGTGAAGAAGGGATTGCCGGTACCGGCGGCGAAGATCAGTACTTCGCCCCGCTCCAGGTTGCGGATGGCGGCGCGGCGATCGTAGTGGTCGACGATGCCGCTCATCTGGATCGCGGACATCACACGGGAGGAAATATTGGAGCGCTCCAGGGCGTCGCGCAGGGCCAGGGCATTCATCACGGTGGCCAGCATTCCCATATGGTCGCCGGTCACCCGGTCGAGGCCCGCGGCGTGCAGCGCGGCGCCGCGAAACAGGTTGCCACCGCCGACCACCAGCCCCACCTGAACGCCGATACCCACCAATTGGCCTATCTCCAGGGCCATCTTATCCAGTACCTTTGGGCTGATTCCAAACCCCTGCTCGCCCATCAGCTCCTCGCCGCTGAGCTTTAACAGAATTCGCTTGTACTTGCGGTCTTTGACACCGGGCATCCGTTGGTCCTCTACTGGCACAGGCAGTTATTGCCGCGGAACATTACAACAATTTTGGTCATTTACACAGAGGGGTGCCCCGATGTGGCCCCAAAGAGCCCACCGAAAGCACCCCCACTGCGACCGGGCACCCTCCGGCACCCGATGTAAACGATTAAGAAGAGGATTTAACTTGCGCGGCAACTTCCGCAGCGAAGTCCACCTCTTCCTTCTCGATGCCCTCACCCACCTCAAAGCGGACGAAGGAAACCACTTCCGCGCCCTGGTCCTTGACCAGCTTGCCGATGGTCACATCCGGGTTCTTGACGAAAGGCTGCTCCACCAGGCTGTTCTCCTTGAGGAACTTCTTGATACGGCCGCCCATCATCTTCTCGACGATCTCAGCGGGCTTGCCTGCCATATCCGGCTGAGCCTTGATGATTTCCTTTTCCTTCTCCAGCAGGTCCTCCGGCATATCCTCCGGTTTGACAACCTGCGGGTTGACCGCAGTCGCGTGCATGGCCACATCGCGAGCGGTCTCTTCATCGCCGCCGCTCAGGGCGACAATCGCCGCGATACGGTTGTTGGAGTGCACATAGGCGCCCACCCGGGCCCCTTCCACCACCTGGATGCGGCGCACACCGATGTTCTCGCCGATCTTCTGTACCAGCGCTTCGCGGGCCTGCTCCAGCTCGCCTTCCATCAGTGCGGCGACGTCCTGCTGGCGGTCGGCAAATGCCTTGTCCACCACCTTCTCCACGAACGCCTTGAAATTGTCGTCGCGGGCCACGAAGTCGGTCTCAGAGTTGACTTCCACCAGCACACCGAAGCTGCCGTCTTCGGCCACTTTCGCCGCGACCACGCCGTCGGCGGCGGTGCGGCCGGCTTTCTTGGCAGCCTTCAGGCCAGAGGCTTTGCGCAGGTCTTCAATCGCCTTTTCGATATCGCCGTCCGCCTCGGTCAGTGCCTTTTTGCACTCCATCATCGGCAGGCCGGTGCGCTCGCGCAGTTCTTTTACCATAGACGCGGTAATCGCCATGATTCTATTCCTCGGAGTTCATTCACTAATTCGATAGTTGGAAAAAAGGGCCGTTTCACGGCCCTTTTTAAGTGCAGTGCTCACTACGGGATTATTCCGCGGCGGCCTCGTCGTCACTCGCTTCAACGTACTCGTCCTTCGCGACACCGCCGCCGGCCTCACCCACGCCGGCCAGCACCGCATCCGCCACCGCAGTGGTGTATAGCTTGATCGCGCGAATGGCGTCGTCGTTGCCGGGAATCACGTAGTCCACACCTTCCGGGCTGCTATTGGTGTCCACAACACCGATCACCGGGATACCCAGCTTATTGGCTTCCTGGATGGCAATGCGCTCGTGCTCCACGTCGATCACGAACAGCGCGTCGGGAAGGCCGGCCATATCCTTGATACCACCGATGGAGCGCTCCAGCTTATCCATCATGCGGGTGCGCATCAGCGCCTCTTTCTTGGTCAGCTTGTCGAAAGTACCGTCCTGGGACTGGACCTCCAGCTCGCGATAGCGCTTGATGGAGGCACGGATGGTCTTGTAGTTGGTGAGCATGCCGCCGAGCCAGCGGTTGCTGACATAAGGCTGCGCGGAACGCTCGGCCTGCTCTTTGATGGATTTCTGCGCGGCGCGCTTGGTGCCGACAAACAGAATTTTCTTCTTCTGTGCGGCCATCCCCTTGATCACCTGCAGGGCTTCGTTAAAAGCCGGAACAGTGTGCTCCAGGTTGATGATGTGAATCTTGTTGCGGGCTCCAAAGATGAATTCACCCATCTTCGGGTTCCAATAGCGGGTCTGGTGGCCAAAGTGCACACCAGCCTGCAGCATATCGCGCATGCTGACTTGCGGCATAATAGTAAACCTCAGTTTTACGGGTTAGTCCTCCACGCGCCCCATGTATCAACCCCACCCGGCGTAGCCAAGCGAGGCACCCAGACACATGTGCCGGTGCGTGTGCGGCGTTGATTTAGCCCCGGGACGACCCCGGAGCGGCGCGCTTTATACCATATTCCCGGAAGCGGGGGTAGTGGCTAGTGCGGCGCGCCCGCAACAATCGGGGGCCCGGGACCTCCAGGAGCGGGGATGGCGGGCTGTGCGCCGCGGCAACCAATCCGCTACAATACCGCGCCTCGCTGAACAGCAACCCGGGATTCTCATGACCTCAAGCACCAAGACACCGGAACAGATCGCCAAAATGCGCACCGCGGGCCGACTGGCCGCCGAAGTGCTGGAGATGATCGGCGAATATGTGGTCCCCGGCGTCACTACCGAAGAACTGGACCAGCGCTGTCACGACCATATCGTCAACGCACAGGATGCCATCCCCGCCTGCCTGGGATATCGCGGCTTCCCCAAATCCATCTGCACCTCCGTGAACGAAGTGGTCTGCCACGGCATCCCCTCGGACAACAAGGTGCTGAAGAAAGGCGACATCATCAATATCGATGTCACCGTGATCAAGGACGGCTGGTACGGCGACACCAGCAAGATGTATTTCGTGGGCAAACCGGCGCCCCACGCGGAGAGGCTGGTCAAAGTGACCCAGGAATGCCTGTACAGGGCCATCGAGATAGTCCGCCCGGGCACCACCCTCGGCGATATCGGCCACGTGATCCAGCAGCACGCAGAGAAGAACTACTACTCGGTGGTGCGCGACTTCTGCGGCCACGGCATCGGCGACGTGTTTCACGAGGACCCGCAAATACTGCACTACGGCAAGGCCGGCACCGGCCTGGCGCTGGAGGAAGGCATGACCTTTACCATCGAGCCGATGATCAACGCCGGCAAGCCCGGCACCCGCGTGCTTCGCGATGGCTGGACCGCGGTCACCGTGGACCGCCGCCTGTCCGCCCAGTGGGAGCATACCATGGTGGTGACTGCCGATGGGGTGGAGGTGCTGACGGCGCGGGGTGAAGAGAACTTTTAGAGTCAGGACTCGGAACCCGGACACAACGCCTCCACCTGTCATAGCGGCGGATGCGCTCAGCGCTTATCCGCCCTACAGTCGGAAAGAATACCAAAACCCGATGCGAAGGCCCTGATGCCGGGGGCCGTTTGCGGGACCTTCTGCGGCCATGGATGGCCGCGGAGAGCGTACAGGGATGTATTCACAGCGTGTCCCGCAAACGGCCACCGGTAGCAGGGCCGCTTCTGCCCCTCTTAAGAGCACACAAAGAGGTCCCAAACGGACAAATCAATGCAGCTGGCCAACACCCCCTACTTCGAGCGCCCCCTGTTCTTCTTCGACCAGGCCCGCTTCCGCAAGGCCCTGGCCGAGGGCGCCAAGCCGGCGCTGGAAATCTTCAAGGACGCCGCCGGCGCCGCCGACACCCAGATGGCCGAGCGCTTTCGCGAGGGCGAGGACGTGCGCACCCTGGTGCACGAGCGCGCGCTGTTCGTGGACTGCCTGCTGCACTACGCCTGGCACCAGTACCAGTGGCCGGACAACATCAGCCTGCTGGCGGTGGGCGGCTACGGCCGCGGCGACCTGCATCCCCACTCGGACATCGACCTGCTGATCCTCACCCACGGCAAGCCGGACCGCGTCACCGTGGACAATATCGAGCGGCTGGTGGCTTTCCTCTGGGACCTGGGCCTGGATATCGGCCACTCGGTGCGCTCCGTGGAGCACTGCCTGGAACTGGCCGCGGAAGACATCACCGTGGCCACCAACCTGATGGAATGCCGCACTGTGGTCGGCAACGACGCCATGCGCGAACGCCTGGTGAATCACATGACCCCGGACAAGCTCTGGCCGGCGGAGAAATTCTTCAGCGCCAAATACACCGAACAACGCGAGCGCCACAATCGCCAGCAGGCCTCTGAGTACAACCTGGAACCCAATATCAAGAACGCCCCCGGCGGCCTGCGGGATATCCAGACCATCGGCTGGGTGGCCAAGCGCTACTTCCGCGTGCGCACCCTCAAGCAACTACAGGGCAAAGGCTTCTTTACCGAGGAAGAGTTCGCCATCCTCCAGTCCGGAGAGGACTTCCTCTGGCGGGTGCGCTATGGCCTGCACCTGCTCGCCGGGCGCGCCGAGGAGCGGCTGCTGTTCGACTACCAGCGGGAGTTGGCGAAACAGTTCGGCTATGTGGACAGCGGCACCCAGTTGGCGGTGGAGCAGTTCATGCACAACTACTACCGCGTAGTGATGGCGCTGCGCGAACTGAACGACGTGCTGCTGCAGTTTCTCGACGAGGCCATACTGCAGCGCGGCCAGCGGCAGAGCGTGACCCCGATCAACGAGCGCTTCCAGCTGCGCGACAGCACCATTGAAGTGACCCAGACCCGGGTATTCGAGGAACAGCCCTCGGCGCTGCTGGAAATATTCGTGCTGATGGCGGAAAACCCCGATATCCAGGGCGTGCGTGCCTCCACCATCCGCCTGATCCGCGAACACCGCCACCTGATCGACGACAAATTCCGCTCGACCCCGGCCAACGCCGAACTATTCATGCAGCTGCTGCGTTCCCCCCGCGGCCTCTCCACCCAGCTCTCGCGCATGACCCGTTACGGCGTGCTGGGCCGCTACCTGCCGGAGTTCGGCCGCGTCACCGGGCAGATGCAGCACGACCTCTTTCATATTTATACCGTGGATGCCCACACCCTGCAGGTGGTGCGCAATATGCGCAGCTTTCGCAGCCCCGAGGCCTGGCAGAAATTCCCCATCGCTGCGGAAATTCTCTCGCGTTTGCGCAAGCCCGAACTGCTGTACATCGCCGGCCTCTACCACGACATCGCCAAGGGCCGCGGCGGCGACCACTCCAAACTGGGCGTGGTGGACGCCGACGCCTTCTGCCGTCGCCACCAGCTGTCCGGCCGCGATAGCCGCCTGGTGTGCTGGCTGGTGGAAAAACACCTGCTGATGAGCGCAGTGTCCCAGAAGCAGGACATTACCGACCCGGAAGTGGTGCACGATTTCGCCCGCACCGTGGGCGACCGCGAACACCTCGACTACCTCTACGCCCTCACTGTGGCGGACATCAACGCCACCAACCCGGAGCTCTGGAACAGCTGGCGCGCCAGCCTGATGCGCCAGCTCTACCAGGCCACCCGACGCGCCCTGCGCCGCGGCCTGGAGAATCCCATCGACCGGGAGGAAATCATCGAGGAGACCCGGGGCCAGGCGCGCAGCATGCTGCGCGCCATGGGCCTGCCCATGGCCTCGGTGGAAAATATCTGGGCGCAGATGGGTGAAGACTATTTCGTGCGCGAAAGTGCCGACAATATTACCTGGCACACCGCCGCCATCCATCAGCTGCACAGCGCCAGCGAAAAAGGCGAGCGCCGGGATACCCTGGTACTCACGCGCAATTCCGGCCCCGGCGAACACGACGGTGCGACGGAGGTTTTCGTCTACACCCCGGACCGGGCCAACGTCTTCGCCGCGGTGGTCACCGGCCTGGACATGCTCAACCTGGACATCCACGACGCGCGCCTGTACAGCTCCGCTTCCGGCTACACCGTGGACACCTTCTACGTGCTCGACGAATCCGGCCAGCCGCTGCTGGACGAGCCCCATCAGTTGGAACAGATCCGCAAAACCCTGCAGGAAGAACTGGCCCTGGTGGAGGACTACTCCAAAGTGATCCAGCGGCGCACGCCCCGGCGCCTGAAGATGTTCGAACTGGCCACCCGCGCCAGTATTACCACCGAGCCCGGTGACCAGTACAGCACCCTGGAAATCACCAGCGCCGACCGGCCCGGGCTTCTGGCGCGCATCGCACGAATCTTTATCACCCACGACCTGCGCCTGCACAACGCCAGGATTTCCACCCTGGGGGAGCGAGTGGAGGACACCTTCCATATCACCGACGCCGCGGGGGAACCGCTGCTGGACGAAGCCGCCAGCCGGGAGCTGGAAGAGAATATCTGCCGGGAGCTGGATGCGATTCAGAAGTCAGGGAACAGAGATCAGAAAACAGATTAAACACCGGGAAAAATACCGGAACTCAATGCGAAGGCCCTGATGCCGGTGGCCTTTTGCGGGACCTTATGAGGCAGGGATGCCGATTAGAGCCTACAGGGAAGTATTTACGGCGTGTCCCGCAAAAGGCCACCGGCAGCAGGGCCGCCACAGCGCCCGAAAAAACGGGGACTGGAAACACAAAAATGAATTCAAATATCGAAAAACTACAGCCCTATCCTTTCACAAAGCTGGCGGCGCTGAAAAAAGACCTCCAGGCACCGGCGCACCTGCCCCATATTGCGCTCTCCATCGGCGAGCCCAAGCATGAACCGCCGGAATTCGTGCGCGACGAACTGATCGACAACCTGGACAAGCTGGCCGCCTATCCCGCCACCAAGGGCATAGACTCGCTGCGCCAGGCCATTGCCCGCTGGCTGTGCCAGCGCTTTCAATTAAATGAAGTCTGTGCGGACACCCAGGTACTGCCCGTCAACGGCACCCGCGAGGCACTGTTCGCCTTCGCCCAGGCCGCGGTGTCCCCCGGCTCGAAAGTATTGATGCCCAACCCCTTTTACCAGATTTACGAAGGGGCCGCCCTGCTCGCCGGCGCCAGTCCGTCCTTTATCAACTGTACGGATTCAACCAACTTCAAGCCGGACTTCGCCTCGGTGCCGGAGAGCGCCTGGAAAGCGTGCGACCTGCTGTACATCTGTACCCCTGGTAACCCCACTGGCGCCCTGCTGGATGCGGAAGACCTGAAACAGCTGATCGACCTCGCCGATCGCTACGATTTCATCATCGCCTCCGACGAGTGCTACTCCGAACTCTACTTCGACGAAGCACAGCCACCGCTCGGCCTGCTGCAGGTCTGTGAGGAAATCGGCCGCGCGGACTTTCACCGCTGCCTGGTATTCCACAGCCTTTCCAAACGCTCCAACCTGCCCGGGCTGCGCTCCGGCTTCGTCGCCGGCGATGCGCGGATATTGGAAAAATTCCTGCTCTACCGCACTTACCACGGATGCGCCATGCCGCTGTACACCCAGTTCGCCTCCATCGCCGCCTGGCAGGACGAACAACATGTGCGGCATAATCGCGCGCTCTATCGGGAAAAATTTTCTGCGGTGCTGGACATACTCGACGGCTGCCTGGATGTGGCACCACCGCGGGCCGGCTTTTATCTCTGGCCGCGGGTCGGAGATGGCGAAAACTTCGCTCGCGAACTCTTCCGGCAGCAGAACATCACCGTGCTGCCCGGGGGATTCCTCGCCCGGGAGGCGGAAGGAATCAACCCGGGCGCCGAGTATGTGCGCATGGCCCTGGTGGCCACCCTCGAGGAGTGCATCGAGGCGGCGAAACGCATCAAAGCATTTTGCCAATAGAAAAGGCTCTCGCGGCCAACGGTCGCTCCTACATACACAGCAAATGGCAGTAAAAAACTTGTTAAAAAAGGAACGGGTAGAATTTATCCAGAAGCGCCTGGACGAACTCTACCCGGAGACCCCGGTTCCCCTGCACCACCGCGACCCTTACACCCTGCTGGTGGCGGTACTGCTTTCCGCTCAGTGCACCGATGAGCGCGTCAACCAGATCACCCCGGCCCTGTGGAAACTGGCGGACAACCCGGAGGATATGGCACAGGTCCCGGTGGAAAAGATCCAGGAAGTGATCCGCCCCTGCGGCCTGTCGCCGCAGAAATCCAAGGCGATCAGCAAACTCTCGCAGATACTGGTCAACGAGTACCACGGCAAGGTGCCCGAGAACATGGCCGCGCTGGAAACCCTCCCCGGCGTGGGCCACAAGACCGCCAGCGTGGTGATGTCCCAGGCCTTCGGCCACCCGGCCTTTCCGGTGGACACCCATATCCACCGCCTGGCCCAGCGCTGGGGTCTCACCAGCGGCAAGAACGTGGTGCAGACGGAAAAAGACCTCAAGCGCCTGTTTCCCCGTGAAAACTGGAACAAACTGCACTTGCAGATTATTTTTTACGGGCGCGAATACTGCACCGCCCGCGGCTGCGACGGCACCGTGTGCGAGATATGCACCACCTGCTACCCCGCACGCAAGAACCCCAAAAAGACGAAGAAGGCATGATTACTCTATACGGCATCAAGAACTGCGACACGGTAAAAAAGGCCCGCAAGTGGCTGGAAAAGAACGATGTGGAATACCGCTTCCACGACTTCCGGGAAGACGGTATGCAGAGCGTACCGCTGTCGGACTGGTTAACGGAATTCGGCTGGCAAGAAGTGCTCAACCGCCGCTCCACCAGCTGGCGCGCCCTCGGCGAAGAGCAGAAAAGCGCGATGGACAACGACTCGGCTCTGGCCATCGCCCAGGAAACCCCCACACTGATAAAGCGCCCGGTCACCGTCGCCGGCAACGAAATCCTGTTCGGCTTCAAAGAGGAGACATTAGCAGCAATGATTGAAAAGATAACAGCCCTGAACGGGAAGGAGATGGCCTGATGAGTGAAATTTACAGCATCGGATTCGGTGTCGGCACCTGCAACAGCAAAGGTGACTGGCTGGAAGTCTACTACCCGCAACCGCTGTTCAAACCGGAAGCAGAAACCGCAGCGGCGGTGGCGGAAGTACTGAAGGTGGACGACGGCAACCACACCATCGTCCTGGAACCGTCGCAGCTGCAGCCACTGGCGGAAAAACTGAACGCTGCCGGCGCCACAGAACAAGCGGAGATCCTGGAGCAGTTTGCCGGCAGCCAGAGCCCTCTGGTGGCGGTGGTACTGTACAGCGACGAGCCTCCACAAACGGTGCCGGAAGCCTACCTGAAACTGCATCTGTTATCCCACCGCCTGGTCAAGCCCCACCAAACCAGTCTGGACGGCATTTTCGGCAAGCTGGTCAATGTGGCCTGGACCAACCGCGGCGCCATCGACCTGGAAGAACTGCCCCAACGCCAGCTCGAAGCCCGCCTGAAAGGCGAACTGCTGGAAGTGTCCTGCGTCGACAAATTTCCCAAAATGACCAACTACGTGGTACCCAAGGGCGTGCGCATTGCTCACACCGCACGGGTGCGCCTGGGCGCCTACCTGGGCGAAGGCACCACCATCATGCACGAAGGCTTCGTCAACTTTAACGCCGGTACCGAAGGGCCGGGCATGATCGAGGGACGCATCTCCGCCGGCGTTTTCGTCGGCGCCGGTTCCGACCTGGGCGGCGGCAGCTCCACCATGGGCACCCTCTCCGGCGGCGGTAACATCGTCATTTCAGTCGGCGAAAACTGCCTGCTCGGCGCCAACTCCGGTATCGGCATCCCCCTGGGCGACCGCTGCACCGTGGAGGCCGGCCTGTATATCACCTCCGGAACCAAAGTGGCGCTGCTGGACGACAGCGGCAAGCTGGTGGAACACGTGAAAGCCCGCGACCTGGCCGGCAAATCCGACCTGCTGTTCCGGCGCAATTCCACCAACGGTGCGGTGGAATGCCTGACCAACAAGAGTGCTATTGAATTGAACGCGGCGTTGCACAGCAATTGATTCCGAGACCCGGGACCGCGGAGCTCCAGCTCCGCTTGCGGGCCGCAGGCCCGCTCATCGATCCGAAACAGGAGCCTCGTAACAAGCTCCCGGGCGGCCCTGCTACCGGAATTCGTTTGCGGGACACGCCGTGAACCCATCCATGGGGGCTTGTCTGCGAGGTCCCTCTCGCAGACAGTCCCGCAAACGAATTCCGGTATCAGCGCCTTCGCATCAGGCGTTCGTGCTCCGACCGCCACCGACTGAAAGGCTGGAAGAACTCTGGAGCAAAATGTGAAGGCCCTGGTGCCGGTGGCTTTATGCCAGACCGTTCACGGCCATGGATGGCCGTACAGGAATGTATTTAAGGGGGGCGCCCAAGCCCGTGTCCCGCAAATTGCTGCCGGTAGCAGGGCCGCCACGGCACCCGCTGCGGAGCTCCTATCACCGAACCGACTACGGAAAAATAAATGACCCCCACAGTAAAACTCGCCAGCGACCTGATCCGCCTCAAATCCGTCACCCCCGAAGACGCCGGCTGCATGGACCTGATGATCCAGCGCCTGGAAAAAATCGGCTTCAAAACCACCCGCCTGCGCTGGGGCGATACCGACAACTTCTGGGCTGTCCGCGGCGAAACCGGCCCGCTGTTCGCCTTTGCCGGCCACACCGATGTGGTGCCCACGGGGCCGGAGGAAAACTGGCAGCACCCTCCTTTTGAACCCACTGTCGACAACGGTTATCTCTACGGCCGCGGCGCGGCAGATATGAAGGGCTCACTGGCGGCGATGGTTGTGGCCTGTGAGGAGTTTGTCGCCGCGCACCCGGATCACAGCGGCCGTATCGCCTTCCTGATCACCAGCGACGAAGAGGGCCCGGCCACCGGTGGCACGGTGAAAGTGGTCCAGTGGCTGGAAGAGCGGCGGGAAAAAATCGACTGGTGCCTGGTGGGCGAGCCCTCCAGCACCGAGCGGGTCGGTGACGTAATCAAGAACGGCCGCCGCGGCTCACTGGGCCTGGAACTCAGGGTACTCGGCGTGCAGGGCCATGTGGCTTATCCACATCTGGCGGAAAATCCGATTCACACCCTCGCCCCGGCGCTGGCGGAACTCGCCGCTGAAGAGTGGGACAAGGGCAACGACTTTTTCCCGGCAACCAGCTTCCAGGTTTCCAATATCAATGGCGGCACCGGCGCCACCAACGTTATTCCCGGCGAAGTGAAACTCGTGTGCAACTGGCGCTTCTCCACCGAGACCACTGCAAAGGAACTGGAACGCCGCGCGCGCGCCACCCTCGACAAGCACGGCTTAAAGTATGAGGCGAACTTCAACCTCTCCGGCCAGCCATTTCTCACCGCCGAAGGCCCGCTGGTGGAAGCCGCGCAGTCCGCGATCCTGTCGGTAACCGGCGAAGCCACCCAGCTCTCCACCGCCGGAGGCACTTCAGACGGTCGCTTTATCGCTCCGACCGGCGCACAGGTAGTGGAATTGGGGCCGGTCAATGCGACCATTCACAAGGTGGATGAGTGTGTGAAAGCGGAAGACCTGGACAAGCTGAAGAAGATGTACCGGGAGATTCTGGTGCGGCTACTCACGTAGCACTCTGTAGGATGGGCAAAGCGCAACCTGCCCATCACAGCCTCAGATGATGGGCACGCTGCGCTTTGCCCATCCTACAAGCAGGCTACATGCAAACTAGTGCAGTCGCCGCCCGCGCCCGGTTTTCTCTGCTTCATTTGTCTCTGCTGACTCTTCGAACGGATGCGCCAGCACAAAGTAGTAGAGAACCTGGCGCTGGCCCTCGAATTCCGAAATCAAGTCGAAATTGAACTCGCCCTTCTCGCCGGGGCTGATCTCCACATAGGTCACATACTCCGGTTCGATAAACAACTCCGCCACCGGCCGCTTGCCCCGCAGCACCTGCACCAGCAGGGTACGGGCATCCTCTTCGGCGAAGCGCCAATAGTAGTCGTCGTCATCGTAGAACACCGAATCAGCGGTACCGGCGCGCAGGATACAATTGGGATGTTCCGCCAGCCAGGGCCAGAACTGCCTGAATTCGAGGGTAGTTTTCATGGGTGCACTCAATCGTCCAATTGCGCGACGCCGTCGGCGCCGCCCTCGAGCCCTAACTCCTCCGCGATCTGGCGGCACCAGAGATTGAGGCGCCCGGCGGTGAGCTCCTCCTGCTGGTCCTCATCGATAGCGAGACCGACGAAACAGTCCTCCCCCTCGATCTCCGCCTTGGAGGCCTCGAACTCGTAGCCCTCGGTGGGCCAGTGACCGACAATGGACGCGCCGCCGGCGACGATCACGTCGTGCAGCATGCCCATCGCATCCAGGAAATAGTCGCCATAGCCGAACTGGTCGCCGAGGCCGAACAGGGCCACGGTCTTGCCGGTGAAGTCGATCTGCTCCACATCCTCCCAGAAATCCTCCCAGTCCGACTGGATCTGGCCGAAGTCCCAGGTGGGGATACCGAAGATCAACTGGTCGTAATCGGCGATTTCCAACTGGGTGACGTCGGCGATATCGTGGATATCCACCCGTTCCTCACCCAGGCGGGCACGGATTCGAAAGGCCACCGCCTCGGTATTGCCCTCGTCACTGCCGTAAAACAAGCCGATTCTGCTCACATTCACTCCCCGTCTATGCCACCCCCTATCCGGCGGCGCGCTATTTTCCCAGCTATGGGGGGCGACAGCAAGCACGGGCATCCGGCCCATCGCAAGCCGACACCGACCCTACTTGTGGGTTGTCTCGACAAAGATGAGAGCAGGTATTCTGAAAATAAAAACACGCACCTCAGCTTCCGCGCAAAAAAAAGCCCCCGCATGGGGGCAAGGGGGTTACGACTCCTACCGGGCTGGGGTAGAAACTGCCCGATCGATCGCACCGGAGATGTTCAGACTATTCTTCGTCGCGCTCCTTCCAGCGCCGGAAATGATGGCGTCCTCCGCGCTCCTCTTTCAATTGCTTGAGCTTGGCCTTCTGTTCTTCGGTCAGGATTACTTCAAACTGCTGGCGCATCTGCTGCATTTCCTGCACCTTGGCCACGTGCAGCTTGCCCAACTGCGCTCCCAGTTCGTCCAGGGTGCCCTGGTCCGCGCCGGAGTCGATGGCCTCGCGCAGCTGCTTGCGCAACTCGCGCATCTGATCGCGCTGCGACTTACGGACGTCGCGATTGGCTTCGCGGTTGGCCTTCAGTTGCGCAACCTGGCCCTCGGTCAGACCCAGCTCTTCCTCCATGTGCTCAAGGAAATGGGAACCGTGGTGACGGGACATGGAGGTGTGGACGAAATCGTCCTGGGCCAGAGTGACTGCCGGTACCGACAGGGTACCCGCCAGCGCCAGGCTGCCCATCATCGCTTTCCATTTATTCATCGACGCATCCTCTAGTTTGGTCTCAGTAGGTGTATACGCATACTAGGAGAGCGCTATGTAAATAGGGGCAAACGCCGGTAAACATTTGTTAAGAACGGTAAAAGGTCCTGCGCGGCGTCGTATCCGGCGCCGGAGCTTTGCATATAATGGAGCCTGAACACACAGAGAGAAAACCATGAGCCGTATTCTGCTGGTCGACGACGACAGCGAACTGACCGATCTGCTACAGGAATTCCTTATTGGCGAGGGCTTCCAGGTCACCGTGGCCAACGATGGCGGCCGCGGCCTGGAACTGGCCAAAAGCCACACCTTCGACGCCCTGGTGCTGGATGTGATGCTGCCGGTGCACAACGGCTTCGACCTGCTGCGCAAGCTGCGGGAAGAGGCTTCGCCGGCGAGCCGCTCGCTGCCGGTACTGATGCTCACCGCCAAGGGGGACACCGTCGACCGCATCGTCGGCCTGGAGATGGGTGCGGACGACTATCTGCCCAAACCCTGTAACCCCCGTGAACTGGCCGCACGCCTGCGCGCCGTACTGCGCCGCGGCCGCATCGAATCCGATGAGCCCGGCACCCTGGCGAGCGGACCGCTGCGCCTGCTGCCGGCGGAGCACCAGGGCTACTGGAATGACCGGCTGCTCTCTCTCACCGGTGCGGAGTTCGCCGTGCTCAGGGTACTGGTACAGCACGCGGGCGACGTGGTGAGCAAGGAGATGCTGACGGAGACCGCGCTGGGCCGCAAACTGATGCCCTACGACCGCTCCATCGACGTGCACGTGAGCAATATCCGCAAGAAACTCGCCGAGTATGGCGCCAGCCGCGAGCTGATCATCAATATTCGCGGCGCCGGCTATATGCTGACCAGGTCCCATGCATAGCCTTTTCTGGAAGATGTTTTTCGGCGCCTGGATCACCGCGGTAGGGATGGTGGTGGCGACCGTTTACATTACCCATTTCCGCGAATTCGGCGATCCCAGGCAGGAAGAACGCTGGGAAGGACCGGCGCTGTTTCACGAGACGGTGCGCAAAATGCGCATGGCGCGACGCCACGGCCCGGAGAGCTTTCGCCACTGGCTGCAACGCCAGCCGCCCAAAGTTCAGCGCCAGGTGTTCGCCGTCGACCAGCACGGTCGCGAACTGCTGGGCCGTCCGCTGCCCGAAGACATGGCCCCCATGTTCGAACGCCTCAACTTCCGCAATCGCGAAACCCATAGGCTGGTACAAAAAAAACCCGCGGTGGGTTTTTTTGTTGCCCTGCGCGGCCCGGACAGCCTGCGCGTAGTGTTGATCGCCGGGCAGAGCAAGGAAACGCTGCTGCTGCGCTTCCTGTGGCGCAATTTCTGGCCGATATTGCTGCTGTCCATGCTCGCCTCCGGCGCCGCCTGCTACTGGCTGGCCCGTTATCTCAGCCGCCCCCTGGACCAGCTGCGCACCGCCACCCGGCGCGTGGCCGCGGGCGAACTGGACTATCGGGTTTCCCCCGGGATGCCCAGCCGCAATGACGAACTGGCCGATCTGGCGCGGGATTTCGACTCCATGACCGCCCAGCTGCAGGAATCCATGGCCGAACAGCGGCGGCTGATCAAGGACGTCTCCCACGAACTGCGCTCACCCCTCGCGCGCCTGCAGGTGGCCCTCGGCATAGCGCGACAAAAGGACACCGCCGGACTGGATGCGGAGCTGGACAAGATCGGCAAGGCCGCGGACTACCTGGAGGATATTATCGCCGACGTGCTCTCCCTGCCGGTGGCGGGAACCGACCAGCGACCGCTGGACGATGTGGTGGAAATCAACAGCCTGATCAACGCCCTGATCGAGGACCTGAAAGCCGAGGCGGATGAAAAACAGCTGAAATTCATTTTCGAAAGCGACTGCGAGGAAGCCCTGGTGGCCACCCGCGGCAGCTCGCTGACCGCCGCCCTGGAAAATATCCTGCGCAACGCGATCAACTACAGCCCCAGCAGCGGCGCGGTAAGGGTCGAAATTGAGATCCGCGACGAGCGATGCCGTATCCGCGTGATCGACTCCGGCAACGGTGTCTCCAAAGACGAACTCAAAGCCATTTTTCGCCCCTTCTACCGCACCGATACCGCGCGCACCCGGGAGAGCGGAGGTTTCGGCCTGGGTCTGGCCATCGCCCAGCGCACCGTATTGCACCATGGCGGTACCATCTCCGCCCGAAATGTTCCCGGCGCCGGCCTCTGTGTGGAAATAGATTTGCCACTGGTGGTGATCAATGAACAATGATCAATTACCGGCGGTCATCGTTCATTGGTAATTGTTCATTGGTAATTGATCATTGATAATCGAGCTCCGGCTGCAGTTGAGCCGCCCACAATGGATAATGAAAGGGCCCTTGCTATGCGCTGGATACTCTATATTCTGATTTTCCTGGTACTACTGGTACTCGCCGGCTTCCTGTTTCCCCGCGAAATCACCCTCGAGCGCAGCGTGTACATATCCAAACCGCCCGAAGCAGTCTTTCCCTACCTCAACAACTTCCGCAACTTCAACAGCTGGTCGCCCTGGTACCAGATGGACCCGGACACCGAGTACAGCTACAGCGGCCCCGAGGAGGGAGTGGGCGCGATGATGTCCTGGCGCAGTGACAATCCCAGTGTAGGCAGCGGCAGCCAGACCATTACCTCCAGCCAGCCCCACTCGCTGGTGCACACCGAGCTGGATTTCGGCGAGCAGGGCAAAGCCAACGCCGAATTTCGCCTGCGGCCCCAGGGCAGCGGTACCAACCTCACCTGGTGGTTCAACACCGATATGGGCGCGGGGCCCATTGCCCGCTGGACGGGGCTGGCCGTGAAACAGATGGTGGGCAAGTCCTACGAGACGGGACTGAACAATCTCAAGGAGGTAGTGGAATCCGCCGAAGCGCCGCCGGCAGAGTCGCAGATGGACAACGGCAGCGATTCCGAACTCCCCTCGGACGACGACGATGTGATGGGCGCGGAGCCGGACGATATGGATAGCGACGGGATGGAGGGCGAAACCCTTGAGGAGGAAGGTGAGGAGCCGATCGAGGAAAACCAGTAGGACTCGGGACTCCAGTAGGATGGGCAAAGCGCAGCGTGCCCATCCTACGCGCCACCCGACCTATTCCTCTATCATTTCTGCAACTTGCCGCGGCGCGGTGCCGACCCAGACGATTTGCGCAGCTTGCGCCGCTGGCGCTGCAGGTTCTGTTGTTCCGCCTGGGTCAGCGGACGCTGGCCCAGTTTGGGCAGGCCGGCGGTGATGCACAGGTCGTCAATCTCCTTGGGCTCCATCTCAATCCACTGGCCCACACGCACATGGGAGGGAATGAATACACTGCCGTAGCGCACCCGTTTCAGGCGGCTGACACGCACACCCTGGGACTCCCACAGGCGCCGGACTTCGCGGTTGCGCCCCTCCATCACCACGCAGTAGAACCAGCGGTTGTTTCCCTCGCCACCGCTGGGGACAATATCGGTAAACCGCGCCACGCCATCTTCCAGCAACACCCCGGTGAGCAGGCGTTTTTTCATTTCGTCGTCCACCTGGCCCTGGATGCGCACCAGGTACTCGCGGTCGATCACCGACGAGGGATGCATCAGCTTGTTGGCCAACTCGCCACTGTTGGTGAACAGCAGCAAGCCGCTGGTGTTGAAATCCAACCGGCCCACGGAAATCCAGCGCCCGGAGCGCAGGCGCGGCAGGCTGTCATAGACCGTGGGCCGCCCCTCCGGATCGTGGCGGGAACAGATCTCCCCCACCGGCTTGTTGTACAGGATCACCCGGCAGCGGTTCTCCTCCTGCACTGGCAGGCGGCGGCCGTCGAGTTCGATATGATCTGTATCGGTCACCCGCTCGCCCAACTCCGCCACCACACCGTTCACGGTCACCCGGCCCGCCTCAATCGCGCGCTCCATCTCGCGCCGCGAGCCCAGGCCGGTGCGGGCCAGTACTTTCTGCAGTTTTTCGCCCGCAGGCGAAGTGCTATCACTCATAGGGTGGCATTTTCCGATTGCGGTTCTTTCCCGGTTTCGTCTTCGGCTTCGACGGGCTCATCAGGTTCGGCATTTTCGACAAACAGGCTGCTCGGCGGGAGCTCCGCGGTTAGAGAGCCTTCGCTCACTGCACAGCTATCAGCTTCGGGGAATTCGTCTTCGACGATCTCCTCGCCTTCGCTGTCGGTGAACCCGGCCTCGGCTACTGTTTCCAAATCGCTACCAGAGTCCTGCAAAAGTTCATTTTCAAGCTGCTCTTCTTCGACTTCTTCCGGAGAGCCCACTTCGACGGGAGCATCTTCGCCTGTGTCTTCGCCCGACTCGGCGGGTTCGGCCGCTTCGGCTTCTCTCGATTCCGCTGCCGGCTCTGCGGAATCCGCGTCACTGTCGGCGCCCTGCTGCGGTTCGCCGCTGTCCAGTTGGCCCAGGTCCAGCGCCTGGTTCAGGCTGTCGATATCGCGGATCTCCGCCAGGGTGGGCAGGTCGTCCAGGGTGCTCAGGTTGAAGTAGTCGAGAAACTCCCGGGTAGTGGCGTAGAGCGACGGCTTGCCGGGCACATCCCGCTGCCCCACCACCTTGATCCAGCCGCGTTCGGACAGGCTTCTGACGATGTGAGAACTCACCGCAACGCCGCGGATCTCCTCGATATCACCACGGGTAATGGGCTGGCGATAGGCGATGATCGCCAGGGTCTCGAGAATCGCGCGGGAGTATTTCTGTGGCTTCTCCTCCCACAGGCGGTTGACCCACGGGGCCAGGTCTTCCGGCACCTGGTAGCGCCAGCCACTGGCCACCTGGCGCAGCTCGAAGCCCCGCTCGGCGCAACTGCCGGCAATTTCCTCCAGCACCTCGCAGAGCACCGCCTTTTCCGGGCGCTCCCCCTCGTCGATCAGGGACAGCAGCTTCTCCTCGGAGAGCGGTTGCCCTGCGGCCAGCAGTGCGCCTTCCACTATGCGGCGCAGTAGTTCCGGAGCGATTGTCATCTTCTAACTTCTAAACCTTGGAATCTTTCATTTCGAGTAACTACTCCCCCCGACAGTCCCCTCTCCCCCCTTTGGTTAGGGAGAGGGGGAGCCGGGCAGCCCCCCTCCCCCGGCCCCTCCCCCGCAAGCGGGAGAGGGGAGAGTAGTTACCATTTCGGACTGTGTAGGAGCGGCCCATGGCCGCGATCGATCTGTGCAAAAACCACTATTGATCGCGGCCATGGGCCGCTCCTACAAGGGAACCATTTCGGTGTCGGCTTCTTCTTCCGCTTCCGCGGCTTCGGGCTCCTGGCCCGCGGCGCGCACATGGATGGGGCCGAAGGCCTCGTTCTGTACCAGCTCCACCAGGGATTCTTTCACCAGTTCCATCACCGCGAGGAAGGTGACCACTACGCCCAGGCGCCCTTCCTGCACGGTAAACAGGCTCACAAAGGGCACAAACTGGCGGTGGCGGATTCTGTCCAGCACCTGGGTCATACGCTCGCGGGTGGAGAGTTTTTCCCGCTCCACCTGGTGGCTCTCGAACATGTCCGCGCGGCGGAGCACGTCTGCCAGCGCTACCAGCACCTCTTTCAGGTCGACATCCGGGTCGGGACGGGTGAGATTGCGGTCTGGACCCTGGGCAGCGGCCTGGTGGATATCCCGGCCCATGCGCGGTATCTCGTCCAGGTCCTCCGCCGCGGACTTGAAACGCTCGTACTCCTGCAGGCGGCGAATCAAAGCGGCCCGCGGATCCTCGCCCTCCTCTTCCTCTTCCTGGGGCGGGCGCGGCAGCAGCATGCGCGACTTGATCTCCGCCAGCATGGCGGCCATCACCAGGTATTCCGCCGCCAGTTCGAAGCGCATGGCCGTCATCATCTCCACATAGACCATGTACTGGCGGGTGATGTCGGCCACGTTGATTTCGAGGATGTCCAGGTTCTGCCGGCGGATCAGGTAGAGCAACAGGTCCAGCGGCCCCTCGAAGGCCTCCAGGATCACCTCCAGCGCATCCGGCGGAATGTAGAGATCGGCGGGCAGTTCGGTAAACGCCTGGCCCTGCACCACAGCGAAAGGCATCTCCCCCTGGCGCGGAGGCTCGGCGGACGCACTTTTTCCGGCGGTCTCCGGCCCGGCGTCCCCGGCGGCGGCCACTTCCGCGAGCACCTGCGCTTCCGCCTCGGCTAGTAACTCTTCACTGGACACGCTGCCCCACCTTCAAAAATGCAAACGCGCGATTATACATAGGTGCGCAGCTTCAACCGATAATTTCATCGATGGCACCGCAGCCCTCGCGCACCAGTTCCGGTTCGTCACCGGTGAGGTCCACTACGGTGGTGGCCTCCAGGCCGCAGAAGCCGCCATCGATTACCAGCTCCACCTGGTGCTCCAGGGTGTCGCGGATATCGTAGGGATCGGTGAGCGGCTGGCTGTCGCCGGGCATGATCAGGCTGCAGCTCATCAGCGGCTCACCCAGGGCTTCGATCAGCGCCTGCACGATGGCGTTATCCGGCACTCTTAGCCCTATGGTCCTGCGTTTGGGGTGCAACAGCCGGCGCGGCACCTCGGCCGTGGCGGGCATGATGAAGGTGTAGGGGCCGGGGGTGTGGTTCTTGAGCAGGCGGAACATCTGGTTGTCCACCTTGGCGTAGCTGGCCAGCTCCGAGAGGTCGCGGCACATCAGGGTGAAGTTGTGCTGCTTGTCCAACTGGCGGATGGCGCGAATACGCTCTACAGCCAGCTTCTCCCCCAACCGGCAGCCGATGGCGTAGGCAGAGTCTGTGGGGAAGATGATCACCCCGCCACTGGCGACAATATCTGCCGCCTGACTGATCAGCCGCCCCTGGGGATTGTCCGGATGAATCTGGAAAAACTGCGCCACTATATTGCCCCCAATATCTTGTTCAAGAAACTAGGTGCTAGTCTGCCACAAATGCACCGTGCCAAGCAGCCATCCATGGAGAATCCACCAGCCTGGCCGTCCTTGGCCGGGCGCCATGCTGCGCAACGAGCGGTATTAGGGCCTGTCCACACTAAATTCGATAGCCGCGTTGCCGCCCCAAAACGGGCCAGGCAAGGCGCGAGGAGCGTGGTTTAGCCGGCTAAATGAGCGACGAGCAACGCCGCATGGCCCGTTTTGGGGCGCAACCCGAAGGGACGGGGCCGTTTTTCCGCAATGCTGCGTTGCAGTTCGCTTATGTGGAATGACCACACGGCGCTCACTGCGCCTTGCCTTGCGAAAAAACGGCCTCCGTCGCGGCCATCGAATTTAGTGTGGACAGGCCCTAGTTAAACGCGCAGCATGGCCCATACCGGCTCGACGCCCTCAGGCAGTCTCACGCAGCCCAGTTCGCGCCAGGGCTGGTCCGGCTGGTGGAAGTCGCTGCCGAGGGAACAGCGCAGGGGTTCACCGCCCTCCCCCGCCACCAAATCCAGTAACTGGTGCAGTTCGCGGGTCTGCACCGGATTCTGGCGGCCACAGAGCAACTCCACGGCGCCGCCCCCCGCGTCCCGAAACTCCGACAGGAGTCGCCGCAACTGGGTGCGCGTCAGGCCGTATTTGAGCGGGTGGGCCAACACCGCGACACCACCGGCTGCCTTGATAGTGCCAATGGTATCCGCGAGCTCTGGCCAGTCCACCACCACGTCGCCCATTTTTCCCGCTCCCAGATAGCGCTTGAAAGCCTGCGCCATATCCTCCACGTGGCCCTTCGCCACCAGCCAGCGGGCGAAGTGGGGCCTGCCCAGCACTCCGCCGGCCAGCGCCCGGGCGCCCTCCAGAGCGCCTGGAAAGCCCCGCTTTTCCAGCCTGGCGGCGATATTCCGCGCACGCTCGTCCCGCAGCCGGTCGCGCAGCTCAATGGCGTCCCGCAGCGCCGTGGATGCCGGGTCAATATCCAGCCCGATAATGTGTACCTGGCGCCGCCCCCAGCGGGAGGAAAACTCGATGCCCGGCAGAACCGATACACCCAGCCGGTCACCGGCTTCTCGGGCCTCGGCCACTCCCGCCACCGTATCGTGGTCGGTGAGCGCCAACAGTGTCACACCGCAGGATTTCGCCCTCGACACCAGCTGTGCAGGACTTAAAATACCGTCGGATGCCGTGCTGTGGCAGTGCAGGTCCACCAGACCTGAATATGTGGTCACAGTCAGGATAACTACCTCCGGGTGGTTACACCCGCTTTGAACGTTTACCCGGCAGCGCTGTCGAACAGCGACCGGGGAGACCCATTCACCGCTGGCAGCGGTATCGTCAGCCGAAGTCTATCGTAAGGGATAGCGGGGCATTATCACCGGAACAGAGCATGACCGAAACCAACCCGACCACCGCAGCGACTGAGCAGAAGCCGAAGAAAGAGAGCCTTCAGCCGAAGAAAGAAAGCCTTCTGGCCAATCTGCTGATCAATATCGTCATTCCCACGCTGATTCTCACCAAACTGTCCGGCGACAACTGGCTGGGCACCAAGTGGGCCATCGTGGTGGCGCTGGCGTTTCCGCTGCTTTACGGCCTGCACGACCTGTACCGGTCCGGCAAGATCAATTTCTTTTCCGCCCTGGGCACTGTCAGTGTCCTGCTCACCGGCGGCATCAGCCTGCTGGAACTGGACGCCGAATATATTGCGGTCAAAGAGGCCGCTATCCCCGGCCTGCTTGGGATCGCCACCGTGGCCTCCCTCTATACCCGCTGGCCACTGGTGAAGACCCTGCTGTACAACGACCGAATCCTCGACACCGGCAAAATCGCCCGCGCCCTTGCCAACAGAGGCACCGAGAGCGCCTTCGAGCGCACCCTGCAGCAGGCCTCCTGGATGATTGCGTGCTCTTTCTTCCTATCCTCCACACTGAATTACATACTGGCCAAGGTGCTGCTGCAGAGCCCCCCCGGCACCGAGGCCTTCAACGAGGAACTGGGCAAAATGACCGCGCTCAGTTTCCCGGTGATCGCCCTGCCGGCCACCGCTATATTGATGCTGGTGCTGATTTTTCTGTTTCGCCGGATCGGCAAGCTGACCGGGTTGAAGCTGGAAGAAATCATGGTCCAGCAATAAACCGACAAAAGACATAAATAAGAGCAAAAGATATAAATATGTGGTACGCCATTATCAGTGAAGACGTCGACAACAGTCTGGCACTGCGCAAAGGCGCGCGGCCCGACCACCTGGCCCGCCTCAACCGCCTGAAAGACGAGGGACGCCTGCTCCTCGCCGGTCCCCACCCGGCGGTGGACAGCGAAGACCCCGGCGAAGCCGGCTTTAGCGGCAGCCTGGTGGTAGCGGAATTTCCCTCGCTGGAAGACGCCAGAGCCTGGGCCGATGCAGACCCCTATGTCAGCGCCGGTGTCTACGCCTCCGTGGTGGTCAAGCCATTCAAAGCCGTACTCCCATAAACCGAAAACACTTTTAACCGATAAAAAAGCTGTATCAGAAATGATGAACAAACTGACAGGCATGGCCGCGGCTGCACTGCTCGCCGCCAGCACCTTCACCGTCGCACAGACTGGCAGCACTCGCTATATCACCGACGAGCTGCACGTTCCCATGCGCTCGGGCAAAGGCAACGAATTTCGTATCCTGCACCGCGGCCTGCCCAGCGGTACCAAATTGACCCTGCTGGAAGACGCCCCGGAAGACGGCTGGTCGCGGGTGCGCATCCCCGGCGGCGAAGAGGGCTGGGTGCCCCGCCAGTACCTGGTTGCGGAACCGGTGGCAGAAATCAAGCTGCAGCGAGCGGAGGCTAACCTGGCGCGCTTCGAGAAAATGGAAGGCAACCTGGGCGGAGAAGTCCGCCGCCTGGAAGGGGAAAACCACAAGCTGGTCACCGCGTTACAGACAGCGCAGGAAAAATCCCAGCAACTGGAAAAAGAATTGAAGGAGCTGAAAGCCCTCTCTGCAGACGCAGTGGCGCTCAACCAACGCCACCAGAAACTGCTGCATCAACACGAACTTCTGAAGCAGGAACAGATAATGGCAGAGGCGGAAATCCAGCGCCTCTCCGGCAGTGATACCCAGAAGTGGTATATGTACGGCGCCCTGTCCGTCGGCCTGGGTGCTATCCTGGCCATGATAGCCCCGCACCTGCGCCCGCGCCGGCGGCGCTCCGAATGGGCCAATTGATTCCGGCACCGCGGAGTTCCAGCTCCGCAAGCGGGCCGCAGGCCCGCCATCCGGTAACAGCATAAAACAGGGAGCATGGACGATGCGTGTATTCTTCGCGGCACTTTTAACCGGCTTTCTCAGCCTGCCGGTGCTTGCCGAAAACCCTCAGGTGGAACTGCAAACCGACCTCGGCGGCATCCAGTTGGAACTCTATAAAGACAAGGCGCCGGCCACGGTGGAGAACTTCCTCGCCTATGTGGACAGCGGCTTCTACAACGGGGTGATTTTCCACCGGGTGATCCCGGGCTTTATGGTCCAGACCGGCGGATTGACTTTCGATTTCCAGAAAAAGGAAACCCGGGAGCCGGTGGCCAACGAGTCCGCCAACGGCCTCCAGAACCTGCGCGGTACCGTTGCCATGGCCCGCCTGAATGACCCGGACAGCGCCACCGCACAGTTCTTTATCAACCTGGTGAACAACGGCCACCTGGATGCGCAAAAGGACAAACCCGGCTACACCGTTTTCGGCAAAGTTGTTAAGGGGATGGATGTGGTGGACAAGATAGTCGCCGAACCCCGCGGCCTCTACCGGGCCTTCCCCGCCGCACCCAATACCCCCGTGCGCATACTGAAGGCAACACGCCTGAAGCAAAGCCCGGAAGCGGACGGCAACAAAGGGGAATAACGGTGATAGCCCTCAGTGTCAATCTCAATAAAATCGCGCTGATCCGCAATTCCCGCGAGGGTAACTATCCGGACGTGGTCGCCCACGGCCGTGTGTGTCTCGACGCCGGCGCCCAGGGCCTGACCGTGCACCCGCGCCCGGACCAGCGCCATATCCGACCCGGTGACGTGCGCGAGCTGGCCGAACTGTGCCGGAGCCGCGAGGGGATCGAATTCAATGTCGAGGGCAACCCCTTTGCCATACCCCTGAAAGACTACCCGGGACTGATCCCGCTGGTGCTGGAAACCCGGCCGGACCAGTGCACCCTGGTGCCGGACAGCAACGATCAACTCACGTCCGACCACGGTTTCGACCTCAAACGCGACGGTGTCCGCCTGAAGCCGATAATCGCCGAACTGAAGGCGGCCAAAGTCCGCGTAAGCCTGTTTATGGACCCGGATCTGGAACAGATAACACTGGCACGGGAAGTGGGCGCAGACCGGATCGAACTCTATACCGGCCCCTACGCCGAAGCAGTGGCCCACCAGTCCGGCGATATCGACGCTATTTTCGCCGCCCACAGTGCCGCCGCGGAACACGCGCGCCAGTTAGGGCTGGGAGTCAACGCCGGCCACGACCTCAACCTGATCAACCTGCCCCGTTACCGCACCCTGCCCGGCCTGCAGGAAGTTTCCATCGGTCATGCACTGACCGTGGACGCCATCAGTATGGGGCTGGACAATGCGGTCACCGCCTATCTCAATTGCCTAAGCGGCAATTAATTAATTTTTATAAGCGTGGCTGTAGCATGGGCAAAGCGAGTGTGCCCATCGTTTTTTACGGCACTTTGTGGTGAGCACGTCGCTTCGCTCCTTGCCCATCCCACAAGGACCCATTGCCAATATCAAACCATTTTTCAGGTGCGCGTTAGCCGATGTCCTTGACTCTCAATATTATCGGCGCCGGCAGACTGGGCCGGACTCTCGGCCGCCTGTGGCAGCAGCGGGGATTCTTCCGGATTCAGTCCATCTGCAATCACTCGCCACAGAGCGCCGAAACGGCGCGGAACTTTATTGGCGCCGGCAGGGTTTGCGATTCCATCGGAACGATGGAAAATGCAGACTGCTGGCTGATCGCCACCGGCGACCGGCAGATCGCCGGAGTTGCCGAGCAGCTGGGTCCCCGATTGAACGACAGGGACAACGCCGTGGTTTTTCACTGCAGCGGCGCACTCGGTTCGGAAATCCTGTCCCCCTGCCGGCCGGCGGCAATCGCCAGCACCCATCCGGTGCACAGTTTTGCCGATCCGGAAAAATCCCTGGGCAGCCTCGCCGGCAGTACCGTGGCGCTGGAGGGGGACCGGCCCGCAATCGAATTGTTGCAGCGCGCCTTCACCGCCCTCGACTGCGAACTGCTCACCATCGACAGCAGCAAAAAAGCTCTTTATCACGCCGGCTCGGTATTCGCCTGCAATTACCTCACTGCGCTGGTGGATCTGAGTCTGCGTACATTCTCCGCCGCCGGTATCGAGCGGGAACGGGCACTGGAACTGCTCAAGCCCATAGTGCTGCAGACTGCCGGGAACAATATGGCAATGGGCCCGGAGCAATCCCTCACCGGCCCCATTGCGCGAGGCGACGTGGATACGGTGCGCAGGCAGCTGGCTGCGCTGGCACAAACCGATACACAACTGGCCCAGTGCTACCGCCAACTGGGCCTCGCCTGTGTGGAATTGGCCCGGCACAATCAACTGCCCGGGCCTCTGGCCGAACAATTGATCGATTTACTGAGTGAACCACCCCGGTGAAAGATTCTCCCGAGTACCTCAAAAAGCGCGCTTTCTACGACAGCCTGCTCACCATCTACGGACGCAAGCCAGTGCTGGAGGCACTGGAAGACCTGACCCTGCCGGCACACAAGCTGCACCTGGCGGAAAGCAACCGTCGCGACCAGTTGATCACTCGTATCGAACAACTGGCGAATGAGCGGCGCATCGAAATCGCCTACTGGGACCGCAAGGGGCTCTCCCGGATTTCCAAGAACGCGCGGCAGGACCAGGGCGTGGCCCTGGACCTGGCCCTGCCCCACTACGGCAGGGCGGAGGAATTTTTGCGCACCGCAGACAAACCCTATGAGCTGCTCGCCCTGGACGGCATTACCAACCCGCAAAACCTCGGCATGATTATCCGCTCCGCCTGTGCCGGTGGCATCGATGGCATTATCCTGCCGAGCAAGGGCTGCGCGCAGATAGATCCACTGGTCATCAAAGCCAGCGTCGGCACCCTGTTCAAAACGCGCCTGCTGCGCTGTGACGATCTCGCTCCCACCCTGGCGGAATTCGCCAGAACCGGCGCGCGCATCTGCGCCCTCAGCTCCCATGCCAAAGATACCCTGGGGGAACTAAACGGCGGCGAAGCCACGGTTTTCGTACTCGGCAACGAAACCCGCGGTGTCAGCGACGCCACCGCCAAAACCTGCACCCACAGGCTGCGCATCCCCATGCGCAACGGTGTCGAAAGCCTCAACGTTGCAGTTACCGCAGCGCTGATCAGCTTTCGGCACCAGTTGTAATCCCTATCCCACCTCGAAACCCGGCAACGCCGTAATATTCCGGCAGCTGACCCGAAGGGCGAAGCACAGGGACGTGCTTCGCACAAAAGCGTCGGGAACGCTTTTGGTCAGCTTCAGCTGACCCGAAGGGCGAAGCACAGGGATGTGCTTCGCACAAAAGCGTCGGGAACGCTTTTGGTCAGCTTCAGCTGACCCGAAGGGCGAAGCACAGGGATGTGCTTCGCACAAAAGCGTCGGGAACGCTTTTGGTCAGCTTCAGCTGACCCGAAGGGCGAAGCACAGGGATGTGCTTCGCACAAAAGCGTCGGGAACGCTTTTGGTCAGCTTCAGCTGACCCGAAGGGCGAAGCACAGGGATGTGCTTCGCAAAACTGCACGGCGAGTAGTGGTCACACGCGCGGTACTCGCGAGCAGCCTTCCATGGGGCGCTGGCCGGCCCGGCCATCCTTGGCCGGTCGCACAAAAGCGCCGGGAACGCTTTTGGTCAGCTTCAGCTGACCCGAAGGGCGAAGCACAGGGACGTGCTTCGCAAAACCGCGCGGCGAGCAGTGCTCGCCAAGCGCGCGGTTTTGCCCACAGAATCTGTGGATATCTCTGTGAGCAAACTCCGGGAAAATCCCGCCAGCGCCCGTGACTTCGTTGTAACCCTTTTGTGAAGAAAATTTAACCAAAGCCAGAAGTGGTTAAAAATCAATGAGTTACAAACTGTAATAAATCGAGATTGGCAAGAAATTTTGCTAACTGAGGGGCTTGCGGTGGAGAGTTGACACTGTGGAAAGCTTGTCAGGTAGAGGGGCGCCTCGGCCCATTTTAGAAACTTACGCCGAATTGCACACCGAGCACGGTGGCGTCGGCGATCTTTCCGGTGCCGCCGGGGTTCTTGATGAACTGGATATCGGGCTGGATGTAGGCGTAAGGGGCCACCTGGATGCGGTGTCCGAGTTCGAAGACCATTTCATAGTCGACTGCACTGCCCCCAGCGGCGACCTGCTCGTCGGAATAGTCGTCGCTGAACTCGCCGTAGGTCACGAAGAAGACCGTGCGGTCGTCCGGGCGTTCAGCGAACAGGCCCCTGTAGTGGACACCGAGGCTGGACTGCAGTGGGATGATCGCCACTTCCTCCTGCGTGGTATAAGCCAGTGTCGCGAAAAGGTACAGCCCCTCCTCCGACCCGGGCACCTCACTGCAGAACTGGTAGTCTGCGCCGCCGTAGAAACGAGTGAACCTGTCAAGGGTATCCGGGCTGTTGAATTTATCCATGTCGAAGCCGATATTTTGATTCAACCCGCCGTAGAAACGTGCCGGACGGTCCTTGAACTTCGGCGTCCAGTCGTATTGCAGGAAGATCGATACACCGTCGTCACTGGAAAAACCGAAGTCGAGACCGTGCTTATCGGGGTCGAACATGTCTTCCGTCAGCTGAAAGAGACCCACCTGCAGGGTGTGCTCCTCGGCGAGCTTCGCCTTTATACGACCACCCCACACGGCGAAGGGATAGGCAGTCATCACGCCGTCGAAGAGGACGGCGCGGATCTGCCCGTTGACCGCATTGTTGAGCGAATAAGTGTAGAACGGCGAGCCAACGAAATCGTCCCCAGCGGTCATCCGACCGAATTTCACCAGGATGTCGTCATCGGCGAAGCCTTTTTCCAATGTGACGTTGTAGAGGAAAGTCGTCTGCCCGCCCACAACCTGCATGACGCTGTACTGGCTGCCGACTGACGGAGTGATGTCGCTGCCGTGTTTGTTGGTCGCGGACAGGGTGAAAACGGTGTCCTGCCAGCCGATGAGCTTTTCCAGGTCGAGATTTATTCCGGTGAAGAGATCGCCCGCATAGTTGGTCTCGGAGCGAATGCCGCCGGCGACATTGGAAGCGATAATCGCGTTGTAATAGGCGAAGAATTCAAAACCTTGTTCGGAAAGCTCGGTACGCCGACCGCCCCAGAACCCTGTGAGGCGATCGAAATAGGGGGTCGACACCTCATCGGAAGCAAAAAGCGGCGAAACGGCAAAGAAAGAGGCGAAAGAAGAACAAAGAGCGATCTTTTTCATGATGGGAGTATAGGAAGAAAAGTCCCCTTCCCAATCCGGCGATTCACAGCTATCCTCGCCGCCGGACTGGACCTTGCAGCACCTTGGCGCCACCCAGCTGGCGCATCATTGTCTGAATACCACAGCAGATACGCGGCACCGGCACGGCCAGCCATCAAGTCCTGCTACAGAGGTTAGGGAGTAGTTCATCCGACTCGAGTTCCTTGCATATTCCGGCCCATCCTGAACACCCATTCCGGTTTCAACGTGAACACCTTTACCTAATTTTCCGGAATCGGTGTTCACAATCAACCGGAATCCCCCTATTAGAAACTGATGCCGAATTGCACACCGAGCACGGTGGCGTCGGCGATCTTTCCGGTGCCGCCGGGGTTCTTGATGAACTGGATATCGGGCTGGATGTAGGCGTAAGGGGCCACCTGGATGCGGTGTCCGAGTTCGAAGACCATTTCATAGTCGACTGCACTGCCCCCAGCGGCGACCTGCTCGTCGGAATAGTCGTCGCTGAACTGGCCGTAGGTCACGAAGAAGACCGTGCGGTCGTCCGGGCGTTCAGCGAACAGACCCCTGTAGTGGACACCGAGGCTGGACTGCAGTGGGATGATCGCCACTTCCTCCTGCGTGGTGTAAGCCAGTGTCGCGAAAAGGTACAGCCCCTCCTCCGAACCGGGCGCCTCACTGCAGAACTGGTAGTCCGCGCCGCCGTAGAAACGAGTGAACCTGTCAAGGGTATCCGGGCTGTTGAATTTATCCATGTCGAAGCCGATGTTTTGATTCAACCCGCCGTAGAAACGTGCCGGACGGCCCTCGAGCTTCGGCGTCCAGTCGTATTGCAGGAAGATCGATACACCGTCGTCACTGGAAAAACCGAAGTCGAGGCCGTGCTTATCGGGATCGAACATGTCGTCCGTCAACTGAAAGAGACCTACCTGCAGGGTGTGGTCCTCGGCGAGCTTCGCCTTTACGCGCCCGCCCCACACGGCGAAGGGATAGGAGGTCATCACACCGTCGAAGAGGACGGCGCGGATCTGCCCGTTGACCGCGTTGTTGAGCGAATAAGTGTAGAACGGCGAACCGACGAAATCGTCCGTAGCGGTCATCCGCCCAAATTTCACCAGGATGTCATCGTCGGCGAAGCCTTTTTCCAATGTGACGTTGTAGAGGAACGTCGTCTGCCCGCCCACGAGCTGCATGACGCTGTACTGGCTGCCGACCGACGGAGTGATGTCACTGCCGTGACGGTTGATCGCGGACAGGGTGAATACGGTGTCCTTCCAGCCGAAGAACTTTTCCAGATCGAGATTTATGCCGGTGAAGAGATCACCCGCATAGTTGGTCTCGGAGCGGATGCCGCCGGCGACGTTGGAGGCGAGGATCGCGTTGTAATAGGCGAAGAATTCAAAACCTTGTTCGGAAAGCTCGGTACGCCGGCCGCCCCAGAATCCTGTGAGGCGATCGAAGTAGGGGGTCGACACCTCATCGGAAGCAAAAAGCGGCGAAACGACAAAGAAAGAGACGAAAGAAGAACAAAGAGCAATCTTTTTCATGATGGGAGTATAGGAAGAAAACACGCCTCCTTCCCCAATCCGGTCATTTACAGCCTCGCCCGAATGGCTGCTGTATATAGCCGGCAGCAGCCCGGTAATGACCCCTACTCTGTTCAATGGTGGCCGGCGGCTTGCTGGAGACGTCGTAGACAGCCGTTGGTTGGGCACCTTCTCGCTCAGCTCATAGAGCAGGTCCCAGCGCGATTATAAAGTCGACGGTTTCCATGACCCTTTACTCTGGCGGTGGACCGCCGCACAGAGCCGTCCACGCTGCCGGAACGACCCGGCACCTTGCCGCTGCCCAGCTGGTGCATCATTGTCCGAATGCCGCAGCAGATACCCGGCACCGGCCCGCCCATCCATTAAGTCCTGCTACAGCGGAGGTCAAACTGTGACTTAATCGTTTCGCATTTCCGACTTGTGAGTAAATTATCCTTTCCAATGTCGACTAATGGGTCGATTTTTTCTCACCTAGCGATTAAATTTTACGTTTTCAGCAATCTGGCCCAAATAGATGGAACATTTTTTCAAGCCCGGGTGCCGCACTTTGAGTGCATCTGTATTGGTTCTCCTCGTCGGTTGCGGTGGAGGTGGAAGTAGTTCCTCCGACTCGAACTCCTCAAGCTCGAGTAGTTCCACAAGCTCATCAGGTTCAAACGGTACTTCCTCCAGTACTTCCTCCAGCAGTTCCTCCAGTAGCTCCTCGAGCTCGAGCAGTTCTTCTGGTGGAGAGACATCATGTGCTCCGCTTGAGGATCGTTGGCGGCAAACAGTGGTCAACCTGGGCGAAGGTTATAACCCCGCTGTAAACAATGAATACACTCCAGCCATCCTCGCCCCGCTTCCCCAAGATGAAAGTTTACTGGCCTGGACAGAGCGCAGTACCGGGGACATTCAGTTAAGAAAACTTGACGCTGCCGATCAGGTTATTGCGAACCTGCCTTCGTTAGCCGGTCTTGAAGTTCACGATGCAATCGCAATCGAGAATGGTTTTGCTCTGGCGATCATGGAAAATGATCCGGACATCTATTCACCCAAGTACTGTCGTGGTGAGGAGACCCCGGACGAGAACGTGTGCGGAAAAATGGATGTCGTGCTCCTGAATGCCACAGGGGACCTGAGGGCTCGAACGACACTCACCAAAAAAGCCAACGTCGATTCAGTTGGAGCGCAGTTTATTTGGTGGTACGGTCATACAGCCCGTCTCGCAACCAATGGCTATGAAGTCGGTGTTTACTACCGCTCCGCGATGTCCACAGAACGACCAGGGGAAGCCGGCGAAGTTGATATTCATGCAGGCGACACCCTGAAATTTGTCAATGCGGACTCAGGAGCCCTGGTCAATGGCGGTTGGGATTGGGGTTGCAGTCATAGTTGGTCCGTGCGTTTGGCCCACAACGATTTCACCTGGGCAGCCAGCTGTCATGGAGATACCTACCCCAACGCAATGCGTTTGGCCCGTTTCAGCAATTTGACATCGCCGTCCTATACAAGCTGGCTGGATGATTCCGACCCAAGCGGTCGCGCATTGGGTGGCCTGGTGCCCAGCGAGTATGGTTTCTGGTTTAACTATATACAAACTGAGGGCGAGGACCTCGTGCTGAAGCTGGGGAAATTTGAAGATGCACAATCCAGCATGGCACAAACGCTTACGGTGAACGAAGCGGAGAACCTTGATGCAACCTATCCATTCCGCGCGTATATGGCAGCCTACGCTCAAGACAAACTGCTGTTGGGCTGGCGCGCGAACGGAAATCTAATTATTGCCGTTGCGGATGCAATCAGCGGAGAAATTATCGAAGGGCCTGTCACCACTTCTTTGAGCATTGACAATTTCCAGGATATGAAAACCGCTGCAAATGGCGATGTAGTCTGGGCCCACTCCGGTACCGATGGCAAAATCAAAATAAACCGTATCGCAGCGTGTTCCTCTGGCGATTAGATTCAGTAGAACAAAGAACCAAGAAATCCTGCGATATCGTCAATGGGCTCTGGGCCGAGGAACAAATGCATCATGCCTTTTTTGCAATGATAGCTTACCGGCACACCCGCCGACTCGAGACGCCTGGCATAGGCTTCGCCCTCACTGCGTAACGGATCGAACTCGGCGGTGATAATCAGTGCTGCCGGCAAACCGGCAAGACTGGTTGCGCGCAGCGGCGACGCGTACTCGTGTGTGCCGTCTTCCGGGGTGCGCAGGTAGTTGTGCCAAAACCACTCACCGGTGGGGCGTTCCAGCCCGTAGCCAGTGGCGCAATCCCGATAGGAAGGCGTGTCGAATGCGTGATTGGTGACGGGTACCTGTAGTACCTGGCCGGCTATGTCTGGATATTCCCGGTCCCGTGCGATCAGGGTTGTGACCGTTGCAAGGTTACCGCCGGCGCTGGTGCCGGCCACGGCCAGCCTGGCCGGATCACCGTTGAACCCGGCGGCGTTTTCGGCGACCCAGCACACCGATGCGTAGGCATCCTCCACGGCTGTGGGGAACTTGTATTCCGGCGCATGACGATAGTTCACCGAGACGACGAGGCTCGCCGCTGCGTTGGTGATTGCCCGGCAGGTTGCATCATCGGTGTCCAAATCGCCGATCGTCCAGCCACCACCGTGGAAATATACCACTACCGGGAAGGGGCCTGTCCCGTAAGGGGTGTAGATACGAATGGGGATTTCGCCATCGTTCACGGGGACTAACCGGTCCTCCACTGCGGCGACAGCTTCACCCTGTGGCAGGGACCGGGCGAATTGCCTCAGGTGCTCGCGGGCGGCCTCCACGGTAAGCGTGTGCAATCGTGGTTGGGCTTCCAGTTGCTCGATAATGGCCTGGGCAATGGGGTGTAAAGGCATAACTTAGCCTATTTTCAAAATGGGTTTGATGGTTTTGCCGGTTTCCGAATCGTGGATGGCCTCATTGATGTCGTCAAAGGCGTAGAACTTCACCATTTTGTCAAAGGGAAAACGGCCCTGGCGGTACAGCTCCACCAGTTCGGGGATAAACACATCGGGATTGGATTCCCCCTCGACAATACCGACCAGGCGGCGACCACCGCTCATGAAATGCACCTCGTCGAGCACGATTTCACTGCCCGGAGGAGAGGCGCCGAGTACGCCACAGGTCCCCCGGGGTGCGAGGCTGAGCACCGCCTCGCGGATTACCGGGGCGAGCCCGGTCGTGTCCAGCGCGTAGTGCAGGCCGCCGCCGGTGAGTTCGACAAGCTGTTCGCTGGCGCCGCCCTCGCGGGAGTCAATGACATGGGTGGCGCCGATCGCGCGGGCAAAATCCAGGCGATCGGGGTTTACGTCGACGGCAACAATGGTGGTGGCGCCGACCACGCGCGCGGCCATGACGGCCGATAAACCCACCGAGCCCGCGCCAAACACTGCAAAGGATTTTCCGGCGGTGACTTTGAGCGCGTTGATCACAGCGCCGGCGCCGGTCTGCACGCCGCAGGCGAGGGGGCCAAGCAATTCCAGGGGCACTTCTTGCGATACCTTGACGATATTGCGCTCGTGACACAGAGCGTGGCTGGCAAACGACGACTGCCCGAAAAAATTGCCGTGGACCGGTTCGCCATTGCGGGACAGGGCACTGCTGCCGTCGGCGCGGATGGCAAAAAAATTGCGCGGAAAAAACTCGTAACAGTAGCTGGATGCCTGTTCCAGGCAACTCGGGCAACGGCCGCAGGAGTTGAAGGTCATGACCACATGATCGCCGACCGCCACTTTGCTGACGGCCTTGCCAATCTTTTCAACCACGCCGGCACCTTCGTGGCCGAGGACCACCGGTTGCGGGGTCGGCAACAGGCCGTCCCGCACCACAATGTCGGTATGACAGATGCCCGTCGCCACCACGCGCACCAGGATCTCCGTGTCGCGCGGCTCTTCCAGGTCCAGAGTTTCCATTTCCAGTGGTGCGTTCGGTGCGCGGCAGACAGCAGCTTTTATTCTCATACTTGGTCTCCGATAAAAACGGGGTAACTACTCATCCCCACAGTCCCCCCTCCCCGGCCCCTCCCCCGCAAGCGGGAGAGGGGAGAGTAGTCACGGGATCAAAACGGGTATTGCGGCGGCGTATCCCTGATTGTGAGCCACTGCCAGCGGGTATATTCGTCGATATCGGCGGGGCCGCCCACCGATGAGCCGGCACCGGCCACCCCGGGGGCGCCGAAGGGGTTGTTGGCATCGTCGTTGACGGTTTGATCATTGACGTGCACCAGGCCGGATTTAAGCTGATCGGCGATACGCATGGCTCGCCCCACCGACGCCGAGATCACCGCCGCGGCCAGGGAGCCTTCATGCCGGTTCGCCAGTTGCAGGGCTTCCTCGTCGGTGTCGAATCCGATGACGCCGGTAACCGGCCCGAAACACTCCTCATCAAATGCGCGCATACCGGGTTTGACGCCGGACAACACCGTGGCCTGATGGAACAGGCCTTCATGCTCTCCACCAGCTTCGATCCTGGCGCCGGCGGCAACCGAATCGGCAATAATTAATTTGACCCGCTGCAACTGCTTGTCATTGATCACCGGGCCCAGTGCCACCTGGCCGGCGGCGGGATTGCCCACCGGCAGCTGCGCGGCTTTTTCCGCCAGCTCGCGGATAAAGGCCTCGCGAATCGGTTCCTGCACGAAGATACGGCTGGCGGCCATGCAGATCTGTCCCTGGTGCAGGAACGCCCCCCAGGCGGCGTTGTTGACGGCGACATCGAGATCCGCGTCGTCGAGAATAATCAGCGCGTTGTTGCCGCCGAGTTCCAGGGAGACTTTCTTCAGGTGTTTGCCCGCCAGTTCACCCACCCGGCGGCCCACGGCGGTGGAACCGGTGAACTGGATCATCTGCACATGGCGATCCGTGCACAGCGCCTCCCCGGCCTCCGCGGCACCCGGCAGGACGTGTAACACGCCCTCGGGCAGGCCCGCCTCCTCGAAGGCACGGGCGATCATGAAACCGCCGGATACCGGCGTTTGCGGATCGGGCTTGAGCACCACGGTATTGCCACAGGCGAGCGCCGGGGCCACCGCGCGCATGGATAACACCAGGGGAAAATTGAATGGGGAGATAATCCCCACCACACCCCTCGGCACCCGCCGCGCGAGACTCAGGCGCCCCGGCGGGCTCTGCAGCATCTCGCCGCAGGACTGCTGCGCCAGCGCGGCGGCGTGGTGCAGTATGGCAATGGCTTCGCGGACTTCATGCTGGCCTTTGGGGATAATCCCGCCGGTCTCGCGAGCGACATACACAGACAGCTCGTCGAAGTCCTGTTGCAGGATATTGGCCGCCTTGCGAAACAGTTCGGCGCGTTCGCGCGCACCCAGGCGGGCCCACTCGGCCTGGGCTGCGGCCGCGCCGGCGCAGGCGGTGGCGACGTCGGCGGCATTGGCGAACCCAACCCTGGACAGGGTCTCGCCGGTACCCGGTTCGACCACCTCACAGACACCGCCCTGGGAGGGGAACCAACTGCCGTTGAACAGCCTGCCCTGCCAGCGCGAGTCACTCAACAGTTTGTCGGATGCAGATAGGGACATGTTGTCGATACTCCTGGAATAATGGCAAAAAGGAGTCGCGGCATGCGGCTCTAGTGTTACCAGTGCTAGTAATCAAGTCTTAACGTCATGTGCCAGGTCCGGGGGCGGCTATAGGTGACGGTGGTCGCTCCCACCGCCTCATTGGCGTTGCCGGTGACGATATGGCGCTCATCGGTGAGGTTCTGGCCACCCAGCACCACTTGCCAGTTGGCAGCGGGCGGTTCAAAAGTGATGGAGGCGTTGGCCATGGTAAAACCATCCTGGATCAACGCCGGCGTGTTGACCAGGTCGCGGGCCATCTTGCCTTTGTAGATCACATCCGCGTGCAACAGCAGGCGGTAACCCCCGGCGACGCCCAGAGTATAAGTGCCCCCGAGATTGGCCGATTGCTCGGGAACGTTCATCAACTGGTGATCCAGGGTGATGCCACCGGCCAGCGCGATATCATCGAGAGAGCGGTACTCCGCGTCCAGGTAGCCGAAGCTGCCGTTGACTATAAAATTGTCCGTCAGGCTGGCATCCATCTCCAGTTCCGCACCGCGGATGCGGGCGTTGCCGGCATTGAAGAACCAGGGGACGCCGAAGGTGAAGGCCGGTGCCGCCACTACCTGGATATCCTCGTAGTCGGTGGTGAACAGGGCCAGATTGACGCGCATACGGCGGTCAAACAATTCCGATTTGATGCCCACTTCCCAGGTTTCCGCCGTTTCGGAGTCGTGTTCGGGCGGGTTTACCGGGTCCACCACGCCGGGCGGCGCCAGGGCCGCTGATACCGCCATCGGTACCCCCAGGCGAGTGGTCCAGCCACCGGTCTTGTAGCCCTGGGCAAAGGAAGCATAGGTGAGGGTATCTCCGCCGATATGGTATTCCGCCCCCACACGAACCGAGGTGTCATCGAAGTCCTTTTCGTTCTTGCCCGGCGGGAACAGCAACTCCAGGTCCCCCTCTGCGAAGCCGGGGAAGATCTGCGGCGGGAAGCCAAAGTTGCTGACAAACTGCGAGGTAAAACCACTGACCTCTCTCTGGCCGCCGGTAAAGGATTTTTCCTCCTCGGTATAGCGAATCCCGAAAGTCAGGCCCAGATTGTCCGTCAATTGATAGTTGTTGTGGGTGAACAGCGCGTAGGCCTTGTTTTCCAGATCGTTGGGGCCGAATACCTGCACCAGACCGGAGCCAAAGGTCACGGTATCGAGCAGATCGCCCTCTTCCTGGAAGTAATAGGCGCCGAGCACCGAATGCAACCTGCCGTCAAAGGCATCGACGTTGAGCTGGAATTCCTGGGCGAATTGCTCCTGGTTCATGGTAAACGAAGTGTCCAGGAAGCCCAGCGGCGAGCCATCCATATCCACGCCGAATACGGACTCCAACTCGCGATACGAGGTGATGGACTTGAGCGCTAGCGTGTCATTGATCGACCAGTCAATAGTGGTGTTCAGCCCCCAGGTATCGACGTCCGAATAGTTGCTGCCGGTGGAATAGCTCCTGTCCTTGTCGCCGGTGATGAAATGATCACCCCAGGGCAAGCGATTGCTGGTATCTGACAGCGGTTGGTTGACCGGGCCGCGGTCGATATCGCAAATGCCCGCGAGGGCAAAGGTCGGTGCGGGGCCCAGGGCAATGGTCGAGGGGTCAACGCCGTCGACGCAGCTGTTGTAGGCCAGTGCAAAAGGGAAACCCAGGCCATTGGTACCCACCAGTGTGGTGGCGTTGGCTTCCTCGCGGGCCCGGGTGATATCGCCGCTGAGACTCACTTCCAGGTCGTTGGAGGGGGTGAAGAGCAGTTTGCCCCGCAGGCTGGCGCTGCTCTCGCCTCCCTGCCGGTCGCCGCCGGCGCTGTCGCGAGCGCGAATATAGAGATCGGAGTCCGTGACAAAGCTGTCCCCGGTGTAGGTGGACCCGGTCACCGGGTTGACCAGGTTCACCGCGGAGGGGTCAAAGGGAATGCGCTTTTGATAGCCGTCCCGCTCGGTGGAGGAGAATGACACCGAGGAGTACAAGGTATTGTCCACCAGCGGGATGTCCAGGGTGCCGCGGACATCCAGTCGGTCATAGCTGCCCGTGGTGACCTCCATTTTGGCCATCAGCTCATCGCCGGGGCGGCGGGTAATCACATGCAGGGCCCCACCAATGGTATTGCGGCCAAACAGGGTGCCCTGGGGGCCTTTGAGTACTTCCACCCGCTCCACGTCCAGCAGGTCGATGGCGGCACCCACGGTGCGCGCATAATAGACACCATCCACATACAGGCCGACACCGGGCTCCATGTTGAAGGCGAAATCGTTCTGGCCGATGCCGCGGATAAAGGCGCTGATAATGGTTGAAGAGCCGGCGAATGGCGAGGCCCGGTCGATCTGGATATTCGGGGTGAAATCCGAGACCTGGGACACATTGGTCACGCCTTTTTCCTCCAGCTTGTCGGCGCTAAAGGCACTGATGGCAATGGGAACGTCCTGTATATTCTCGGTGCGCTTTTGCGCGGTGACCGTTACCTCTTCCAGTTGCTGTGCCGAGACATAGCCATTCAGTGTCAGTGTCGACGCCGCGCCCAGCAGGAGTAACTTGCCAACTCCATAGTTGTTCACTGTCATATGCTGCCCTCTCTCATTATCGTATTTATATTTATGGTGTAATCATAGGAGGCTGGGCGGCAGCAAACTTGTACTGTGGCGAAAAAAAAGAGGATTGATCCGTAGCGCAGAGTCCGCGTTTAACGAGACACTGCTGGCCTCGCACGGTAGCACTTGGGTGTCTCGCCGTAGCGGAGACGAAAACAGCGGCTGAAATAGGCCGAATCGTTAAATCCGGCACTGTGGGCGATACGGGTTACTGGCTGATCGAGATCGTACCGCAAACGCTCCGCGGCCCAGTCGAGGCGTTGATCACGGATATAGAAGGTGGGCGTCGTACCCAGTTCGGCAAACAGTGCCTGTACCCGTCGCTCCGACATGCCCGCCTCATTGGCCAGCATCTCGGTACCCAGGTCGGGATTCAGCAGATGTTGTTGCACCAGTGTTTTCAGTCGCTGTAGCGAGCCTCTGGTCTTACTTGAACCCATGTCGACGTTGTCATCACGGGGATTGCTCAACACCGGCTTCAGCAACTCCAGCAGTACGGGTTCCAGGTCATCGAGGTCGATGTCCTCGCGGTAACCGGGATCGCATTCCTGGTAAATCGTGTTCAACAGATTGAACAGCAGGCGGCCGTGCAGCGAGAAGGCCGTGACCCGCTGCATGATACGCGCGGAAATATCCGGGAAGTACTGCTGTGCCAGATTCTGAGGTAGCTCGAGAGCAAATATATCGCTTTCGGAGGAAGGCTCGATCAAATAGGAAGAGCGGTTTTCACAGACGGTCAAATCCCCCACTTGCAACCTGGCCTCCCGCCGCCCCTGGCGATTGATGCTGGTGCCCCGGTTCTGCAAATGTATCTTCAGGATATCCTGGTCACCGGGGACGTGGGTGCTGCTGGTGTTACGCCGGACAATCGCCTGATCAGAGAGGGCGCGCATAACGCCGATGCGCCCGACGTTGACGTGCAAAAGGCGGGCAGAGAAGTTACTGGCTGTACTGTCCACTGACATGCCGGTATAGAGGCTGGCAACGTGGTCATTCCAGTAGTCCAGCCGCCGCTGCGGGGCGACGGTTGCAGTATTGACGCGCAGGATAGGACTCATCGAACCCCCTACTGGTTTAAGGGAACTTAATCGCTAATTTTTATGTAATTACGGTTCAGTGTGTTCCTGATATCAACTGGTGCCAGACATCGTCAGCCAGTTCCGGGCACTCCCATTCGCAGGCCCTCAACCGCATGCCCTGCCCCGGCAAAAAAAAGCCGAGCGGTCGCCCGGCTCAAGCCAAGTCCTGTGAGGCTTGCCGAAGATTCGCACTAGAAATCGTAGGCCGCAGACAGCGTCCAGTTGCGCTGCCGGGCGTAGACGATTTCCCCATAGCCCAGGGTAGCCAGCGATGCGTTGCCCTGTACCGGATACAGTTCATCGGTCAAGTTATCCCCGCGCAGTGTGACCCGCCAGCCGGTGCCGGGTGCGCTCAGCGTCACGGAGGCGTTAACGGTGGTTACGCTGTCGTTCTGGGCGGTGAGTTCGGTGTTGGCAGCATCAAAGAACTGTGAATCGGTGTAGGCCACATCAACTCGCGGCATCAGTTCCAGGTCATCGCCATAGGTGAAGCTGTAGCCAACGCCCAGGTTTCCTTGCCACTCCGGTGTAAAGGGCAGGCTGTTGTCCGGCCCCACTGTGGCGTCCGCTCCCGGGATCTCAATGATGTCGTCAATCGAGTCATCGAGGTAACTGAACCCGCCATCGACAATCAGGCTGAGGTTGGGTGCATAGGTGAATTCCAGTTCAAACCCGTCGATGGAGGCACTGCCGGCATTGAACAACAGCGGCACTACGCCCTGACGATAGATGAGTTGTATGTCGCTGTAGGAAGAGGAAAAAACGGCGGCGTTGAATCGCAGGCTGTCACCGATGTTGGCCTTGATGCCCAACTCATAGGACTCCACCGTTTCCTCGTCAAATGTCACCGGGTTAAAGTCCGGCGTGGGGCTGTTGTAGCGCTGGTTGAAACCGCCGGATTTGAAACTGTCGGCGTAGCTGAGGTAGGTCATGACCGTCGGCGTCCAGTTGTACGTCAGGCTGGCCGAGCCCGTCATTTTCTGAAAGTTCTCGGTATATTCGTCCGGGCGGATAAACAACGGCCCACCGTCGGGGATGGCCGCATTCGGTAGCGGGTCCGGGTCGGGGTCGGTGGCCGGGAACAGATTGAATATCACCCCCTGCATGAATTTATCTTCATCGGTGTAGCGCAGGCCGCCGGTCAGGCTAAGGGCATCCGTCACGTCGTAGGTCCACTCCGTGAATACCGCCGTCGACTCGGTGCCCAGGTCGACAAACTGGAGGTCGCGGGTGCCGGGGCCGCCGTTCAGCAGCGAGGCGATAAAAGGGGGAGCCGGCGGAAAGGCCAGCGGCACCGTCACCCGATCAGAAGTGTCCTCGTCGAAATAGTACAGCCCCGTTATGCCGTGCACCCGGTCCGATGTAAAACTCAGCCGCAGTTCCTGGCTGAACTGCTCCGATGTGCTGGTGTAATCCGTAGTAATCAGGGTGAATGGTGTATTGTCCGCATCGCGAATGCCCGTCCAGTCGGTTTCCCGGTAGGCCGTGATCGAACGCAATTCCAGGGCGTCGTTCAGTTGCCAGGCCAGGGTACCCGAGGAGCCATAGCCTTCAAACGTACTCTCCACCGGCGCAGTGCCACCGTTGGTATAAGGGCCTTTATCGTAGTGGTTGTTGGCGCAGCGGGGGTCATCCGTATCGGGAACAAAGGGGGCGCCAAAGCGCGGGTCACCGGGCTCCAGCGGCGCAAACGGCATGGTCGCCCCGGGGCAGCCGGCGGCCACACTGACAATAGCCGGCACCGGCGCATTGGTGTTGATACCCTTGAAGACAAACGGTGAGCCGTGCTCATCCTTTTCCGTATAGTCGGCCCGCAGAATCACGTCCAGGGAATCCGAAGGCGTCCAGCGCAATGTTCCCTTCAGGGTGTAGCCGTTCTCGTTGCCCAGGTCCTGCCCGTCGAATTCCCGCGTAACGTAACCGTCCCGCTTGCGCGTACCCGCCGACAGGCGCAGTCCCAAGTCCTCATTGACCGGCAGATCCACGACACCATAAACCTGGTACAGGTTGTCGTCACCGAGTTCCGCGCTGATGGTTCCACCAAATTCGGTACCCGGCAGGCGGGAGTTGACGATGACCGCGCCGCCAATGGTGTTGCGGCCGAACAGAGTTCCCTGGGGACCCCGCAGCACCTGAACATCGGCGACATCGAGAAAATCCATGGCCGCGCCCACCGAGCGCCCCATATAAACATCGTCGATATAGAAGCCTACCCCCGGGTCCACCGCGGGTGTGGGGTCAAGCTGGCCAACACCGCGAATGAACACAACCGCCGCGGCATTGTTCCCGGAGAGCTGCCCGTAGCTGGTGAACTGCATACTCGGGGTGGCCCGATCGAGGTCCACCGTGGAAAAGATCTGGCGCCGCTCCAGTGCCTCGGCAGACATGGCGGTCACCGAAATCGGCACGTCCTGGAGGTTCTCCGCCCGCCGCCGGGCAGTCACAACCACTTCCTCCAGCTGCGCCACAGAGGCCTCCTGCGCCAGGGCGTGCGATCCAGGGCCCGCCAGGGAAGCCAGGGCCAGGCTCGAGGCAAGGAAATTACGGTTGAACAACACCGATACCGGTACACACTGTTTCATGAACTTCCCTCCGCTTCTTTATTATCTTTATGAGCACGGAACTTCAGCTCGTCATACGACTGCTATACAGTGTAGCTATCAATCAATATATTGCAATATTTCATAGCACTTCAACTTGTAGGATGGGCAAAGCGTAGCGTGCCCATCAAGGTCCCGGAAGATGGGCACGTCGCTACGCTCCTTTGCCCATCCTACGGCCGAAACTAGACGCGTGACAGGACACCGGCCTTGCCGCGCCGGAGCAATAACAACAGCATCACCGCCGCGACCAGTGACCCCATGGCCATGACAAAGGCGACGCTGGACAAACCCTGGCCACTTTCAAACAGCAGGCCGGCGACAATGGGCCCGAGGGCTGCGCCGCCCCGCCCCAAGCCGATAACAAAGCCCGTGCCCCCGGCACGCACTTCCGTGGGAAAGGACTGGGCGAAGATAGCGTACATACCGACGATGGCGGAGTTGGTGAAAAAGCCCGCCGCCGCGGCCACCAGGGCCAACTGCGTGAGATCCGCCTGCCCCCGACCGAATACGCAGACCATGACCGCTGCCCCCAACAGGGCCCCCAGTACCAGGGCCCGCACATTGAATTTGCGCGTCAACAGGCCGAGCAGGATGGAGCCGATGGCCCCCCCCACATTCGCCCAAACCAGCACGCCGCCGGCCAGGGAAGCGGAGAAACCCATGTCCACCACGATTTTCGGAATCCACTTCAGGATGAAGTAAAACGTCATGATGTGGGTGAAATAGGCTGCGGTCAGCAATATCGTGGTAGATGCCAGGCCGGGGGAAAACAACTCTGACCAGGAAGCGCGACGCACCTGCGCGAGCGCTTCCGGCAGCGAGGTGAGCGGCGGATGTCCCATGCGCGCCAATATGCCATTGATTCGCGGCAAGGCTCCCGCCGGACGGCGCTGCAACAGATAGGAGACGGACTCGGACAGGAACAGCCAGACCAGGGGAATCATCAGCGCGGTGACGGCCCCGCCGAATTGGAACACGGCCCGCCAGTCGAAGCTCGCCAACAGCACCGAGGCGATCGAACCACCCACGATCACCCCCAGGGGATAGCCGGTTGCCATGATCGCCACATTGGCATTGCGCCAACGGCTGTTGGAACACTCCGCGGTCATGGCGTTGGTCGCCGCCAGCATACCGCCGATACCCAGGCCCGTAACCAGGCGGATAACCGAGAGCATGTATACGTCGCGAGCCAGGGAGGCGAGAAACATACCGCTGCTCATGATCAGCAGACAGCCGAGGATAGTCGGCCTGCGCCCTGCCCGGTCAGCGACGCCGCCGAGAACCACCGAACCGACCGCCATGCCGATCAGTTCCATCGACAATACGACACCCAGCATTCCCCGGGAAATACCCCACTCATCGGCAATGCCCGGCGCGGCAAAACTGATGGCCAATACGTCGAAGCCGTCCAGTGCGTTGAGTAGGACACAAAGGATTACCGCGATGACCTGCAGGCGGCTCATCGGCGCATTGTCGAGCAATTGCTGTGGGGATGGTGTCATTATTATTTCCCGTGTCAGTGAGTGAGCTTTCAATCACCCTGCATATTGAGTTCGTAGGCCCCCAGGCCGGGTTTGTAGGTCTTGTCGTCGATAAACTGGCGAATGCCCTCCTTGCGCCCCTCGTTGTCAAAACTGTTGGCGGCCTCCTGGGCCCGCACCAGGTAATCCTCCGCGTTGTCGTAGGTCATCTCACCCACCCGGCGCACGGCATCCTTGGTCGCCTTGAGAGCCACCGGGTTTTTCTCCAGCAGCACATTGGCCACCTCGATGACCCGGTCTTGCAGTTTTGCCAGGGGCAAGGCCTCGTTGACCAGCCCCCACTCGGCGGCCTTGGCCCCATCGATATTCTCCCCCATCATGGCGTGATACATGGCATTGCGGAAGCCCATCAGCTCCACCGCCACTTTCGTTGCGCCACCGCCGGGCAGGATACCCCAATTGATCTCGCTGAGACCGAAGGTCGCCTCCTCGGCGGCAAAGGCGAGGTCGCAGGCGAACAACGGTCCGTAGCCGCCGCCAAAACACCAGCCGTTCACCATGGCGATGGTCGGCTTCTGGTACCAGCGCAGGCGCTGCCACCAGCCGTAGGCCTCACGCTGGGACTGGCGCACGGCGCCCAGGCCTTTCGCTTCAGTTTCGCGGAAGTATTCCTTGAGATCCATGCCCGCGCTCCAGGCCGAGCCCTCCCCGGTCAATACCAGTACCCCCACATCGTCGCGGAATTCCAGTTCGTCCAACACCTCCCGCATACGGCGATTCAGGGTCGGACTCATGCAGTTGCGCTTCTCAGGGCGATTGAATCGCACCCACGCGATGCGGTCACGCACGTCGCAGGCTACTGTGTCAGTCATATTGCTCTCCATTCATAAAAGCGGATAGTGACCCGCAGGGGTCGATGCGGTGATAATGGGAAGGTGCACCATGCGCCTGCCAGTTATGCTATAAAACATAGCATTCAATAATCGCAACTGCAACTAATAGAACTGACTGACATGACGACAAAGCGCCCTCCCCTGAGCGACCCCACCGACAACCTGCTGGGCTACCATCTGCGCCGGCTATCTGTTCTGATCATGGCCGACCTGTCCCGATCACTGGACAGCCTGGACCTGCGCCCTACCGAAGCCACGGTGTTGATGGAGATATCCACCAATCCCGGCATTACCCAAAGCCGGATTGGCAAAATTCTGTCCATCAAACGCGCCAACATGGCCCCACTCATCGCGGGCCTGATCGAACAGGGCCTGGTGGAGACCGCGCGCAAGGACGGGCGCTCGCTGGCACTGACACTCAGCGCCAAAGGCAAACGCGTTAACAAAAAGGTGATGTCGGCTATCGCGGAGCATGAAGATCGCTGTTTTGCCGTGTTGGGCAAGCGGGAAAGGCGGGAGCTGACCGAGCGCATCCGGGAGCTGTGGCAGCACCTGGACACGATTGAGCCGGAATAGGGGCCTATTCACGGTATGTCCCGCCACACGGCACTCACTGCGCCTTGCCTTGCGAAAAAACGGCCTCCGTACGGAATAGCAGGGCTATTTCAAGCTTTCTCAACGCAGAGTTGAGCGCTTTGGCACAGCGAGCTGTTACACAACTTTACTCATCGCCCACTAGATCAAGGTGTCAATAATACGGCGCGCAGCGGCAATGCCCGAGTCGATTTTGAGAGTAACCATGCGAGTTTCGCCGCCTCTGTCCATCGCTCTCTGCTGCCCCTCCAGCATTGCCACATCCTCCAGAAATACCCCCTCAATCCGTTTCTGGATATCGGCAGTCCGCTGTGCGTTGCCGCGATCAAAATTACGCACGAAATTCCACAGGTAGAGCGTGTTGCGCTCGTCTATCGGCGTGATGGCATTGATCACGTAAGCGTTGACCCCCTGCTCGCGATGTCCGTCCGGGCCACCGGTTCCAGCCACGGCAACCCCGACGTCGATGGCGATACAGGAAGGCGGAATAAAGCGGATAATCTGCCAGCGGTCACAGTGACCCTGATATTCCAGCGCGTTAGCGATTTCCGCCTTCCAGAAAGGCGCCGGGTCGTGATCGGGAATAACGCGGCGGACACTGACCTCGCCGTTTTCCACCGAGGTGTCGACCGGTGCCCCCGGCAGTTTCTCGTCACCGATGGTGGTGGAATGCACGTAGGTTTCGTGTGTCAGATCCATCAGATTGTCGACCAGTAATTTGAAATTGCACGCGATAGTCAATGTGCCGCCTTCTCCCACCCAGTCCGGGTGATCGTTCCAGCGTAGGTCGGGGATCAGGCGTTCATCCACCTTGTCGGTGTCGCCAATCCAGACCCAGACAAACCGGTGTCGCTCACTCAACGGGAAAGCGCGGACTCGTGCTTTCCTGGGTGGACACTCCTGGCTGGGCACGCGTGTACAGACGCCCTCGCCATTGAACTCCAGGCCGTGATAGGGGCACTGGAGGTCGCCGTTGTCCAGCACCCTTCCCATGGATAGCGGAGCCTGGCGATGCCAGCAGCGGTCGGCCAGTGCCACGGCCCTGCCATCGGGTTGCCGGTACAGGACGATGTCCTCTCCGCAGATGGTCCGGGCCAACGGTTCGTTGGTGACGTCCTGGCTCCAGGCCGCCGCATACCATTGGTTCTGGGGATACATGGCTTTCTCCTTCGGGGGTTGATCATGTCATTATCGAAATCGCCATCTCTCGCAGAGCCAGCCTGTCGATCTTGTTGACACCGGTGCGCGGCAGGCTGTCGACAAAATGTACTTCTACCGGCCGCTTGTACTTGACCAGCCGCTCCGCGCAATAAGCCAGTACATCCTCCTCCGACATGGAAACACCCGCTTCAAGCGCCACGAAGGCCACCAGCACTTCACCCAGGCGCTCCTCCGGTTTCCCGACCGCCGCCGCCTCGGCGATACCGGGCTTGGTCACCAGGCACTCATCCACCTCCCGCGGGTATACGTTGTAGCCCCCGGAGATGATCATGTCTTTTTTCCGGTCCACCAGGTAGACATAGCCTTCACTATCCACGTAGCCGATATCGCCGGTGTACAGCCAGCCATCCCGCAGTGTGGCGGCAGTCTCCCCGGAGCGATTGCGGTAGCCCCGCATCACCTGGGGGCCGCGCACGCGCAGTTCGCCGCGTTCACCGAGGGACAGCACCCGATCGCCCCGCTCCAGGTCCACGATCTGCAGTTCCGTCTCCGGCACGGGATGGCCCACCGACATGGGGCGGGGCTCCCTGTCGCCCGGGTTGAGGCACAGCGGCGCCCCTTCCGACATGCCCCAGCCCTCATAGAGATCGCAACCGGTCAACTCGCGCCACTTGCGATGCAATTCGGCGGAGCTGGGGGCGCCTCCCGTGAGACTGTACTTCAACGATGAAAACGCCAGCGTATTGGTCAGCGGGTGACTGGCCAATCCGGCATAGATAGGCGCGGGACCACCGCCGAACACCGTTACCTTGTGGTCCCCCAGTGCCCTCAGTACCCGTTCGGGGTCATAGCGCGGCACGATGATGTTGGTGCCACTGGCATAGACGGGAACCAAAGTGGCATAGCCCAGGCCCCAGATATGGAACATCGGGGCGACGCTGAGAAAGCGCTCGCCGCCGAACTCCAGGGGCCACATTGCGGCGTGCTGGTAAATGGAAAACAGCAGCGACCGGTGAGTGTGATCAACCCCTTTCGGCGCGCCGGTGGTTCCCCCGGTGTGAATGAGCAGGGCCGGGGAATCGGGCGCCGGCAAGGGCTCGCACGCGCCGGCAGCCTGCGCACCGGACGACAGTCGATCGATATCGCCCGGGACCAGGGGTAGGACAGATTTCACCCCGGCTTCCGAGGCCAGCGCCCCGGCTTTCTCCCGCATCTCGTCACTACAGATGATGGCCGCAAACTCCGCCGCCGATACGATGGGCAGCAGTTCCCGGTGTGTAAAGAAAGGGTTCAGTGGAGCCAACTGCGCCCCCGCGGCCATAACAGCGAAACTCGCCACCACGGTTTCGATGCTGTTGGGCAACATCACGGCAAGCCGTTCCCCGGTATGGCCCGTCTCCCGCAGCCGCAGGGCCAGGCCGGTCACTGCCCGGCCCAGTTCAGCGTAGGACAGACTTCTCCCTTCGCAGATCAGCGCGGTGCGGTCCGGCGTGCGCTCGACCGAAGCGTACAGCATGGCCACCAGGGAATCGTAGCGGGGTAGCGAATCCGAAATGCCGCGAGTGGATGTCAAATGCGATTGCATACGCTGGTCTCCTGTTGACATCAGCGGCCACCGCTTATCAAAGGGGCAGCCCGACGTAGTTTTCCGCAATCGCCGTCTGCGCCGCGGTGGATGAGGCGATGTAATCCAGTTCCGCCAACTGCATGCGCCGCTCGAAGGCGCCCTCATCGGGGAACCTGTGCATCAGGCGGGTCAGCGACCAGGAGAAGCGCTCGGCTTTCCATACACGCGCCAATGCGCGGCTGGCGTAATGTCTCAGCCCCTCTTCGTCATCGCGGGTAAACCAGCCGATCAGCGCGTCGGACAAGTAGGCCACGTCGGAAGCGGCCAAGTTCAAACCCTTGGCCCCCGTGGGGGGCACAATATGGGCGGCGTCACCGGCGAGGAACAGGCTGCCGTGGCGCATCGGCTCGAACACGTAGGAGCGCAGGGGCGCAATGGACTTTTCCAGCGACGGGCCGCGGGTCAAACGCGCGGCGGCCTCCGGCCCCAGGCGTAAAGCCAACTCATCCCACAAGCGATCGTCCGGCCACGCCTCCAGCGGCTCATCGATCGGGACCTGGATGTAATAACGGCTGCGGGTGTTCGAGCGCATGGAAGCCAGGGCGAAGCCGCGCTCGTGATTGGCGTAGATCAGTTCATCGTTGCAGGGCGGCACCTCGGCGAGAATACCCAACCAGCCAAAGGGATAGAGCCGTTCGTACTCCCTCCTCCGGCTACCGGGGATCGCCTTGCGCGAGGGGCCGTGGAAGCCGTCGCAACCGGCTATAACCCGCGCCTGTAACCGTTGCTGTACACCGTCCCGGAGAAAAGTGACGGAGGGAGCGTCACTTTCGACACCGTGCAGGGCCACATCCCCGGCTTCCCAGATGATCTCGAGATCCCGCCCCGGTGCCGCCGCGATCAGGTCCTTGGTCAGCTCTGTCTGGCCGTAGACCATCACCTGCTTGCCCGTGAGTCGGGCAACATCGATATGGATCAGCCGCGCCCCATCGGCGAGATAAAAGCCGTCGTGTGGCAGACCTTCGCCGTGCATGCGCTGATTGATTTCCAGGCGATCGAGGATATCCGTCGTGGTGCGCTCCAATACCCCAGCCCGAATGCGCCCCTCCACGTACTCCCGCGACCTGCGCTCCAGGACAACGCAGGCGACACCGGCCCGGCGCAGCAGGTGCCCCAACATCAGCCCCGCGGGGCCCGCTCCAATAATCGCGACTTGGGTTTTCATCGAATCACTCCGCAGGTGACAGGCTGAACCGGGAGGCTCAGATGGGATAGTGCCCCGGCTCGGTTTCCAGGGTAATCCAGCGCAGCTCAGTGAACTGGTCGATACCCGCCCTGCCACCGAAGCGCCCGTAGCCCGACGCCCCAACACCGCCAAAAGGCATTTGCGGCTCGTCGTGCACCGTCGGCCCGTTCACATGGCAAATCCCCGAGCGGATACGGCGCGCGACCCGCAAGCCCCTTGCGCTGTCGCGGGTAAACACCGCCGCGGACAGGCCGTACTCACTGTCGTTGGCAATGCGAATGGCATCCTCCTCGTCCGCGGCGCGGATGATCGCCACGATCGGGCCAAAGCTCTCGTCGCGGTAAATGTCCATGTCGGCGGTCACACCGTCCAGCACAGTGGCCGGCATCACCACCCCCTCCGCCTTGCCACCGGCTACCAGGCGGGCCCCCTTCGCCACGGCGTCGTCGATCAATGCGTTGACGCGGTCGACGGTGTCCCTGTCCACCACCGCACCCAGGGGCGTTTCACCCTTGGCCGGATCCCCCGCCGGCATGGAGCAGGCCTTTTCCGCAAACCTACCGACAAACTCGTCCGCCACGGCATCCACGACCACCAGGCGCTCGGTGGACATACAGATCTGTCCCTGGTTCATAAAGGCGCCGAAAGCCCCGGCTTTCACCGCCTCATCGAGATCCGCGTCCTCCAGTACCAGTAGCGGCGCCTTGCCTCCCAGCTCCAATAAGCAGGGCTTGAGATGTTCCGCCGCGCGTTTGGCGACAATCCTGCCGACCCGGGTGGAACCGGTGAAATTGATGCGCCTCACCGCCGGGTGATCGATCAGGGCACCGACCACACCATTGGCATCTTCCGGGGCATTGGTAACCACGTTGACCACCCCTTCGGGGAAGCCCGCTTCGGCAAACGCCTCCACCACCAGCTCATGGGTGCGAGGGCAGATCTCCGACGCCTTGAGAATGACACTGTTGCCGCAGGCCAGGGGCACGGCAATCGCGCGCACGCCGAGGATGATGGGCGCATTCCAGGGGGCGATACCGAGGATCACCCCCACCGGTTCACGGACAGCCATGGCGACGCAACCGGGCTTGTCGGAGGGAATCACTTCGCCGGCAATCTGCGTGGTCAGTCCCGCCGCCTCGCGGACCATCCCCGCGGCCAGCATCAGGTTGAACATGGCCCAACCCTCGGTGGCACCGACCTCCTGCATCATGGCCTCGACAAAGTCGCCGCGACGCGCCTCCAGGGCATCCGCGGCCTTGACCAGCACAGCCCGGCGGGCGTTGGGGCCCATTGCGGCCCACTCCGCGCTGGCGGCGCCTGCCGTGTCACAAACAGCCTGTGCTTCCTCGATGGACATCGCCCGGGCAGAGCTGGCGACCTCCCCGGTCAGGGGATTGATACGTTGGAAATTCATGAGCGGCCTCTCTTATTGTTATTACCTCTGTCTCATCGCACCGGGGCGCCGATAACGACGCCCGCCTCATATATTGCTATACGACATTACAATAATTTTGACGATATTGCACCCCCAAAAAGCTGGGAATAAGAAGCCACTACCCGACTCGTCCCCGCTTCGGATCAAACGTAATCCTCGGTATCAATTTCCGCCTGGGTAGCCGCCCCATACCGCGGACCACTGACCGTATTGGGTCCGATCAGTTGCGAGGCCTTCACCAGAATGTCCTCGCTGACCCCGACAGAGGCAGCGGCGAGATTCTCTTCCAGGTGGGCAAGCGACCGCGTACCGGGAATGGGGATAACGCAGGGGTCCTGCTCCAATAGCCAACACAGCGCCAGCTGGCTCATGGTGCAGCCCGCCTCCGCGGCCAGCTCCCGGAAATCGTCGCGCAAGCGGCAGTTGAGCGCGAAGTGCGGTGACTGAAAGCGCGGCATATTGCGGCGGATATCCCCGGGCTCCAGCGCCTCCGGATCGGTGACCGAACCGGCGAGGAAACCGCGCGCCAGGGGACTGAAGGCCACCAGCGCCGCACCCAGTTCCCGGCAGGTGTCGAGCAATGCAATTTCCGGATTGCGGGTCCACAGGGAGTACTCGGTTTGCACCGCCGCGATGGGGTGCACCGAATGCGCTTTGCGCAGGGTATCGGCGGAGACTTCCGACAGGCCAATCGCGCCGATTTTGCCCTGCTCCACCATCCGCGCCATGGTGCCGACGCTGTCCTCGATGGGCACGGATTTGTCCCAGCGGTGCAGGTAGTAGAGATCGATATGGTCCGTCTGCAGGCGCCGCAGGGCTTCCTCAAGCGTGGCCGTGAGTGTCTCGGGCCGGCCGTCGATCACCCGCTTACCGTCCACCCCGGTCATACCGCACTTGCTGGCGAGGAATATCTCGCCGCGCAGCGGTTTGAGCACCTTGCCGACCAGTTCTTCGTTCCTGCCAAAACCGTACAGGGCCGCGGTATCGAAATGACGCACGCCCAGTTCATGGGCCCGCAACAGCAGCTCCGCGGCATCCGCCGGAGCCGGCGGCGTGCCGTAGGCGTGACTCAGGTTCATACAGCCCAGGCCTATGGCGGGCCCCTGCCAGTCCGCGATACGGCGCTGCATCACTTCCCCCTTTTCGGCTCGTTATTTGGCATTTTCCAGCTGCTGTTCCAGGTCGTAGAGTACCTTGTAACACGGCAGCACACTGGCAACGCTGGCGTTGGGCTCGCGCCCTTCCCTGATCGCGGCAAAGAATTCGCGGTCCTGCAGCTCGATGCCGTTCATGGACACGTCCACGCGGGACACGTCGATGGGCTCTTCCCTGCCGTTGACCAGATCGTCGTAACGCGCGATGTAGGTACCCTTGTCGCAGATGTAGCGGAAGAAAGTGCCGAGGGGGCCGTCGTTGTTGAACGACAACGACAGCGTACAGATCGAACCCGCACGGGTCTTCAGCTGGATGGACATGTCCATGGCAATGCCCAGTTCGGGGTGGATGGGACCCTCCACGGCATTGGCCGCGATCACCTCGTCGCCAGTCTGGTACTGGAACAGGTCCACCGTGTGGGCGGCGTGGTGCCACAGCAGGTGGTCGGTCCAGGAACGCGGTTCGCCCAGGGCATTGAGGTTACTGCGGCGGAAGAAGTAGGTCTGCACATCCATCTGCTGGATGTGCAGCTCGCCGGCGCGCAGCTTTTTGTTCAGCCATTGATGGGAGGGATTGAAGCGGCGGGTATGGCCCACCATGCAGACCTTGCCGGTCTCCCGCTGTACCTTGAGTACCTCTTCCGCATCCGCCCAGCTGTCCGCCAGGGGAATTTCCACCTCCACGTGCTTGCCGGCGCGCATGCACTGGATGGCCTGCACGGCGTGCATTTGCGTCGGCGTACACAGGATGACTGCGTCCACTTCCGGCAGGGCCAGGCTCTCTTCCAACTCCGTGGTGGTGTGAGCCACACCGTATTTTTCCGCCACCTGGCGGTTCTTTTCCTTATCCCGACCGATGATGGAAACCACCTCCACACCGTCGATATTCCGTATGCCATCCAGGTGCTTGATGCCAAAGGCGCCGGGACCGGCCAGTGCAATTTTCATAACTGTGACTCCCGCAGAAATCGGTTTCCAGGTTTTAAGAGTTTTCCAGAATCAAATGCCCCACCGCGGTGTTGGAGGCGGGCACATGGTAAAAGCGATGTTTCTCGGTGACCCTGTCGTCGAGGGCGCCGCGCATGACCAACCACATCACCAGTTCGATGCCCTCGGAACCGGCCTCTCGCATGTATTCCACATGGGGCATTTGTGACAACCCCTCCGGGTCATTTACCAGGCGCTCGAGAAAATCGTTGTCGAACTCGCGGTTGATCAGGCCCGCGCGCGGCCCCTGTAATTGGTGGCTCATGCCGCCGGTGCCCCAGACCTGCACATTGAGATCGCCGTCGAAACTGTCCACGGCGCGGCGCAGCGCCTTGCCCAGCTCGTAACAGCGGCGCCCCGAGGGCGGCGGATAGAGCACCACATTGACGGCGATGGGGATCACCTTGCAGGGCCAGGCCCCGGGCTGGCCGAACATCAACGACAGGGGCACGGTCAGCCCGTGGTCCACGTCCATCCTGTTGACCAGGGTCAGGTCGAAGTCCTGCTGGATCACGGACTGGGCAATATGTGCGGCCAATTCCGGATGCCCCACCACTTCCGGCACCGGGCGGGGGCCCCAGCCCTCGTCCGCGGGCGGGAATTTCTCCCCGGTGCCAATCGCGAAAGTGGGCATCAGTTCCATGCTGAAGGCGGAGGCGTGATCGTTGTAGACCAGCAGGATCACGTCCGGCTTCTGCTCCTCGATCCACCGTTTGGAATACTCGTAGCCCTTGAACAGCGGCGCCCAGTATTCCTGCTGTGTTTTGCCGAGATCGATGGCGGCGCCGATCGCCGGTACATGCGAGGTGGTCACACCCGCGGTAATTCTGGCCATGGTTTTACTCTCCCGCGGTTTCGTTCAGGTAGCGGTTGCCTTCCGGCGAGCGGCCGCCGGACAACATCATCTGTGCGTATTCCTCCTGGCTCATACCGGTCATGGTGGCCGCGGCGTGCTGGAAACTGAGACCGTCAGTGGAAAAAATCTTGGCGAGAAAATAGATGTTGCCGCCGAGGTCGATCATGCGGTTGTAGTCGCGCTCCAGCACCGCCTGCTTCTGCGCTTCCGTCATCGACCACTCGTCCAGGTAGGCGCGCTCATCCGCCTTGAATCGTTCGCGGTTGTCCGCCTTCATCAGCGACATGCAAAACTGGTTCAGGTGATAGCCGACCCGCGCCATGTCCGCATCGAAGACAGTGGTGCCCGGTATATCGGCGTAGGGTTTGTCCAGGGACATAAGGTTCTCTCAGTCGTCGGTTCTCAATTCCAGTAGAGGCGCATGGGGTTATCCACCAGCAGCTTGTGCCGCAGCGCTTCAGTGGGCGCGATTCGGGGAATGACATCCACCAGATGGCCGTCGTCCGGCATATGGCTTTTCATGTTCGGATGGGGCCAGTCGGTGCCCCACAGCACCCGGTCCGGGAAGGTTTCAACGATGCGCCGCGCAAAGGGCACCACATCGGCATAAGCCGGCGGCCCCTGCTGCGACAGCCGTTCCGGGCAACTGACCTTGGACCAGAAGTTCGGGTTTTCCCGCAGCAGCTTGACGAACAGTTCAAACTCGGGGCCGTCCACGGGCTTGCTGACATCCGGCCGGCCCATATGGTCCACCACCACGGTCGTCGGCAGCGCGGTGAAAAAATCGTACAACTCCGGAAGCTCCCGGGCCTCGAAATAGATAACAATGTGCCAGCCCAGCGGTTTGATCTTCTGCGCGATATTCTCCAGCACATCGAAAGGCAAGGCGTTCACCAGGCGTTTGACGAAGTTGAAACGCACACCGCGCACACCGGCGGCATGGAGCCCGGCCAGCTCTTCGTCAGTGATATCGTTCCCCACCGTCGCCACGCCCCGCGCCAGACCGTTCGAGTGCTCGAGGGCATCCACCAGGGCGCGGTTGTCGGCGCCGTGGCAGGTGGCCTGTACGATAACGTTGCGGCTGAAGCCCAGGTGGTCCCGCAGTGCCCAGAGCTGCTCCTTCGAGGCGTCACAGGGTGTGTACTTGCGCTCCGGCGCAAACGGAAACCGGGCGCCCGGGCCGAATACATGGCAGTGGGCATCCACCGCGCCCGGGGGCGGTACAAACCGCGGCTTGCTCGGCGACGGGTGGAACGGCAGCCAGTCGGCGTCCATGGTAAAGGGCGAAGGCGCTGTGTTTGTTTCGCTCACGTTTATACCCCCCGCGCTTTCAGCGCCTTGTCCAGCCGCGGGTAAACCCTGCGCGCGTTGCCTTCGAAGACCTGGTAGCGCTGCTCTTCGCTGAGATTCAAGTTGTCCAGGTAGCGCTTGGTATCATCGAAATAATTGCCCGTCTGCGGGTCGATACCGCGCACGGCCCCCACCATTTCCGAACCGAACAGGATGTTGTCGATATCGATCACCTCGAACAACAGATTGATGCCCGGCTGGTGGTACACGCAGGTATCAAAGAACACGTTTTTCATCACGTGTTCATCCAGCGGAGGTTGTTTCAGCATGTCCGCCAGGCCGCGGTAGCGTCCCCAGTGGTAAGGCACGGCGCCGCCGCCATGGGGAATGACGAAACGCAGGTCCGGGAAATCCCTGAACAGGTCCCCCTGGATAAACTGCATAAAGGCGGTGGTGTCCGCATTGATATAGTGGGCGCCGGTGGCGTGGAAATTATGATTGCAGGAGCCGGACACGTGGATCATCGCCGGCACGTCCAGTTCCACCATTTTTTCGAAGAACGGATACCAGCTCCTGTCGGTGAGCGGCGCCGAAGTCCAGTGTCCGCCGGAGGGATCGGGGTTCAGGTTACAGCCCACGAAACCCAGTTCGTTCACGCAGCGCTCAAGCTCGGCGATGGAGTGAGTGATGGACACGCCCGGAGACTGGGGTAACTGGCAGACGCCGATGAAAGTCTCGGGATAGAGATCCACCACCCGCTTGATCAGGTCGTTGCAGGCGCGGGTCCACTGCTGGGACACCGCGTCGTTCCCCAGGTGGTGGGCCATGGCCGAAGCGCGCGGCGAGAAGATGGTCATATCGGCGCCGCGCTCGCGCAGCAGGCGCAGCTGGTTCTGTTCGATACTCTCGCGGATCTCGTCGTCGCTGATCCGCGGCAGTTCCGGCAGTGGCTTGCCGGCTTCGAAAGCGGCCAGCTGCGCCTCACGAAACGCTTGATGGGGCGCGGGGGCGGTGGTGTAGTGGCCGTGACAATCGATAATCATGGTCCCTTATTCTCCCTTGGTCGTGGAGGAGGTGAAATCGGTGCGAATGCGATCCAGCATGGGGACAAGCTCCTCCTCCGACAGCGCATCGGCAAACCCCGGCGCCCAGGCCTGGCGCTCGACGCAGGCGCGGCTCATCCAGGGATCGAGCCCCGCGTCGGCAACGGTCCGCGCCACCTCGCGCATTTCTTCCGACCGGCGCACACCGTGCTCCAGCGTGCGGGAAATCAGGTAGCGGGCGTGTTGCGCCCAGTCGGGGAGTGGGAACAGATCGTTGAGGGAGGTGAGAACCTCCTCCTCCACGCCGTAGTGCCGGGCCGCGAGCAGAGACTCAGAAATCAGCGCTTCCATTCCCTTGACGATGACGCTGCGGCACATTTTGGTGGCCGCGGCCCGCCCCGGCTCGGCGGAATAGAAGCTGGCGCCGGCAAAACCCAACTGCCGGGCCAGCGGTTCGAAGGTTTCCGCGTGCGGCCCGGCCAGGAGAATGGGCGAGCAAATGCGGCGCGGGCCGATGGGGGACATAACGGACGCTTCCACGTAGCGGCCACCGGCGGCGTCGACCAGATCGGCCGCGCTGCGCTTGGTCGAGGGCGCCACCGAATTGAGATCGAGAAACCAGCAGCCCTGAGGCAGGCCCGGCAGCACCGACGCCGCGGCGGCCAGGTCCTGGTCGGCGGTCACGGCGGAGATAACCAGCTCGCAGCCGGCCGCCGCTTCCCCCGCGCTGCGTGCCGCGCTCACTCCATCCCGCGCCAGCAGTGCATCCCGTGTACGGCTGGGCGCCGACCCGGGGTTGTCAAACTGCCGATCCCAGAGCCGCAGGGCGGTACCACCCCGGACCAACAGATCCCGCGCCAGGATGCCTCCCACTTCACCCAGCCCCAGCAGGGCCACCTGTCGAATCGCACTCATACCGTTTTTATCTCCGCATCCACCGCCGCGCCAGGCACCATGACCTCGCCGCGCATCAGCAGGCGGGCAGTGCGCAACAGGGCGGCCCGCCGCACCTGAAAACCGGATACCGCGCCGCTGCCGGCCACGTCCATTTCCACCGTAAAGAACCCGGTGGGGTGTTCGATATCCATCCGCGTGGCGCCATCCTGTGGCGTGAGTCCACTGACCTGTTGCGCCACCGATCCGGGCAGCAGGCAGCCGGTGGCCACGCTGACCGAGCCGAGCACGCCAATGGCCTCGTGCACCCGGTGGGGGATGAAGGTCCGGGTGGAGACAGCACCACCGTTCCGGGCCGGCGAAACCAGGCACATCTTGGGTACGGTTTTGTCCGATACATCGCCGAGCTGCATAGGCTCGCCCAGGGCAAGCCGTATGGTCTCCAGGCGCCGCTTCAAATCCGCGTTGGCCTCGAGCTCGGCGGGAGTTTCCGCACCGCTGATACCGAAGTCCGCCGCCCGCATCAGCACGACCGGCATACCGTTGTCGATGCAGGTCACCGCCACGCCTTCGACGCTGTCCACCGCGTTGCCGGTCGGCAGCATGGCGCCGCAACTGGAACCCGCGATATCGAGAAAATCGAGCAGTACCGGCGCCGCGCTGCCGGGAACGCCGTCGATGCGGGCATCGCCCTGGTACCGGACCTCTCCACCGGGGGTTTCCACCCGGGCGATGGCCAGGGCACCGGTATTGACCATATGGATGCGAACGTCGGTAAATTCGTCCCCCGCCGGCACCATGCCCTGCTCTATGGCAAAGGGACCGACGCCGGCCAGAATATTGCCGCAGTTCTGTCCGTCACTGACCTCCGCGCGCTCCACCACCACCTGCAGGAACAGGTAATCCACGTCGGCATCGTCGCGCCGGGAGGGACCGACCACGGCCACTTTACTGGTCAACGGATGCGCCCCACCCATGCCGTCGATCTGGCGTGCATCGGGGGAGCCCATGACCGCCAGCAACAGACGGTCGCGGGCGGAGGGCTCGGCAGGTAAATCGGAAGCGCGGAAATAGAGCCCTTTGGAAGTGCCCCCCCGCATCACCGAACAGGGAATCGCGGCTTGCAACTTACAGATCCTCCAGGGATTCCACGTAACGCAGCCCCTTCTCGGCCAGGCGTTCGCGCATGTTGTAGATGTCCAGGCCCAACTCGCCGGCGGCGAGCCGCTTGCGCTTTTCTTCCTCGTTGATCAGGCGCTTGCGTATTTTCTCCGCCGCTTCCGCGGCGCCCTGCCGGGGCACCACCACCACGCCGTCGTCATCCGCCACCACCAGATCGCCGGGATTGACCAGCGCGCCGGCGCAAACCACGGGGATGTTGACGTTACCCACGGTCTCCTTGACGGTGCCCTGGCAGAACACCGCCCGCGACCAGACAGGAAAACCCATTTCGGTCAGGGTGGCGATGTCCCGCACGCCGGCATCGATCACCAGGCCCACTACACCCCGCGCCTTCAGGGATGTCGCCAACAGGTCGCCGAAGTAACCGTCCTCGCAGGGGCTGAAGGGCGAAACCACCAGCACATCCCCCGGCCGGCACTGTTCCACCGCCACATGGATCATCCAGTTGTCTCCCGGAGCCACCTCACAGGTCACCGCGGGGCCGGCGATTTTCGCGGGGCGGTAGATAGGGCGCATATATGAAGCCATCAGCCCCCTGCGACCCTGCGCCTCGTGTACGGTTGCGGTTTCGGCGCCGGCATATTGCGCCGCGATATCCTCGGGGACGCGCTCAATATTGGTTACACAGACGCCCATTCAGCCTCCTCTTGTTTGATATGAACAGTTACTAAAAACTGCAAATCGGACGCTGCTCATTATTATCCAAAGCGCTTGAAATGCTATGTCCGATTACTGTCATACCCCATTAGATTTTTCTATAATGGCGTTCCCGACAAGGAGTGACCATGGACACTGTTCCCAACCTGCGGCATCTGGCTGCCCTCGCCGAGGCGGGCCACAGCGGCAGTATCAGCTCGGCGGCTCGCTCCGTGCACCTTTCCCAGTCCGCCGTGACCCAGGGCCTGTCCGGCATTGAACGGATGCTGGGGGCCGAACTGTTTAATCGCACCACTTCCGGCGTATTCCCAACGGCGGCGGGCAGGGTCTACCTGGAACGCGTCGAGCGCGGCCTGGCCTGGCTGAAACAATTGGAACGCGAGGCTAGCGGGCGCGGCGGCCAACAGGGATTACGGCGCTTGCTGACCGCAACACAACTGCGCGCACTGATCACCGTGGTGAACACCGGCAGTTTTAGTCACGCCGCCAACCAGTTGGGCCTGAGCCAGCCCAGCGTACAGCGCGCGGCGCGGGAGCTGGAAACCGTCAGCGGCCAGGAGCTGTTTCGCCGCTCACCCTTCGGTGTCGAGCCCACCTGGCGGGCACGGCAGATGGCCCGTTACGCCAACCTGGCCTTCGATGAAATACGGCAGGGTTTTGACGAGGTGCGCTCACTCACCGGGGACAAGTTGGTCGCCAGCCTGGCAGTGGGCAGCCTGCCCCTGGCCCGAACACGCATGGTGCCCCAGGCAGTCTCCCGCTTATTGCAGGTTTACCCTGAAACGCGGGTAAAAATTGTTGACGGCCCCTACGATGAACAACTCCACGCATTGCTACATGCCCAGATCCACATGATCGTGGGCGCCTTGCGCCACCCCCTGCCCAGCCCGGATATCCGGCAGGAGGTTCTGTTCGACGACCCCCTGTACATCGTGGTGCGGCCCGGCCACCCCCTGCTGGCGAAACGGCGGGCCAGCGCCAGGGAACTGAGTCGACTGGACTGGATTGCCCCCCGTGAGCGGACCCCCGCCCGGAAAGCTTTCAGCCGCTTTTTCCAGCGCGAGAAGCTAACACCACCGGAGCATGTGATCGAGTGCAGCTCGCTGGTCGCTATCCGGAGCCTGCTACAGGCTACCGATCGGGCCGCACTGTTACCCGCGCGACAGGTGGAAGTGGATGTGCAAGCCGGGCTGCTGGCGGTGATGCCGACCCCTCTGGCGGGCACCACTCGCGCCATTGGCATTACCACGCGCAACGACTGGAAACCCACCGCTGTGCAGGCGAGGTTTATCGAATTGCTTCGCGATTTCTCGACTCAGCGCGACTGACAACCGCGCTATCCGAAACACCGCTGTCAAACACTTGGCGAGGCGTCGTATCGTGCCTCACCGGCCTGAGGCGATCAAAAATCTCTGTGACAGTCTCAGTAGCCGGCGCGGCTGGGCTCGATTTTATCCGGCTCTTCGAGTTGATCTTTCGCCTGGAAACGCGTGCCACCGCCAGTGGCGTTCAGTTGGTGGATAGCGATCGGCGCCCCGTGCTCATCCAGTTCGACCAGACCGATCCCCGACTGATTCCACAGCCGCTCTCCCGCTTCCCGCCCCGCCGGCAGACTCGGAGTGATCCGCATCCGGCGGCGCTTGGTAAGCCAGTTCAGCGGTGAGCGCGACGCGTACAGCCAGCGGTTGAGGCGATCCAGAATTTCGAGCAGCTGCTGGGGGAATTCGTTTTTGATACCGCTGCTGGTGATCTGCCAGATCCTTGAGCTGGCGGAGCGGTGGCGCAGGCGAACGTCGTAGGCAAAGGAGTAATGCACGTCGCCGGAGAGGATAACGAAGGTCTCCGGTGTTCTGGAATGGCTGAAGATATTCAGCAGCACACTGGCCGCGCCGCGGTGGGCCATCCAGTTTTCCGCATCTACCGTGAGCGGCCGGCCAATCAATGTGAACAGCTGCTGCAGCGTCTCTATCAGCTTGACCCCGAACATCGGCGCCGGGGATACCACGATCACGGCCTTCTCCCCCATCACCGACTGCTGGAATTCCGTCAGCGCTTCCCAGTCCATCAACCCGGAGGGGCGGGCCGGAGAGACCTCGCTGCGCCAGCGGTGGGTGCGGGTGTCCAGCACCACCACCGGCGGCGATGTCGGCAGGCGGTAATGCCATTGACCGAAGCGCAGCAACTCGTCGATCAGTGTGTCCTGGACGGCATCCGGTAGAAATCCATTCCCGTCGACATCCCGCACCAGGTCCGTAACCAGCGGCATAAGTTCGCCAAAGGCCGCCGGGTCATTGCCCCACCCCTGGCCGAGCAGATAGCCGATCAGCGCGTTGCCGACGATCCGCCGCGAGAAAGGATGCTCATAGACGGTGGTTTCCCAGAGGGCGGACAGGTTCCAGTCGTCGGTGACATCGTGATCGTCAAAGATCATATACGTGGGAATGTGGGCCAGCGCTCTGGCGGCGCTGGGCAGTTCGTCGACGAAGCGGTCGATGTGCGCCTGCTCCTGCCGGTAGAGTTCGGCGTCTCCGGCGGCCAGGGCCGGAGGCTGCCGGTCGACCAGGCGCCAGCAGACCGGCGACCAGGCCAGCAGATACATGGCCGTGACCTCCGCCAGGGAAATCAGGTGGTTGCGGGCGTTGGCTGAGGAAAAAACCGGTTTGCGGGCGCCGCCGAAGAAACGCTCGATCAGCGCCACATTGCGTTCGGTGGCCGGCAGCAGCTGGTGGCGGTGGTAATAAGTGCGGGGATCGCCGCGCAGCGCTTTGCTGTCGGTCACGTCGGCGTCCGGCACCCGTTCCTCGAACAGTCCCAGCCGCTCGATAAGCTGGTGGATGGCGCGGAGCGTGGGCCCGGCGACATCGTCCGCGTAGACCTGGTCGCCCGTCAGCATCAACAGCGCCGGGCGCGCGTCAACATCGGCACCGGCAGCCGCCACCTCGGCATCGACCCGGACCAGGCCGTCGCCGGCCGGGTGATGGGGGCGCCGGCAGGAACCGTGAAAGACGCGGTCGAGACGACTTTTGAAAACGTAATCGGGATGGGTGGCGCCGGGCAGGCAGAGGTGCGGGGCCCAGTCCCGAATCCAGGCGACGTCGCCGCCCTTCTTCCCCGCCGCAACCACGCCCAGGTCATAGCCCACCAGGCTACCTTCGGGTACAGGCTCGTCAAAATCGACCTGGACCAGGTGCACGAAAGCGCACTCTCCCAGCGGGATTACCCGGACCTCCTCTTCCCGCAGGCGGCGCTCCCGGGAAGAGCCCGCCACTGTCAGACGAAAGCGCAGGGGCGCCGCCGCCGAAGTCACGAGCCACAGCGCCACACTGTCAGCGGTAGCCCGCCGGACGATGGGGCCGGCCAGCACCGGCGGCAGTGCACCGTCCACATGGCGATTCTGCGCCAACTCAGGCGGCAACTTCACAGCCCCTCCCCGAGCCGGTGGCCGACACGCGACAATATTCATCTGTCCGGTACAACTCAAAACGCCATTTAGCGATGGTATTTTCCTCCCACAGCAGAAATGCAACGGCTGCAACGAGCCGTGTTTTCTTTTTTAGTTGGGGGTCTTCGGGTTCGGGACGACTAGAGTATTTCAATCCCCTCGCACTTGTAGCGGCCGATCAGGGTATCCTCCTGCAGGATTTCCCCATCGAGATTGAAAGCGAAGAAATAGGTTTCGGTGTGGTCTCCGATTTCGACGCTTTTCAGGCCGATACACTCCTCGGGATGCCCGGGCACAATCTTGAAGGTGGAGGTGCCCCGCCCGGGGACAGGCTCGCCCAGGGGCACGATGCGGATATCACTGAAATCCTCGCTGGCGACAATCAGCCGGTTCGAGCCTCGGTAGCGGTCGTCGGCGTGTTTGTCATACGGCTCGTGGGAAATCTTGCGGGGAAAGAACAGCCACTCCCGGCGGTAGGGGTGCCACTCCGCCGCCTCGTGAATCACGTAGCCGTCCCCGTCCACGCCCAGCGCTTCGCGCATGCGCTGGTAGCGCTGGCTCCAGTCCACACTGGCCAGGCCGTAATTGCTATCGAGGATCTTGACCCATTCTTCAGCGGGATTTTTCCCGTGGCTGCCGATCACCAGTTGGTCCCCCCAGAGGGTGGCCCACTCGCTCTTGAAGCCCTTGAACACCTCGTCACCACAGCCGGCCATCAGGATATGCCGTGGGACCAGTTGATTCCCGTTGCGGATTTCGCACACCAGTCCGGTGCGATCATCAAAGGTCATCAGGCGTTCACCGAACATAACCAGTTCGGAAAACTCAGCCCCGCGTCCGCCCTCGGCAAGCAGGCTGATCAGCTGGTGTTCGCCCCCCTGTTCCGGCGGAATGTCCTCCAGGGTGTAACGTACCATGCCGGTGGCGCCGTCGATGTGGCGATACAGTCTGTCGTGGCGCAAGGTGGAGGCCCAGGCGACCTGGCCATTCTCCAGCTCAAGGCGCGACGCGTGGTCCTCATCGGTGATGATCGCCAGGGTGTATTCGGACGTGTCCCGGTCGAAGCGCTCAAGGCGCCGGATATCGGCACTCGGATTCTTCATCGGCGTGATTCCCGTGAACTGAGTGGCAGAGACTGCCAATGGTATCACGGAATAAAATGGCGGGGCCGGCCCGCCTCGGCCATGCCCCATACGCTTGGTGCCGTATTCAAAGGCCACCGGGCCCAACCTTGCCGCAGGAAGACCAAGAGAAGATGAGTGGTGGTGGTGACCTGCACACGTTCACCGGGCTCGGTCCGGACTTAGGGCGCCGGCCGGTGTCGGCGGCAGGACCAGAGTATCGCAGTCTTGCCGCCGCCCAAGAGCTGTTATAGTTCCATTCCCGCTCGCCGGGCTATGCATGACGAATAATGGAGAGCACGCCAGTTGAAAACCAAGATCAAAGCCGTTCTGCGGCCTGCCATCAGCGTGTTACAAAGGAGCCTGTATCGGTTCTTACCCGGCCATATCCCGATTGCGTTCAAACTGGCTCTGGTCATGACCCTGTTGCTGGTGCTGGGGATGACGAGCCTGGGCTGGTTTATCAGCAATAACCAGAACCGCCTGATGCGGGCGCAACTGCATGATTTCGGCCATACCATGGCGCTGCAACTGGCGAAACTCGCCAGTGAGCCGATTTTGTCGGAGGACAGCCTGAACCTGCGCATGCTGACCACCAACCTGGGCCTGGATGAAAAAGTCCTCGGCGCCGGTATTTACGCCCATAACGGCGAATTGCTGTCGGCGGCCGGTATCCAGCCGGACCGGGCCAATACCGTTTTCGATTCAACCGGGGTCATATCCGGGGTCATATCCCGGCCCTGGTTCTGGCGCACGGCGGACAGGCCGCCGGAACGGTTGATCAGCTTTATCGCCCCGGCCATCTACCAGGACATCCGGGTCGGCTCTGCGGTGGTGACCTTGTCGGCGTCGCTGATGGACCAGGCCGCGGCCAGGGCCCGCGATGCGATTATCTACGCCACGCTGGCCATGACCTTACTGGCGTCCTTGCTGGCCTATTGGCTGAGCCGGCGCCTGTCGCTGCCGATCCACCATCTGATGGAAGCAACCCGGGCCATCGACCGCGGCGACCTGGCGGTCCGGCTCGACGACCGGCGCAACGACGAAATCGGCTTTTTATTCGAGGGTTTCAACAATATGGCGGCCGGGCTGTTGAAGAAATCGCAGGTGGAGCAGGTCTTCTCCCGCTATGTATCAAAAAACGTCGCCGACAAGGTACTGGCCAATCTGGACGAGATCCGCTTGAGTAGCCGGCCGATCGAGGCGACCGTGCTGTTCGCCGATATCGTCGGTTTTACCGCGATGTCGGAAAAGCTGCAGCCGAGTCAGGTCTCCGAATTGTTAAACGAATATTTCTCTTATATTTCAAGCGCCTGTTCGTTGTATGGCGGGGTGGTCGACAAATTTATCGGCGACTGTGCGATGCTGGCGTTCGGCGTGCTGGAGGACGATACCGAGCACACATTCAACGCGGTCAGCTGCGCGGTATTGATTCAGCGGCTGGCGACGCAGTTAAACGAGCAGCGCCGCGCCGACGGCCGGCCCGAGGTGCATTTTCGCATCGGCATCAACTACGGCATGATGCTGGCCGGCAACCTGGGCTCCGACGACCGCATGGAATACACCGTGGTCGGGGATGCAGTCAACCTCGCTTCCAGGTTATGCTCCGTGGCCAGGCCGGATCAAATCATTATGCGAGAAGAACTATTTAACATTCTGCAGTCGCGCGTCATCGCGCAGGCCGGGCAGACCCTGCCGATCCGCGGCAAGTCGGCGCCGGTGAGGATCTATTCGGTGCAGGATATCCATCGCAAATTTCAGCCGCTGCTGCAGGCCAATCTGCAGGAGGTGCTGAACTATCAGGCCAATCAACAGAGCCGGCGGGCTGTCGGCCATGCCTAGTGTGGTGTCCCATACTAGCCGGTCAGCGCTGCTGCTATGGCTGTTGCTATTGCCGCTGCTGCCGGCCTGCAACCTTATACCAATGAAGCAGCAGGCGCTGGAAGGTTTTCCGCCCGACGCGCTGCAACAGGTCCGCCGGCAGTCGGCCGAACTCGACCGGCTGCAGAAACTGGATATTGCGACGCCGGTTCAGCAACAACAAATCAAACAATTGCACAGCGGCCTCCGGCAGTTCGAGCGTGACGTAATCCGTGCCGCGAGCCGGCTGGAGCAGCAGGACGACTGGCGCGGCGCCGACGGAATTTTTCGTGGCGCCACCGGCGCGCTGCCAGACAGCCAGATACTGAGTTCGGCGCGGCAGCAATTGGCCGAGCGGCGCCAGTTGCGCGAAGAGCTGGTGCGTATGGATCTGGCGATCCATCGCGGCGAGCAATTGCTGAAAGACGCCGATGCCTACCAGCGCCTGCGGCAAGTCAAAGGCCCCGGCCCGCTGACCTGGCTGGAACTGAACAGTTATCACCGCAAATGCCGTAAATCGGCCAAAGAGCTGCAGCATTATGCGCAGCGGGCATTGGAACGGCGGGACTATTCGCTGGCCCGCCGCGGTTTGCAGATTGCACAGCGTTTGTACGGCGACGACTATCAGCAGGACGACATCGAACGCGACCTGGCCCTGGCCGACCGCCAGCTTCGCCGGGCGAAACGCCAACCGGCCAAGGCCTCCTTTGACAACGGGGCTGTCAAGGCATTGCAGCAGGCGCTGGATGCCGGCGATCTGCTCGGCGCGCGACAACATCTGAACCGGCTACAGCAACGGTCACCGCGGCATCCGCAACTGTCGCCCCTGCAATCGCAGTTCCGGACCCAGTTAAACGTCCGGATCGAAACGGCGATCAAGCGGGGCAATGATTTATACAGCCAGGGCGATATCGACCGGGCCCTGGACGTCTGGCGCGAAGCCAAAACCTTGGACCCGGACAACGACGAATTGCTGACCAACATCGCCCGGGCCGAAAAAGTGCTGCATAACCTGCGGGCCCTGTCGGTATCGCCCAGCGCCGAATTTTAGTGCCCTACTCCCACTCGATGTAACCGGCAACTTGCTGGACAGGTCGCAGGTCACGCGGGAGATATACTCTATCCCGTTGATAATGCGGTTGGTGACCTTTTCAACCAGTTCGGAGATTTTTTGGCATCCGGGTGACAATAATCGCCTGAGAACCTGCCCGTTTTTTCTCCATTTACACCCCTTCCTTCCCGATCACCTGAGGACCTTGACAGCACTGCCACATGCGCAGCATATCTCGATGCCTATATTGAATACGCGCTTCTCCCCTGCGCCATTCGCCTGCAAACAGCCTCCCGGGGTGCATTACACTTCCAGCCGCAATGCTTGACAGGTAGGACCTGTAAGTGCAACTTAAGGTGATAGCGCTACCATAACGTGGATGAGAGCGATAAAAACAATAAAGGGAAAACCCATGAAGCGAGTCTCCCTCAGCCTGAAGGAGAAGCTGGGCTATGGCCTCGGCGACACCGCCAGCAATATCGTCTACCAGGCCGTGATCAACGTCCTGCTCTATTTCTACACCGACATCTACGGCATCACCGCAGCCGCCGCCGGTACCCTGATGCTGGTGGTGCGGTTGTTCGATGCGGTAACCGATCCCATCATGGGCGCCATCGCCGACCGCACCAGATCCAGGCACGGTCGCTACCGGCCCTGGATGCTGTGGGTGGCCGTTCCCTACGGTATGCTCGCCGTGGCCGCCTTTGTCACGCCCGGCTCCGATGCCGGCACCAAGCTGGTCTACGCCTATATCAGCTATGCCTTGCTGATGAGCGCCTACACCGCCGTCAATATTTCCTACTCGGCCTTGGGAGGCGTGATGACGGCGGACAGCGAAGAGCGCGCCAACCTGCAGACTTACCGCTTCGCCATGGCCATGGTGGGCGGCTTCCTGGTGACCACTTCCATTTTCCCGCTGGCGGCGCTGCTGGGCGGGGACAACCAGCAATTGGGTTTCCCCCTGGCCATGGCGGTAATGGCGGTTATCGCCGTACTCTGTTTCCTCGGCTGTTTTTCGCTGACCAGAGAGCGCCTACAGCCGGACGAGGGCGCGTCGAAGGCCAGCCCCGCCGCCGACCTGAAGGCCATGTTCAGCAATTCCCAATGGCTGCTCATCGCCCTGGCCACCTTGATCATCATGATCCGCGGCGCCATGCAGAGCGCGGCCAAGCCCTATTTTGTCGATTACTATCTGGTCAACACCATGAGCGGCTTCTTCGCCGATACCACTAACCTGCTGTCGATGTTTATGGGACTGACCATGCTCGCCGGTGTCGCCGGCGCCCTCACCGCCGGCTGGCTGGTGAAGAGATGGTGCAAGGTAAAAGTGATGAAGCTAGCCCTGTGCGGCACTATCACCCTGAACGCGCTTCTGTTTCTGGTGCCTCGGGAATGGGTGCTGCCGGCCTTGTCCCTGACCATGTTGTCCAACTACTTCCATATGATGTTCGTGCCCCTGCTGTTTTCCACCGTGCCCGATACCGTGGATTACGGATTGAAAACGACAGGCAGGGGCGCCATGGCCATGTTTTTTGCCGGCCACCTGTTCGCGCTCAAAGTGGGCAACTCCATCGGCGGCGGCCTTACCGGCTGGGTGCTGGCCTTCTTCGGCTACCAGGCCAATGTGGAGCAGACAGAGCAGGCACTGTTCGGCATTGTCTTCGCCTTTGCCGGCAGTTCCGTGATCGCGGGAGCACTCGTGATCGGCTGCCTGCACTTCTACAAACTGACCCGCGGTTGGCAGGAGTATCTCCCCGCCGGCGATTCGTCCCAACCCGTTCCATCTTCAAGTACGCCATGAACAGCAAAATCAGAAATCCGATTCTGCCCGGCTTCAATCCGGATCCCTCCATAGTGCGCGTCGGCGATGATTTCTACATCGCCACTTCCACCTTCGAGTGGTATCCGGGAGTACAGATCCACCACTCCCGCGACCTGGTGCACTGGCGCTTGACCGCGCGCCCCCTGGACCGCGCCGAATTGCTGGATATGCGCGGCAATCCGGATTCCGGCGGCATCTGGGCGCCCTGCCTGACCTACAGCGACGGCCTTTTCTGGCTGGTGTACACCGATGTAAAACGCCACGAGGGCTCCTTCAAGGACAGCCACAACTATCTCACCACCTGCGCCACCGTGGACGGCCGCTGGTCCGACCCGGTGCCCCTGAATAGCAGCGGTTTCGACGCCTCCCTGTTCCACGACGACGACGGCCGCAAGTGGCTGGTGAATATGCAGTGGGATATCCGCCCGGGCCGCCACTCCTTCAACGGCATACTGCTGCAGGAATACTGCCCGAAAGAAAAGCAATTGATCGGCCCCATCACCAATATTTTCAAAGGCACAGAGCTGCGCCTGACCGAGGCACCGCACCTCTACCGGCGCAACGGCTACTACTACCTGATGACCGCAGAGGGCGGCACCGGCTACGACCACGCCATCACCATGGCGCGCTCGAAAAAAATCACCGGCCCCTACGAGGTGGACCCGATAAAACATATCGTGACATCGAAGGATGATCCGCAACTGTCACTGCAGCGCTCCGGCCACGGCGACTGGGTGGAAACACCGCGGGGCGAAATTTATATTGTGCACCTGTGCGGTCGCCCCCTGTCCCTGCACGGCAACTCCGGCCAGCGCCGCTGTCCCCTCGGCCGGGAAACCGCGATACAAAAAGCTTATTGGAGCAAGGACGGCTGGCTGCGCCTCGACAACGGCGGCAACAGGCCGGATCTCGAAACGGATGTGCCGGACCTGCCACCGCACCCCTGGCCCGAATCCCCGCCCAGAACCACATTCGATTGCGACAGGCTGCCGCTGGATTTTCAGTGGCTGCGCATCCCTTGGGAAGAAACTCTGTTCTCATTGAAAGACAGGCCCGGTTACCTGCGCCTATACGGGCACGAGTCCATCGGCTCCTGGTTCAAACAGGCGCTGGTGGCACGACGGCAACAGGCCTTCCGCTTCACCGCCACCACCAGAATGGAATTCGAGCCGGACAATTCCCAACAGGCGGCGGGCCTGATCTGCTATTACAACGCGCACAAGTTCCACTATCTTTTTGCCAGCTGCAACGACGCCGGCCAGAGGTATCTCGCCATTTTGAGTTGTGAGGGGCAGCAGCAGTGGAATCTGAATTATCCGCACGAGAGCGTTAAGGAAATCCCCCTGCCGCGGGGTTGCGCCCTCTATCTGCGCGCCGAGGTGGACTTTGAAAAACTCTTTTTCTCCTGGTCTCTGGACGGGAAAAACTGGCAGCGTATAGATGTCTGCCTGGACTATTCGCTGATTTCCGATGAGGCCGGCCGCGGCGAGGGCAAGAGTTTTACCGGCGCCTTTGTCGGAATGGCCTGCCAGGATACCTCCGGTCGTCGACGGGCGGCGGACTTCGAGTTTTTTGAGTACCTGGAGCGGGAACCGGACCGGATCGAGCCACGGTAAAATGCCGCATCGGAATGCTCCGGTTCAATTTCCAGAGTTACGTCTAAATTTAAGGCGTCTTATCGAGTTCCTTCTCCGCAATTACTAAATAAGGAGGAAGGAAAGGACACCTCTCTCCCGGGACTCGGCAGAGTGATCTGCCGGGGATTTTGCTGACCGGTCTTGGTCCAGCGCCGGGCCCCATACTTCCACGTCTAGCTCCGCCGGGTGGGTGCATTCGACGCTTGCTCTGGCCCAGTGCCCTCTACCACGGCGTAGAGGTCTTCGGCCCGGGCCGGCTTGGTGAGGTAGTCGTCCATGCCGGCCTCGAGACATTTCTCTCGATCGCCCTTCATGGCATGGGCGGTCATGGCGATGATGGGAACGTGGGTGCCTGACTCCCGCTCGGCGGCACGGATGGCTCGGGTGGCGTCTAAACCGTCCATCTCTGGCATCTCGACATCCATGAGCAGGATATCAAACCGGCCCGGCTCGAAGGCCTCGACCGCCTCCCGGCCGTTGCGCGCGAGCGTGACATCGTGGCCGCGCTTCTCCAGGAGGCGGATGACCAGCGCCTGGTTCACCGGCGAATCCTCCGCGAGCAGCACCCGGCGGGTGCTGACGGCGCCGGGCCGGTCCTTGGACGGGGCCTTCTCCGTGGGGGCGCCCAGAACCTCGACGACGGCCGTCCACAGCTCAAGCTGCGAGACGGGCTTGGGCAAGGAGTGTGAGATCCGGGCGGACCGGAGGCGCCCGGGCTCGACCAGTCCCGCCGCCGCCGAGGAGAGGAGGACGATGGGCAGATCCCGCAGGGCGTCGTCCCCGCGGATCCGCTCGGCAACCTCCAGCCCCGACATCTCGGGCATCACCTGATCGAGCAGCACCAGGTCGTAGGGCGCGCCCGCCCCGACGGCCCGCCGCAGCTCCTCCAGGGCCATGGGACCCGAGCCCACCGCGGCGGGCTCCATCTCCCAGCTCTCGACGATCTCGGTGAGGATGCGCAGATTGAGGGGGTAGTCATCCACCACAAGTACCCGGCGGCCTTGCAGGAGGTCCCGCGACGCCCTGAAACGCGACACCTCGCCTGCGACCCCCAGACGGGCGGTAAACCAGAAGGTGCTGCCACGGCCCGGCTCGCTCTGGACGCCTATCTCCCCCCCCATCCGCTCCACCAGCCTCGCTGCGATGGCCAGGCCCAGCCCCACGCCCTGGCGGGCCGCGGGAGGCTTGAGCTGCTGGAAAGCCTCGAAGATCTCGGCCCGCTGCTCCTTCGGGATGCCGATGCCCGTGTCCTCCACCTCGAACCGGAGTACCACCTCCGAGTCGGCGCGGGAGACGGCTGAGACGTCCACCGCGACGTGCCCCTCGTCCGTGAACTTGACCGCATTGCTCACCAGGTTGTCGATGACCTGACGAAGGCGGAGCCGGTCGCCCTCGACCGTCAGATCCGCCAGTTCGGGAGGCAGGTGGTAGGCGAGCTCCAGACTCTTGTCCGCCGCAGGCGCCGCGTGGGAATGCATGGACTCCCCCAGCACGTCGTCGAGGCGGAGGGTGCCTTGCTCCAAGATCAGCTCACCAGCCTCGATCTTCGAGAAGTCAAGGACGTCGTTGAGCAACCCCAGCAGGGAGCTCGCGGACTGGTCCACAAGCCGCACGTACTCACGCTGGATCGGGTCGAGGTTGGTTTCCCTGAGCAGATCGGTGAACCCGAGCACGCCGAACATGGGCGTGCGCAGGTCATGGCTCATGCTGGCCAGGAACGCGCTCTTGGCGGCGTTGGCCGCCTCGGCGCTCTGGCGCGCGGCGCGTTCGGCCTCGGCCCGCCGGCGCTCGGTCAGATCGAGCACGAAGGCGACGCCCTCGTCCCGCGAGCCCTCGAACAGCGCGGCGCCGATGAGGACCGGCACCCGGCTGCCGTCCCGGCGGAGAAATTCCTTCTCGTACGGCTGACAGGCCCCCCCGGCCCGGAGCTCTTCCATGGCCCGGGCATCGGCCGCCTCGTGCTCCGGCGGAGTCAGCTCGGCCCATTGGATCCGGCCCGAGCGCAACGCCTGGCGGTCGTAGCCGATCATGCGGAGCATGGCATCGTTGGCGGCGGTGACCTCACCGGCCAGGGTCCAGAAGAACACCCCGATGATATTGGAGTCCACCAGCCGCTGGATGCGCGCTTCCCGCTCGCGCAGATCGGTATAGGCCCGCTGCAGGTTTGCGCACATGGTATTGAAAGCGGCGGCCACCTGGCCGAGCTCGTCCTCCGCCTCCTGGGGACCACGCGACAGCCGCAGCGGCGGCGGCGGGTTACGGAGGTCGTAACCTTGGACGAACCGCGCCAGGGTCGTCAGGTGACGGGTGACGAGGCGGTGGACGATGTAGAGGATGAAGGCGGAGACCAGGAAGGTCTTCAGGCCCTCGTTGAGCAGGATGACCAGGGCGGTGCGGCGCAACTCCCGGTACAGCTCGGTCAGGGTCGCCTCGACATAGAGGGTGCCGATCCGCTGCTCTGTTCCCCGGACGGAATAGAAGATGGGAAATTCCTTCGCCACGGCCCCATGGCTCGCCCGCTGGCCCGCGGTCACGACCAGAGGAGCCCTGTCTGCGATTTCGCGGATTTCGACGGCACGGATGTGCGGCAGCCGGACGATGCCATCCACTTGGGCCTGCAGGTACCCCTCGTCGAGTCGCCACAGGCCTTCGCGCAGGCTGCCGAGATAGCCGTATTCGATCTGCACGAGCTGGCTGTCGATCGCATCGACGCCGCGCCGATACTCGAGGTAGAGCTGGATGGCGGTGAGCGTCAGGGTGACCGCGAAGCTGAACAGCAGGACGCTGGCGAATATGCGCAGGCCGACCTGGCTACGCACCCGCGTGTAGAATGCCCGCAGTGCCTCCCCAACCCGCATATCTTTAATATGTCCTCCGACTTCCGACGGGCTGTCCATCGGATTGGTTCCCGCTGTCCCTCCTGTGTCAGGATAGTCGTCGCCTCTTCTGAGCTCCTGGCAGTAGGGGGCAGGTGGAAAGAGGTTGAGAGGTAGCCCGTGACTCGCAAGAGCGTAAGGCAAGCGGCGGGTAGCGTCCCTTCAAGCAGTATAACCTAGTGTAACTCCGCACCGCCTTGACCACCCGGTGGCGCGCAATCACCCGCAGCCGGCTGTCCGTCGGATAGGCGATCGCCTTCTCTTGCATGGCGCCCACGATCACCCGCTCGAACTCGGCAGACCGCACCGCCGCATCGATCGTGGCCTTGAGCATCTCATTCCTTCCCAGCCTCGCCGAGCGCGCGGCGGAAATGCCCGATCTACGTTGCATCACATGGCACCGTGGCCTCACCCACGACATCCGCGTGGCCAGCACCGCCAGCGGATGGCGCGGGTCATCTGATCCAGTCGGGCACGGAAGAAATCCGGGCCTCCTTGCGCTCCGGAGAATACCTCACTCACGGCTCCTATCGCCCCCAACACGGTTGCACACTCTAACAACTCGAAGCGACATTTACCCTGACAGAGGGGGAACAGACTTCACGGTGGCAACCTTGCCACCGTGAAGTCTGTTTTTTTATCGAATGCAGAATACTCTCTCAGTTCATTTGCTCCGTAATGGCTTAATTCATGTGCTTATTTTGTGTATTTTTTATAGAGATGATCGTACACACTAGTCCTTTTTATATGTTTTAAACCCTCTTCAAAGTCTTTTGCTAATTCCTTGCTCTTGAAAGCAGCTTGAAAATAGGTTCTCCCTGAAAAGATAGGATGATAAACAACCTCATCAGTTGTATCATACTTTTTACTCAATTGTTTTCGATGCCATTTAAAAACGGTTTCATCAACTATAATAATTTGGGATCGACCTCTCCAGAACATTTCATTTTGGCCCTTTTGACTATTATGTTCGATATAATATCTCTTGTAAGGTTTGGGTGGAGTGGGTTGGAAAAGTTCTTCAAAAGTAGCGCCAAGATCCCGATATGCATTTTCCCAAGCTACAATTGAATGCCCCACCAGATCGGAAATTTCATTGATTTTCAAGTTGTCTTTTTTTCTGGAAATGGCGTAATTATCAAAATATATAAAATCATCGACATAATACAACCCATCTCCAGGTACCTGCCGAACTGTGGCTACCGCGTCAATACCTTGTATAGTGAGCAATGCTTTCTGAAGTCGTTTGTTAGGCAAGTGAATGACTTCTAAAGTATGCCCTTTGTATGCCAGCGCCTCACGAAATATATCAATTTCTAATCCTTTCTTGGAGGACCCGATCACAAATGGTGGTTTGTCGATGCCAAATCCGACGACTACATTCTCTGAAAACCCTTTATCAGAAAGCAGGCACAATATGAAAAACATCATTATGAAATGTAGCTTTTTCGTAATGTCTACAGCAGACAGTTTGCCACCGGAATGATGCCTTTGATTCATATTGATCCATCCATAGCTTGATTGAACATATTTTCTAAAGTTAGTGTCCACCCAGAGGGTCTTGGCGCCGGGATGTGCTCGACGCTTGCTCTGGTCCGGTGTCCTCCACCGCGGCGTAGAGGTCTTCGGCCCGGGCCGGCTTGGTCAGGTAGTCGTCCATACCGGCCTCGAGACATTTCTCTCGATCGCCCTTCATGGCATGGGCGGTCATGGCGATGATGGGAACATGGGTGCCTGACTCCCGCTCGGCGGCTCGGATGGCTCGGGTGGCGTCGAAACCGTCCAGCTCGGGCATCTGGACGTCCATGAGCAGGATGTCAAACCGGCCCGGCTCGAAGGCCTCGACCGCCTCCCGGCCGTTGCGCGCGAGCGTGACATCGTGGCCGCGCTTCTCCAGGAGGCGGATGACCAACGCCTGGTTCACCGGCGAGTCCTCCGCGAGCAGCACCCGGCGGGTGCTGACGACGCCGGGCCGGGCCTTGGACGGAGCCTTCTCCGCGGGGTTGCCCAGCGCCTCGACGACGGCCGTCCACAGCTCAAGCTGCGTGACGGGCTTGAGCAAGGAGTGTGAAATCCGGGCGGACCGGAGGCGACCGGGCTCGACCAGCCCTACCGCCGCCGAGGAGAGGAGAACAATGGGCAAATCTCGCAGGGCGTCCTCCCCGCGCATTCGCTCGGCAACCTCCAGCCCCGACATCTCGGGCATGAGTTGATCGAGCAGCACCAGGTCGTAGGGTGCGCCCGCCCCGACGGCCCGCCGCAGCTCCTCCAGGGCCATGGGACCCGAGCTCACCGCGGCGGGCTCCATCTCCCAGCTCTCGACGATCTCAGTGAGGATGCGCAGGTTGAGGGGATAATCATCTACCACCAGGACCCGGCGGCCTCGCAGGATGTCCCGCGACGTCCTGAAGCGCGGCACTTCGCCTGCCACCCCCAGACGGGCGGTGAACCAGAAGGTGCTGCCACGGCCCGGCTCGCTCTGAACGCCAATCTCACCCCCCATCCGCTCCACCAGCCTCGCTGCGATGGCCAGGCCCAGCCCCACACCCTCGCGGGCCGCGGGAGGCTTGAGCTGCTGGAAAGCCTCGAAGATCTCGGCCCGCCGCTCCTTCGGGATGCCGATGCCCGTGTCCTCCACCTCGAACCGGAGCACCAGCTCCGGGTCGGCGCGGGAGACGGCTGAGACGTCCACCGCGACGTGCCCCTCGTCCGTGAACTTGACCGCATTGCTCACCAGGTTGTCGATGACCTGGCGGAGGCGGAGCCGGTCGCCCTCGACCGTCAGATCCGCCAGCTCGGGAGGCAGGTGGTAGGCGAGCTCCAGACTCTTGTCCGCCGCAGGCGCCGCGTGGGAATGCATGGACTCCCCCAGCACGTCGTCGAGGCGGAAAGTGCCTTGCTCCAAGACCAGCTCACCGGCCTCGATCTTCGAGAAGTCAAGGACGTCGTTGAGCAACCCCAGCAGGGAACTCGCGGACTGGTCCACAAGCCGAACGTACTCACGCTGGATCGGGTCGAGGTTGGTTTCCCTGAGCAGATCGGTGAACCCGAGCACGCCGAACATGGGCGTGCGCAGGTCGTGGCTCATGCTGGCCAGGAACAGGCTCTTGGCGCGGCTGGCCGTCTCGGCCGCATCCCGGGCTTCCCTGAGCTCGTTCTCGACCCGCTTCATCTCGGTGATGTCACGAATCACCCCCACCAAGTAGACCTCGCCGCGCACCTTCATGCGCGTCTTCTTGGTCGAGATGATCCGCCTCATCCCATCCGCGCCGGTAAAGCACTCCTCGTTGACGTTCTCCTGCCCGGTGGAGAGCACCACGTCGTCCTTCTTCCAGAAGACCTGGGCCTCGTCGTGCGGGAAGTAGTCGAAATCGCTACGGCCCAGCAGATCCTCACGGGGATACCCCATGAAGCGGCAGAAGGCGTCGTTGAGGGCCACCCAGTTGTGCTGCGTATCCTTCACGAACACAGGGTCCGCGAGGGCGTCAAGGATACTGGTGAGGAACTCGAAGTCGCCGAAGTCCTGTTGCACGCTTCCAACCTATCCCACGCAGTGTGGTGGGGCACACGCGCTAGACATCATCTTTGGAGTATAGGAAGAATAAAGGTTCTTTTCCGGGCCTCGCCACCGAGGTCCGATTCTTGTCACGGCCCAGGCGTCGCGCAATGCGCCGGGATCGCGCAGGTGGCGTTCCTTGCCCGGTCCCTGCCCGCGCGACACCAGCCAGTCGAACCGCCCAAATTCAACAGGCTGGAACCTCAAATATAGGGAATCACTATTTTTATCGCTGTGCCTTTGCCCACTGCCGTTTTGATCTGGATGCGGCCCCGGTGCTTTTCCACAGCGTACTTCACCGCGTCCATGCCGATGCCGCGACCGCTGACTTCCGTCACATTTTTCTTCAAACTGAAACCCGGCAGAAAAATTAAATTCACCAGTTCGTCCTGGCTGGAGCGGGCCGCATCCCGCTTGCTGATCAGGCCGCGGCGCACGGCAATGTTGCGCACTTGGCGGCTATCGATACCGGCGCCGTCATCGGCGATGCACAATATAAACATGCCGCGGTGCTGCCGCGCCATCAAGTGCAGGTGGCCGCGTTCAGCCTTGCCCGCAGCCAGTCGCTTGGATGAGGGTTCAATGCCGTGGTCCACCGCGTTGCGAATCAAATGCAGGAGACTGGCGAACAACAAGGTCATGCCGGCTTGAGGTAACGGCACTTCGCCGCCGCTGAAATGGATGTCGATTTTCTTGCCCAGCCTGCGCGCCAGCATATCGGCGGTATCTAAATACTTTTTTAACACCGGCGCCATGGTGGTGTGAGGCGGCGCCTGCACCTTGTTGTAGAGGGTGGGGATTTTCAGATTTTGCAGCTTTTCTGCCGGGCCCTGTTGCAAAGGGATGGGAATCAACCGCTGGGGCGATTTTCTGTTCTTCGCCGTTGACAGCTTGCGCAAGCCGGCAACAACTTCCCTACCCACATTCTGCGCCGACTTTTGCAGCCGCAGCCGCTCCATTTTGGTCAAGGGCGCCCGGCGGGTTTGCAGTTTGTGCAGATGATCCTCCATCTTGTGGGCCGCCGCCACCGCCGCGTCCAGGGCGTACACCGCCAACACGCCTTTGAGGGTGTGGACAAAACGATAGAGATCGTGCAAATCGATATGGCTGTGGGGCCGCTTCACGCCGGTGGAAATACACTGCAACAGTTCCCGTACTTCGCTCACAAAAATGGAATAACTTTCGGGATCGAAGGCCCGTTCACTGCTCATACACACTCTTCTTCTTTGTTGCGGTCCCAAAGACACCAGCGGCAAATCGTGACCCGAGTGGGCAATGCAGTCCAAAAAGGAACCGCGGGAGGTGAGTGCCAGACAAATGCGAATATGGAAACACCCCAATCACACGCCGCCACGAATCAGTATAATTTTTAATCACCCTCCAAACGGATACCGGCGTCACAGATTTGAAGTCTTGCGCGACTCGTCGAGGGAGAAGACCGCTTACGCAGCATCGGCGGTAAAGGCCAAACAGCCAGGCCTGGAAAAAGTGGGTGTCTAAAAATATTTCGTTCCAGTCACTCCCACTCGATGGTCGCCGACGGCTTGCTGGACACGTCGTAGATCACCCGCGAGATATGCTCGATCTCGTTGATAATGCGGTTGGAGACCTTCTCGATCAGCTCTTAGGGCAGATGCGCCCAGCGCGCGGTCATGAAGTCCACGGTTTCCACCGCGCACAGCGCCACTAAAAAAACGCCGCTCAATTCCCCATCCGGGCGTCGAAACAAATTCCGAGCCCCCGGGGAAGGATTCATGGCGTATCTCGAAAGGCTTTTCCGAAGGGAGTGGCTGGGCAGGGAGCACCAAAATTTCTTAAGGAAGTGTCATTCGCGTCAATACTATTTTTATATTTTCAACTTCACTTCCGGTCACATCGAAGCGCAGTTGCGTGGATATGCGACACTGAGACAAACCCGACCCACGACCGACGGTATCACTAAACCTCTATGGCTTTGGATGCTTTTAAAATCGCATTAAGGCGAACTAAATCACCATTGGTCCAACTTTCACCGCCGCGCTTCACAATATGCTTATGTAAGTTGCCCAGTTTACGGTAGCAATGAGTGCCTATGTGGCGGGGATCATTTTGTGTGAGCTCGTAGGACCCCGGCCATGCTTTGTAGATTTTATTTGCGGCTGACGTGATATATTTCCCTGCGTTTATATCTTTTGCTTCTATCGTAAAAATTTTTCCGCCCATCAGTGAGCTCGATTTCAAGTGTTGATTGCTACCCGCCCATAAAGGCACATTTCCGCTAAAAGTGTCCCATTCCATAGCGACGCTAGGGGTAGCTTTGGGATTAGAGGAAAAATTATCGAGCACACCGCCGGCCAGATGTGTCCATATATCCAGATCAATCTCCCAGCTTTGCATGCCGTTGGAACCCAAGGCCCCCATTCGGATACCATCCCGGGTCTGGCCCTGTTGCCCCCCATTATCCTTAGTCTGAAACAGGTTGTATTGTGCGGCGGTAAGAGAAACAGTAATCCAATTTGCCATTGCCTTGATCCTCTGGCCAGGTCCTTACCCGGACGATAAGTTAGAGTTCGAAACTGGGTTTATTAAATCCTAAATTCTCTCCGGCCACAATTTACTTATTTTAAGGCGCAGGAGGTAGCTGTTCTCGGCCATGCGCCGGCAATTCCCCGCCCCGCTCCACCAAATGGGCGGTGAATACCGGGTTCGAGGATTCGATAGAGAGGGGTTCGCTCGGGACGGTGGCGCTGGTAACGACCAGCATCCCTCTCCCGGGTGGCCGTCCCGGCCGCCGCCGTGTGGGGCATGATCCGCGTCCTTGCGATACTGTTTTTGCACAGTCTACCGTTCAACTGCGGAATCTTGAAACCTCAGCTGTGATGCCGGTCAGTACCAGACATTACCAGCCAGCATGGATCTGTGAATCAACGATGTGGACAAGTTCTGGAACCAGCGGTTTTCTGGGGTTCAAATGAACCAGGGGGATGAGCTGCAGTTAAGCTCTAATCCTTGATCCTGACGGGTGACTGGTGCGGATCAGTTCCGTAACCAACAGTGAGAACATCCTGGGTGCGCTGATTGCAGAAGTGGCGAAGGTTAAAATCTATGAGCCACAAACAGAGTGGCCCACAGATGCTGTGCGGGCTGCTGACCCAGGCTGGCTAATGGCCGCACACCCCATTTATTATTACAGGGTCAGGTCGGATGTCTGGGCACGTACGACGCGCCCAGTTGCTCGCCTGTTTCCGACGTCAATCGAATATCGGGTTCACTGCGGCTTGGAAGCGAACAGCCCGAATTCGCTGAAAGCCGTGAAGGTGCTGTCGCCGTTATTGGCTGTGATGTTGAGCCGGTAGTAGCGATAGGAGTCCGGACTTGCGACGGTGTAGGACTTCAACTCGAAGCGTTCGGCGAACAATTGGTCGCTTTGCGTGTCAAGCGTCGTCCAGGTGGAGCCGTCGTTGGAGCCCTGGAACTGCCAGTCCTTGGGATCGCGTGGGTTCTGTTCGAAGGGGCTGCTGATGACCGTATAGCGCTGGACGATCTCCGTGTGGCCGAGGTCATACTGCAGCCAGCCACTCACGCCTGAGTAGAACCATTGCGTCGCCGAGTTTTGGTCGAAGACGCTGCTGGCGTTATCCGGGTTGTTCGCACTGTCGTTGGCAGTGCCGCCGGTAGCGACGTTCACCAGGCGAATCGGTGTGGCGCTGTCCTCGGGAGAACTGTCGCTCGTGCCGGCGGAGTTGCTGGCCGTGACGGTGTAATAGTAGGTGGTGCCATTGGTCACCGACGTGTCCGTGTAGCTGCTGCCCTCGATGTCCGATGCGATGGTCGAGTAGGGGCCGCCGCTGGAGGTGGAGCGATTGACCGTATAGCTGGTGGCCCCGAAGGACGCCTGCCAGCGCAGCGGGACGGCGCCATCTCCCGGCGAGGCCAGTAGGGCGGCGGGCGCGGCGGGGGTGACGCTCGGCGCGCCACCGTCGCCGCCGGTGATCTGGACATTGCTGAAGGTGGCACTGTTCAGCGTTCCGTTATCGGCCGAGGAGACCACCAGGCCGACATAGATCGTATCGGGAACGGGGGCGTCGATGCGCCCGACATTGGTGGCGGCCCAGTTGGTGCCATCCGGAGACACGTAACCCGTTATGGCGTTCCCGATTCGCTCGAGCTTCACCCAGTACGATGGCAAGGATCCGGCGAGGACTTTGTTCCCGTAGTTGGTGCCGCCATACACGGCGAGGTTCTGCATGTTTTGCTCAAGGTTGCCCCCGCCGCTGATGGCCATCCAGCCGCGGGGAGCGCCCTCATCGAGGCTCGTGCGCATCATCACGCCCGCCTTGGCGGACAGGGTGGTGCTTTGGAAGGACTCGACTTTTGCGATGATGGCGCTGTCTCCGGTGATGGCCTTGTAAGCGAAGTGGGCGCTGTCGTTTGTGGACCAGATTTCGGCGCCCGCTCCCTCCACAGTCCATGTGCCCAGGCCGGCGTGGTAAGTAGCCTTGCCGGCTGGAGTGGCGCCGCCGAGATCAATACCGCTGAATCCCGAGGTAATCGAAGCGGTCGATGGGAAGTCGAGTTCCGGCGCAGGTACCGCCGTCGAGGTGTCAACATCCTTGAGGAACACAAAGCTGGCGCTGTCCACCGGCATCCAGAGACGCCTTTGTTCGATAAAGGGGGCCTGCAGGCCTTTGCGGAGGACGTAGGCACCATGAAGCTGAAAGAGCCCTATGTTCCCGCCGCCCCAGCCCCGCCAGCCGCGGTTGGTGACGTCAACGGTGTAGTATCTATCGGTGGTGCCAAAAGGCAGCGCTTCCGTGGGTACGAGCTCGTTCACCCGCGCGAAATATTCACCCGCCGCCAGCAGGCGGTTGTCAAAATCGGAGTAGATGTCGATGCCCTGCTTCCAGAGCGCTTCGGCGAGCATGACCAGTGACCGCATTTGCCCATAAGCGTGCCCCTGGTCGCGAAGGTAGTCGCCGAGCATACCGATGTCGTTGGAATTGCGCAGCCCGATATGCGCGAGCGTCCGGGCCTGGTAGACGACCTCGTCCAGCTTCTCGATATCGTCGTTGTAGATGGCCATCAGTCCAAGCGCGACGAGGGCCAGCGCGCCTTTGTTGGCGGCTCCGTACTGGATCTCACCATAGGGGTTCGACGCCGGCATCAGGACATCGTTGAAGTACTTCTTGACGATCGCCGTGTCTTCCTCGCTCCACCCCGACCAGGTACCGCGCAGGATGTCCGCGCCGCCAACGAACATGTAGGCATAGTCGCCCAGATCGAGCATCGACTCGCGACCGGAGAACTCAGTCTGGGTGGTGGCCCACTCGAGCAGGATCTCGCGCGCCTTTATCGCGTAGCTGTCGTCCTGGGTGAAATACCACATCCGCGAGAGATTCCAGATCGCCATCATGTCGACGCGCCACGGCCACAGATTCTCGTGGGGGGCACGGCTCACTTTCTCGTAAGGGCCCGCCATGGTATAGGTGGGCTGGGCCCTGCCGTCCCGCGCCAATTGGTCGTAGGCGGACTTCCACGGCTCCCTGCCCTGATCGACATACGCCTTGAGAGTCTCGAGGTCCGAGAGGCTGAGCGGAGCGCCCGGATGCGTGAAAGCGCGGACCTCGGGGTCGCCTGGATCCGTGACAACGGGACCCTCCGGGTCGCCTGGATCCGTGACCGGCGGCTCGGGGTTTTGCGACTCGGAGTCGGCCACCACTTCCACAGTGCGCGTCACCGAAACGCTGGCGCCGGCGGAGTCGGTGACGGTATAGGTGATGCGATAGCTGCCGGCCCTGTCGCTGTCCAGGGTCGAGTCCACTCGAATGCTGCCGCTGAGATCGCCGTCCTCCGCATCCGCGGCACTCGCGCCCGGGTCGCTGTAGCTGCTGCCGACGGTTATCTGCACACTGGCATCGCCGTTGAGGCTGATGGACGGCGCCTGGTTGGCCGAGAGGCTGTAGGTATGTTCTGAATCGCTGCTACCTCCGCAGGCACTTATGGCCAAGGATAAAGCCAGCACCAGGCCGTGGACCCTGCTGTTATTCATATTGCTCACTCAATGATCTGGCCGCTATGGGCGAATGTCCGTAATCGTTTACATCGGCGCGAAAGTTATCGACTCTGTCGTCGGACAAAAAGGGGGAATGTCGGAAAATTGTGACTTGCTGCGCCTTACGCACCTTGTCTGTTATTTTTTTTGCAGATTTTTATAGTTGGGATGCCGGAAAATTGTGACTTGCTGCTCCTTACGCACGCCTGCTCGGCAAATATGGAGAAACAAATCCGCAGTTCGAAGGGCGGTAGAGGACGACAAAGAAGGCGGGGCGGGAGAGCTCGAGCCACCTACTCCCCCCCAATAGTGGCCGGCAGCTTGCTGGACACGTCGTAGGTCACACGAGAGATATGCTCCATCTCGTTGATGATGTGGTTGGAAGCCTTCTCGATCACTTCGTAGGGCAGGTGCGCTCAAAGTCCACAGCTTCCACGACGCGCAGCCCACCAACTCGTAGCGTCGGCTGTCGCCGACATGTCCACGGGCTCGACCGGCAGGAACACCATAAAAGCCCAGTTGCTCTTGTAATACCACTCTGCTTTGTGCAGCTCTCCGATAAAGGTACTGGGGCTACCCGAATAGTTGATTCAAAAGCTTGCTAACGGCAAGAGCGTGCTCCTCAATAACGAGCGAATAATGATTACGAATTGCCCGGCTCGGTTGGTAGTCGCCGTTATCCAGGACGGTCTGTACCGACACCAGGGCCACCAGCTTGTCCACTTGGAGATAGAGGTCCTCCTCCAGCTTGGCTCGCGATGACAGCCCCGCGACCAGATTGTCTGTAGACTGCCGATACATTCTTCTCCCCTCCCCTGCTCAAATCCAAAATATTAGGGCCTTTATCCAGTCCAAATGTTGCTGACGGTACTATAGTTAGCATGAAATTACCCACATGTGGGTAGAGCTTTGTCTTATAACCCACATATGGGTAACAATCAACTTAAATTCCGCACCATCCTCGCCCGCCGGCTCCGAGCTGAACGAAAGGCCATGGGATTGGGTCAACAGGAGTTTGCCAGAAAATTGGCCATTAGCCAGTCAACACTGGCCCGTATCGAAAGCGGGGAGCAGAATGTGACCATCGACATGCTGGAGCTTATTTGCAGCCGTTTAAAATGCAAAATATCCGAACTATTGCCAGATCAATAGGAATTGATCGGTGCATTCCCTGGTGCAAAACAAACGTTAATCCAAGGGCAATGAGTGCAAACACTACCATTCCGATTTACTTATGGCAGATTCCACCGTTTGAGATCGTGAAATCTAGGAATCCACATCCATAGCCGGGTTGCCAGTCATAAAGACCGAGATCTGTTTCGTTCAACAAGGTCGATAAGGCGCAAATAGCGCGGATCTGCTGTCAGGTCAGGTTCGGTTTCCGCAATCAGTGCTAGCACCTTCGGTAGCCCGTATGGCGGACGGGTGAGGACCTGAGGTGTAGCTCTGTTCATCAAGTCCAGCGTCGCTTCAGGGAATAGAGCTGTAATCGGCTTTTCATCACTGATCTCTCGGGTGAACCGGTAGAACGGATGGTCATTTGTCTCCACCGGCACCAAGAACTTCTTTACCGCCTCGTAGACGACCCGGAAGCTATCGCCGGTGTCATCAAGCAGGCCAATCCACGCCCTCATCGATGCAGAGGTCCTGTATCGGCGTTCTCTCGGCCAGTCCTCGTTGATTAAGGGGATGACAAGTTTTGTCCAGCCATTGTCGTTTTTCTGTCCAACCTGCTGCAATCGTCAGCGAGGGCAACGCCAGCGCTGATTGCCCTTCCACCTTGACTTGGGCGTAGCCGAACTCGCGAATATTGCTGCCCTGCATCGTGCCGCCCAACTGGTGAAGTATGGTCTGCATACCGTAGCAGATGCCCAGTACCGGCACTCCCAGTTCGAATATCGCCTGCGGCGCGCCCGGCGAGCCCATTTGGCACCAAATCTGTTGTGAAACAACAACGCGCTGCTTAGAGGCTGAGGGCTCGCTCAACGCTGGGCCGCGCGACGAACTTCCGGCTGATTACGCTCCGCATTCACCTCGGCCCCCAACAGAAAAATAAAGGCTCCAATAAACAACCACAGCATCAAAACCACTACGGCCCCCAAAGCACCATACTGCGCGTCATATTCACCATAGTTAGACACATAGAATGAAAAAGCCAGGGAAGCAATAACAAATAACCCCGTGGCGAGCGCGGCACCAGGCAGTAGATTTCGCCAAGCCTGGCGTCGCTTTCTCGCAGGCGCAAAGCGATACAACACCAGAAACATACCTACCAGCAGAAGAATGAATATAACCCAGCTTGTTAATGTGGTGAAAATAGCGGCAGCCTGATGCGACAAGAAGGTTGAAACCAACACTGGAACAATAACAACGACGGCGATCGCGACGATGAAGGCTATCGCCGATGTCAAAGTTAGCAGTAAGGTCACCGCATTGACCTTCAGGAAACCACGATCTTCTTCCATGTCATAGGCAATATTAAGCGCCTCGGAAACCGCCTTCATGGCTTTATTGGCACTCCATAGAGAAATGATTATCCCGAATACAAAACCGAAAGTGAGAGATGAATCTGGAGTTGTGGCCAGGTCTTCCATGCGACTAGAGAGCACGGCCAACACTTCATCTGGAACTATACCACCGAGGCGCTCAACGTGACTTTGCACAGTCTGTGCATCAGCCAAAAGGCCGTAAATGGAAATAACTGTTGCCAGCGCCGGAAAAAGAGAAAAAAAGGCATAAAAAGCAACTCCGGCGGCAACCAGCGACAAACGGTCATCCTTGATACGACCTTTCACGCCAACCGCTGTTTTCTTGATCTTCGCCATCGTCGAGCTCCCGTGGGTTGCCAATGATTACTGCCCCACTAGTTTATCAAGTGAGGAGCATTAACCGGGCCAGCAAGTTTGCATTGACTGTTGGCTGATGTATCTGTGATGTAGATTCCTACGCAGACATTGATCTGTGTTTGCGAGAGTTCTGTCCGTGGATTCCCGCCTGCGCGGGAATGACGGAATGTAGCCCGCGAGATTGGCAGCAAATAGAGTGTCACTAACGCCAATGAACACGCTTTAGCTCGATCTCCGGCTTCTCGTCGTGTTCTGTCCTTCAAAAAACGGTGCTCAGGGATGGGGTCAGAGTAACGTTTTGGCACTATTTGGAACAGTTGATTTGGGCGGCAGAAATTTACTCTGATCCCAAATGTTATATTCTCCAGCGGACGCCCGTTTTCAGCGACCCTGACAACGGCGTGATGCGCACCTCCGTCACTTTCAATGCCGGCCTTGGCCGCTACCTTTTGATCACGCAGCAGGGTACGCAGGAGCGGGGCGGTTTCATCGGAATCTACGAGAGCGAGGCGCCCTGGGGACCCTGGGCCAAGGTGCTGTTCGAGGATCCCTGGGAACTCGGGCTGCAGAACGGCACGAATACCGTGTACTAGAACTTCTCAAACAAATGGACGAGCGCCGACGGGAGACGCTCGGCGATGATCTATACGGGCCGGAGCAGGGACAACTTCGGCGTCGTCATGGCCGAGTTCGAAACCGTATTGGACGAGTAGCCCGCTTCCCGCTGCGATTAGTTATGGATCTCCCGGTTGAGAGCTTCCAGTTTGGCTTCGTAAAGGGAGCGGGTGCTGACCCGGTAGGACTTTTCCATGGCCCTTTCCAGGGACGCTTCCGCGCTGCGCAGTCTGCCTGCGCGGTAATAAGCCTGGGCCAGGCCAAGATGGACCTCGTGCAGATAGGGGGCAAGTTCGAGGGCCCGTTTGAAGTAGCCGATGGCGCGGGAATACTCACGGTCGTCGTAGGCGGAGCGGGCCAACTGGAACCAGTGGAAGGGGCTCGGATCGTCCATACGATTGAGCTGCTCCTGTATCTTTTCCGCTTCCGCATCGCGTCCGGCCCGGCTGAGCAGCACGCGGTAGTTTTTCAACAAGCTGAGTTTCTCTTCCGCGTGCGCAATACCATACAGGTAAATTTCCTCGGCTTCGTCCTCATTTCCCACCCTGCCGTTGACCACGGCCAGCATGTTAAGCGCCTCTGAATGATCCGGGGCGTATTGCAGGGATTCCCGCGAATACCAGTAGGCTTTGGAATAGTCGCCTGCGATGATGGCCTCGGCGGCGATATTGCGGTAATACATGGCCATATAGCCGTTTCCGCTCAAGTTGCGGATAAACCTTTCCCGCTTGCTGGGGAAATAGTCTATTTTGATTCCACGGGCGGAAAGCACCCAGTTCTCCTCGGAGGGCGCCCACTCCGGGTCATATAAAATAGACCGCACATGGATGCCTTTCGCGACTATCGAGCCGTTGAGTTCAAACACCGGGGGGGCATCCACCAGCTCATAGCCGATCTCGATGCCGGCAAGTTCCGCCAGGGCGGTTGTCAAAATCGCCAGGGAGAGGCAATTGCCGGAGTTGGCAGCAAGGGCTTCGGAGGCGGTGAATGTTTCACCGTGGTAATCAAACCCGGTAGTCAATGATTCCAGATAGTAATACACCCGGCGGTGAACCGGAGTCGCTGCGTTGCCGGGGCTGTGCAGGTAGCCGAGAAAATGCCGGCGCTGCTCTTCGTCAAGCCGGTGGATCGCATCGGGACCGGGAATGACAGGCCTTTCACCGAAGCCCTCATTGCTGAAGACGAATTCCGAAACTTCGGAAACATCGGTAGATGACGTGCTCGCACAGGCCTGCAGGCAAAGCAGGGCACAGACCAGCAGAAATGCTTTGGAGGATTCCGGCAGAAAACGGTTCTGAACAGGCATATCCGGCACCTCCGTTATTAGCAAGTATAGGAAGCATAAACGTCCATTTCCGCGCTGGTCAACGGGTAATTCACGAGTGCCTGCCCGGCATCTACCCCGCTATCGCCGCGAAATCTCGCCGGACTTCGCCCAACTGGCCGTGAAATCCGTGCATTTTGGCCTCGCTTTCTGGCCACATCCATGGCTGCGGCCAAACGCCGCCCTGCCACTTCCTTAAGGAGCTCGACACGGGGTGTGAGAAACCAGCTTGGGGGACACCTGTCTGCCAGGCGGGGCGTCAATGGAATCGACCGGCGGGCGGCGCCCGGCTCTCAGGCAACGGGCTGGGCTCCCTTGCGGTGGCCCTGTCCTTCAGATGGTCGAGATCTTCTTGATCACCACCGGGTCTTCGATGCAAGCAATCACCTTCAGCGGCCCGCCGCATTCAGTACAGGTCTTGATATCGATGTTGAAGACACGCTTCAGGCGCTGCGCCCAGGTCATGGAAGCCCGGCGCTAAGCTGGCGTTGGTGGTTCATCCGATACCCTGGCCTTGTTGCCCTTGCCCCGCGCAGCCTTCGTGACCAGGGCGCGGTATTTTCTGTTGGGGACAAACACACCATGGAAGCGTGTCAGGTTGACTCTGGGCTTCGGCACCAGCGCCGCCAATCTTGCAATGGCCGCTCCTGCGCATCCCTGCGCCCGCGGCATACCGTACATCCTGTACATAAAGTCGAGCGGCTCAAAGATCACATGCGTGGTGCCATCCCGCTGTATTTTTGTACAGTCTACCGCTCAACTGCGGAATCTTGAAACCTCAGCTGTGATGCCGGTCAGTACCAGACATTACCAGCCAGCTCCGGTCACTCCCACTCGATGGTGGCAGGCGGCTTGCTGGACACGTCGTAAACCACCCGCGAGATATGCTCTATCTCGTTGATGATGCGGTTGGAAACCTTCTCGATCAGCTCGTAGGGCAGGTGCGCCCAGCGCGCCGTCATAAAGTCGACGGTTTCCACCGCGCGCAGCGCCACCACATATTCATAGCGGCGACCGTCGCCCACCACGCCCACGGACTTGACTGGCAGGAACACCACAAAGGCCTGGCTGGTCTTGTGGTACCAATCTGCCTTGTGCAGTTCCTCGATAAAAATAGCGTCCGCCTCGCGCAGGATATCCGCGTACTCTTTTTTCACTTCGCCGAGAATACGCACGCCCAGCCCCGGGCCCGGGAAGGGATGGCGGTACACCATATCGTAGGGCAGGCCCAGCTCCACGCCGATCTTGCGCACCTCGTCCTTGAACAGCTCGCGCAGCGGCTCCACCAGTTCGAACTGCATTTCCTCCGGCAGGCCGCCCACGTTGTGGTGGGACTTGATCACATGGGCCTTGCCGGTCTTGGCGGCGGCGGATTCGATGACGTCCGGGTAAATGGTGCCCTGGGCGAGGAACTTCACATCCTCGATCCTGGTCGCCTCGCGGTCGAAGATTTCGATAAAGGTGTTGCCGATAATCTTGCGCTTGGCTTCCGGTTCGTCTTCGCCGGCGAGGCGACTCAGAAATTCATCCTCGACGTCGGCGCGGATGACTTTGACCCCCATGTTCTCCGCGAACATTTTCATCACCTGATCGCCTTCGTTTTTGCGCAACAGGCCGTTGTCCACAAACACGCAGGTGAGCTGGTCACCGATGGCCCGGTGCAGCAGTGCCGCTACCACCGAGCTGTCCACGCCGCCGGACAGGCCCAACAGCACCTTGCCGCCGCCCACCTGATCGCGCACGCGGGCGATGGAATCCTCGATAATATTTTCCGGGGTCCAGAGTTTTTCGCAGCCGCACAACTCGATCACAAAGTGTTCGTAGATACGCATGCCCTGCAGGGTGTGAGTCACTTCCGGATGGAATTGCACACCGTAGAAATTTTTCTCCGCACAGTAGATACCGGCGATGGGGCAGGATTCCGTGGAGGCCATCAGCTCGAAACCGGGAGGCATTACACTGACCTTGTCGCCGTGGCTCATCCACACGTCCAGCAGTGCGTTGCCCTCTTCGTCGAGGTGGTCCTTGATGTCGTGCAGCAGCGCCGACTGGCCTTCCACCTTGACCTGGGCGTAACCAAACTCGCGGATATTACTGCCCTGTACCGCGCCGCCCAGTTGGTGGGCCATGGTCTGCATGCCGTAGCAGATGCCCAGTACCGGCACCCCCAGTTCGAACACCGCCTGCGGCGCGCGCGGCGAGCCCTCTTCGGGGACCGATTCCGGGCCGCCGGCGAGAATAATGCCCCTGGGGTTGTACTCGCGGATTTCCTCGTCGCTCATATCAAAGGCGCGAATCTCGGAGAACACCCCCAGTTCGCGCACGCGGCGGGCGATCAGCTGGGTGTACTGGGAGCCGAAGTCTAGGATCAGGATGCGGCTGGCGTGGATGTCTTGGGTCATGGCTTACTCAGAATTTGCGAGGAGAGTTCCTAAACCACAAACGGACCCGGAGGTCCGTTTGTAAAAACTTGGTGTCTTTTGTAGGAGCGGCCCATGGCCGCGATCGAGGTTCGGTTTAGCCGGGAAAATCGATCGCGGCCATGGGCGGATGGCCGCCCCGCCGCTCCTACAGTTGGTCCCGAGAAAAATTATCTCCCATTGATCGGGTAGTTGGGCGCTTCCTTGGTAATCTGCACATCGTGTACATGGGACTCGCCCATCCCCGCGGCAGTCACCCGCACGAACTGGGGCTTGGTGCGCATGGTCTCGATATCCACGCTGCCGGTGTAGCCCATGGCGGAGCGCAGGCCGCCCATCATCTGGTGCACGATCACCGACAGCGGCCCTTTGTAAGGCACCCGTCCCTCGATGCCTTCCGGCACCAGTTTTTCCGCGCCCTTGCTGGCGTCCTGGAAGTAGCGATCGGAGGAGCCCTGGTTGCGGGACATGGCGCCCAGGGAGCCCATGCCGCGGTAGGATTTGTAGGTCCGCCCCTGGTACAGCTCCACCTCGCCGGGCGCCTCCTCGGTGCCGGCGAACATGGAGCCCATCATCACCGAGTGGGCGCCGGCGACGATGGCCTTGGAGATATCGCCGGAGAAGCGGATACCGCCATCGGCGATCAGCGGCACACCGGTGCCTTCCAGTGCCTGGGCAACCTCGGCGATGGCGGTAACCTGCGGCACGCCGATACCGGTGACGATGCGGGTGGTACAGATGGAACCGGGACCGATACCCACCTTGACCGCGTCCGCGCCGGCCTCCAGCAGCTCCAATGCCGCCTCCCCGGTGGCGATATTGCCGCCGATCACATCCACCTGCGGGTGCATCTGCTTGATGCGTCTTACCCGCTCGATCACGTTGCGCGAGTGGCCGTGGGCGGTGTCCACCACCAGCACGTCCACGCCCGCTTCCACCAGGGCCGCGACCCGGTCGTCGGTGTCCGGGCTGGTGCCCACGGAGGCGCCCACGCGCAGGCGGCCGTCGCTGTCTTTGCAGGAATTGGGGTACTGCTCCGCCTTATTGAAATCCTTCACGGTAATCAGGCCGCGCAGCTCGAAATGGTCGTTGACCACCAGCACCTTCTCTATGCGGTGGCGGTGCAACAACTCCTGCACCCTTTCCGGAGCCGCGCCCTCGGGGGCGGTCACCAGGCGTTCCTTCGACGTCATGATGCTGGCCACACTGGCGTCCAGGTCGGTCTGGAAGCGCACATCACGGCTGGTGACGATCCCCACCAGGTTGCCCTTTTCCATCACCGGCACGCCGGAGATATTGTGGTGGGTAGTCAGAGCGATCAGTTCGCGCACTGTGGCGTCGGACTCGATGGTGATGGGGTCCTTCACGACCCCGGCCTCGAACTTCTTGACCGCGCGCACCGCCAGCGCCTGGTCCTCGATGGACATGCTTTTGTGGACGATGCCGATACCCCCTTCCTGGGCCAGCGCTATCGCCAGGCGCGACTCAGTCACGGTATCCATGGCGGCGGACACAATGGGGATATTCAGGGCGATATTGCGGGACAGACGGGTCTTCAGAGACACATCCTTGGCGGTCACTTCGGAGTAACCAGGCACAAGCAGGACGTCGTCGAAAGTGAGAGCTTCGCGCGCGATGCGCAGACCGGATTCAGACATATGACACTCAAACCTCAGGGAGCGGGATTGGGTATCGGCGCGATTATAGCCGCAATCCCCATGCCGGAGAAAGCCCAATCGTGCTTTTCAGGCAAACCACTTTACCTGTTTATACATTGCTGCAATATTGGCCCGCCAAATTTCCCTTCGGGAGTCCAAAATGCCAACTGAGCCGCCTAAAACCCACGGCAACCGCAGCGTCCTGTCGGTCGGCGACCTGAACCGGGAGGTCAGGCAACTGCTGGAGGGCAGCGTGCCCCTGCTGTGGGTGAGTGGCGAGATCTCCAATTTTGCCGCTCCCACTTCCGGCCACTGGTATTTCACCCTCAAGGACAGCCGCGCCCAGGTCCGCTGCGCCATGTTTCGCGGCCGCAACCGCACGGTGCGCTTCCGCCCCGAAAACGGCCGCGAGGTACTGCTGCGGGCCCGGGCCAGCCTCTACGAGGGCCGCGGAGAATTCCAGCTGATCGTTGAGCATATGGAGGAAGCCGGCTTCGGCGCGCTGATGCGCCAGCTGGAGCAGTTGAAAGCGAAGCTGCGGGCGGAGGGGCTGTTTGATCTGGAGCGCAAGAAACTGCTGCCGGCGCTCCCGGCCAATATCGGCATCATCACCTCCCCCACCGGGGCCGCCATCCGCGACATGATTCACGTGCTCGGCCGGCGCCACCCCGCCGCCGAAATCGAACTCTGGCCGGTACAGGTTCAGGGCCGCGGGGCGGCGGAACAGATTGCCCGGGCCATCCGCCTGGCGGGGCAGTCGGGCCGGCACGACCTGCTGATCGTCGGCCGCGGCGGTGGCTCCCTGGAGGACCTGTGGCCCTTCAACGAGGAGATCGTGGCCCGCGCCCTGGCCGACTGCCCCATTCCCACCATTTCCGCCGTGGGCCACGAAACGGATACCACCATCACCGACCTGGTCGCGGACCTGCGCGCCCCTACCCCATCGGCGGCGGCGGAAATCGCCAGCGCCAACGCCGCCGAACTGGCGCAGCGGGTTCAGCGGGCCAGCCATCACCTGCTGCGCGCCCTGCGCCACCAGCTGCGCCATCTGCGCCAGCAGGTGCAACTCACCGGCAACCGCCTCCGCCACCCGCGCGAACAACTGCAGAATCGCGCCCAGCGTCTCGACCATCTGGAGATGCGCTTGGGGGTCGCCGCCCGCCGGGTCCTGGACACCCTGCGCCACCGTCTGGACAGGGGGCTGCGCGACTTCGCCAGCTGCCACCCGGAGCGCCTGCTGCGGGACCGCAGAGAGCAGCTGCATTCGCACCGGGAAAAGCTGCAGCGGGCGATACAGCTGCGACTGGACCAGGACCGCGACCGCCTGGTTCACACCGGCCAGTTGCTGCACAGTGTCAGCCCGCTGGCGATACTGGAGCGCGGTTACGCCATAGTGCGCGACGACAGCGGCCGGGTGATCAAGGACACCGCGGCGCTGCGGCCCGGCGACAGGGTGCGCGCGCGCCTGGCGCGGGGCGAGTTCAGTGCAGAGGTAATGGAACAGGGACAGGCGTAAGCGACCAACCACCCCGCAGCGACGTTAGAATTCGACTGTCCCCTGTTGTCGGAGCCATAAATGCTTGGTCGCCGTATCCTCGCCTGCCTGTTGTTTACTGCCGTATTCGCCGCGCTCGGCGGCTGCGGCGAGGCGAAGCTGAAACTCGACCTGGGCCCGGAAGAGGAGATGCCCCGGGAACCCACTCCCCGCGAGCGCTTCGCCTTTTCCAATTACCGTGAAACCGGCGACCTGGACAAGATCCGGGAGCGCGGGGTTATCCGCTTCGTCAGCCTGACCGGCCCCCGGGAGGATTACCTTCCGCGAACCGCGGTTGTCTCCCAACAACATTTCGACCTGGCCAATAAGTTCGCCAAGCACCTGGGGCTGGAGGCCAAATGGGTACAGGCGGACACGCCGGAGCTGGCCATCGAAATGGTGGAGCAGGGCTATGCCGACGTCCTCGCGGACAACTTTACCGAGACTGAGGAAAGGCGCGAGCGCATTCAGTTCTCGGTGCCGGTAATGCATGTCTACCAGCAGTTGGTAACCGCCGGAGAGAAGCCGGATATCGACGACCTGTCACAGCTGCGCAATACCAGGATCGTGGTGCTCGAGGACAGCGTGCACGTGAAAACGGCGCGGGAATTGATCGCGAAGTTTCCCCAGGCCAACCTTACTGTCGAAGCCCTGCCACTGAATGACAACGTGGATGCGCTGATGGATTACACCCAGGAGCACCGGAATACTCTGGCCATATTCGACAGTAATGTGATCGATCGCATGCGCGACTACCGCGACGATGTTCAGGTGATCGCCAATGTCTCCGAACTGGACCGTATCGCCTGGGGCGCGCGGAAAAACTCTCCTTTTATGCACCTGGCCCTGAACAACTTTCTCACTATGAACCTGGTCAGGAGAGAATACAGGCGCGTCTCCGACTGGAAAGCCATCAAGGAATCCGGCGTTGTGCGCCTGCTCACCCGCAACAGCCCGTTCAGCTACTTCCTGTGGAAAGGTGTGCTGATGGGGTTCGACTACGATATGGCCAAGGCCTTCGCGGACCAGCACGACCTGGAACTCCAGGTAGTGGTGGTGCCCTACCAATACGACATCGTTGAGTGGCTCGAGGAGGGGCGCGGCGATATCGCCGGTGCCGCCCTGAATATTACCCAGGAGCGGATCGACCGGGGCATGGTATTCAGCACCCCCTACCTGGAAATGCCGCTGCAGGTCGTCAGCAATAAAAAGGACCCCCCGATTGCCACCCTTATGGATCTCAATGGACGCACCCTGACCCTGCGCACGCATTCCTCTTTCATCGAGTACGGGGAAGTGCTGAGAGACAGCGGTATCGATGTCAAAGTGGAAATCGCGGACCCGGAAGTCTCCTACCAGCAGCTGATCGATATGGTGGCGAGCGGCGAGGTGGACGCAACCCTGGCGGACTCCAGCGGCATCGCCGTGGAGGCGGTTCTGCTTTCGGAACTACAGCCCGGCGCAGTGATTACCGACCCCCTGCCCCAGGCCTGGATGATGCTGGCGAAAAACACCGAGCTGCTGGAAAAAGTCAACGACTTTATAAAAAAATTCCGCAAAAGCGATGAGTACAAACAAAAATACAAAGCCTATTTCAAGCCCAACAACCGCTTCGCGCAGAGAATACAGGCGCGTATCGTACCGGGTCAGGACCTTTCCCCCTACGATGCCCTGGTCAAGACCTCCGCCGCGGAACACAGCTTCGACTGGCGCATGGTGGTGGCGCAGATGTGGCAGGAGAGCAACTTCAACCCCAAGGCGGTTTCCCCGGTGGGCGCCCAGGGGCTGATGCAGGTAATGCCGCGCACGGCCGAGGAAATGGGCTACCCCCCGCCGCTGTTCGATCCCGAACGGGGCATCAAGGCGGGGGTCAAATACCTGAACTGGGTGCGCGACCGCTTCGACCCCAGTCTCTCACTGGACAACCTGCTGTGGTTTACCCTCGCCTCTTACAACGCGGGTTACGGGCACCTGCTGGACGCCCAGCGGCTCGCCGAAGAATTGGGACTGGACCCCAACGTATGGTTCGGCAACGTCGAGCAGGCCATGCTCAAATTGTCGGAACCTCGCTATTTCAACAACGCCCGCTACGGCTATGTGCGCGGGGCCGAACCGGTGCAGTATGTGCGCAATATCAGCAACCTGTACAAGGCCTATACGGACGTGGCTCCCAGCGAAGTGGCGGCGCGGTGGCTGGTGTCCGATATTATCCGCCGGGAGTCAGCACAATCTTGCCAATATGCCCGCTGGACTCCATCAGCCGATGGGCATCGCTCACCTGCCCCAGCGGAAAAGTGGCGGCAATCTGGGGACGGATTCTGCCCTCCTCGATCAAGGGCCAGACTTTCTTTTCCAGGGCACTGGCTATGGCCGCCTTCTCCTCCGCTGTCCGCGGTCTCAGAGTAGAGCCCGTGAGGGTCAGGCGCTTGAGCATCACCGGCAGCATATTCACCTGCACCCTGGCCCCCTGCAGGAAGGCGATGTTCACGATACGGCCGTCGCGGGCAGCGAGCTGGATATTGCGGTCGACATAGTCTCCGCCCACCATATCCAGAATCACATCGGCGCCGTGGCCGCCGGTGGCCTCGCGCACTACTTCGACGAAGTCTTCCGTCTTGTAATTGATCGCCTTTTCCGCCCCAAGTTTTTCGCAGGCGGCGCATTTCTCCGCACTGCCGGCGGTGGCGAATACCCGCGCACCAAAGTTTTTACCCAGCTGAATCGCCGTGGTGCCGATGCCGGAAGAGCCGCCGTGCACCAGCAGTATTTCCCCCGCTTTCAATTCCGCGCGGTCGAACACATTGCTCCACACGGTAAAGAAGGTTTCAGGCAGTGCCGCTGCCTCCACCATGGAAAGCCCCTCGGGCACTGGCAGGCACTGGGTGGCGGGCACAGCGACAAACTCCGCGTAACCGCCGCCGTTGGCCAGCGCGCACACTGTGTCACCGGGCTTCCAGCGCTGCACATTCTCCCCGAGTTCGACAATTTCCCCGGCAACTTCGAGCCCCAGCACCGCTGAGGCTCCGGGAGGGGGCGGGTACAGGCCCATGCGCTGCACGACATCCGGGCGGTTGACACCGGCGGCGGCGACCTTGATCAGCACTTCTCCCGCCGCGGGCTGCGGCTTCTCCCCCTCCGCCAGTTGCATCACTTCGGGGCCGCCGTGTTCGGGCAGGTCCATATAGCGCATGGATTTTCTCCGCTGTCATTTCTCCGTAGCAGATAATGATCTGCGGCCATGGGCCGCTCCTACAAGGTCTATCCCTTTTATGTAGGAGCGGCCCATGGCCGCGATCAAGCTGCCGGATAATTTTATGCGGGATCAGAGATCGTAGGTCAACTCCACCCCCACTACCCGCCCCTTGTTCAGCGGCGTGAAGGTGGCGCCCGTACCGCCCAAAGTAACCGGCAACTGGGTATTGTTGCCCTCGCTGACTTCGTCCAGCATGTTTTTGCCGAACAAAGCCAGATGGTAACTGCCTCCGCTGGGACTGTAGCCGACGCTGAAATCCAGCATATCCACTTCGCTCAGCATTCCCCGGTTGTTGTCGGTATAGGGCGAGGCGTCGCGGTGATTGAAGTTGATACGCGAAGTCAGGGTTCCGGCGGAACCCAGTGCCAGGTCGTGCACCAGGCCCACGCCGTAGGTCCAGGGCGCGAGGCGCGGAATATCCAGGCCAAGGTCTACCTCGTCGACCACGCCATCGCCGCTGATATCGCCGTTGACACTGTCGTAGTCGCCGTCCACATAACCGACACTAAAAGATAACAGCAGGCTGTCGCTGACCGCCGCCAGGGCCTCCAACTCGGCGCCGCGGATAGTCGCATCGGCGGTGTTGCGGATAATCTGCGCTACACCGGTTAACGCATCCGGCAGGTTTTCCTCGCGCTGCATCTCGTCGATGGTGTTGTGGAACAGCGCCATATTGGTTCTCAGGCGGCCGTCAAACCATTCGGCTTTGGCACCGACCTCGAAGCTGGTCTGCTCTTCCTGGTCGGTTACCTGGGGCGGATACGGCATGCCCGTCGCCGGATTGATACCGGCGTTGCGGAAATTATAACCGCCGCTACGAAAGCCCTTGGTCCAGAAACTGTACAGCTGGGCGTTGTCGCTCAGGTTCCACTGCAGACCCACTTTGGGCGTAAAAGCGCTCCAGGACTCGCTGTCCTCAAAATCGTAGGCGGCGCAGCCATCGAGGCTGCAGAGATCGAGCGGAATGGTGGCTATCTTCGCATCCTTGTCCTCGGTGGAATAGCGGCCGCCCAGGGTCAGCACCCAGGCATCGTTCAGGTCGATATCAGCCTGGGCAAAGACACCCAGCGCCTGATGGTCCTGCTCACCGCCACCGGTAATATCAATGCTCCCGCCCGCCAGCAACCGGTTCTCCAGATAGGCGATATCCTGGCTGAACCAGTAGACACCGGTGGTCAGCGCAGTGGCGCCGAAGCGGCCGGAGTAGCGCAGTTCGTTGCTCAGTTGGCTCTGGTCGATCGCAGTGTTGGCGTGGAAGCCAAACACTGGCAGGGAATCGATATCGCCGAGACCATGGGCCTCGTACTCGCGCCAGGCGAGGATATTGGTGACGGTACCGCCACCGAAGGCCACGTCCTGATTGAACTCCGCGATCACCTGGCTCCACTCGTCTTCCTGATAGCCCTCTTCATCCTGGGCCACCTCAAAGGAATCTTCGCTGTTGTCCCATTCGGTGATACCGAAGGCACCCGCGATCTGCGTTGCGCTGGGGTAGACCACTGGGCCATCAGGAGTGCTGATGATGAAAGGCTCGCTGCCGCGGTTCTGGGCCACGACACCGTCGGAATCCATACGGCCGTGCTCCATACGCACCAACAGATCCGCGGTTTCGCTCAGCTGCACACTGAAACTCGGGCGGACAAACCAGGTGTCGGATGCACCGGCGCTATCGTTGCCGGTGGCCAGGTTTTCGAACCAGCCCTGGTCGTTGTTGTAGTAGACGGTCAGGCGTCCGTTTACGGTACCGGAGATAGCGCCGTTGACAGTGCCCGCCGCTATGGTGTCCAGGTTGTCGGTTGTGGAGACCTTGAAGCGGCTGGCAAACTCCTCGCTGGGCCTCGCGGTCTTGATCACCACCGCACCGCCGGTCACATTGCGGCCGAACAGCAATCCCTGGGGCCCGCGCAGCACTTCGATGCCCTCGAGGTCGAACAGATCGGTCACGACACCGGCGTTGACCCCCAGGTACATGCCATCGACAAATACTCCGACGGTCGGATCAATCGACGGGATTGAACTGTTGACGCCCAGGCCGCGCACGGTGAAGTTGGCGGTATTCTTTACCGTACCCACATCGTCCAGCTGCACATTGGGCATTTTGAAGGCGAGGCTTTGCAGATCTTTGGTCTGCAAAGCCTCCAGCTGTTGAGAAGAATAGGCAGTGGCCGCCACCGGCACCTCCTGCAACTTCTCTGCCCGGGCCCGCTTGCGCGCGGTGACTTCCACCTCTTCCATAATGGTGCTTACCGAGCCCTCCGCCGCCTGTGCCGAACCCGCGCCACAGGAAAGCGAAAGCGCCGTCAGTGAACAGGCGGATATCAGTGTCAGATTGCTTTTACTATTGAACGGACGTTCCATGGTTTTCTCTCCATTGCTCTGTTTTATTGTTATATCGCAGCCGAAAACATCACGGCCGGTACAGCATGATTCCATTTATTTTTATAGTTGGAATCCCGACCAACAACCGCATTATTCCGGGTTGGTTCGCACACTTTGGTACGAACGATCGCTTGAAGATTACAGGATCATTTTCCGTTGCTAAAGAATATTTAGCGTGAATTTATACAGGTTATACGCGTTAGAATGTTTTTATCTCTCCGCTCTATTTCACATCTCGTATAAGAACTCAACTCTCCATCAATTTTACAAATAGTAGTCCACCCTACTGCCCTCCATTGCCTTTCAGGTATTCTTCCCGGCTTTTGCGATAATCGATCACATAGGTCCTGCTCAACCGGTCGTGAAGGAGGTTGCCACCAAGAAAACAATTGATAAACCAGCCGATCTTGAACAGCGGCAGGGTGAACATAAAACTGAAAATCCGCCACAGTCCGTGCAGGTAGCCGACACGCTTGAAATGGCGATCGGTGACCCGGTATCCCAGGAGATATTTGGCCGGCGTGGCCTGCCAGCGGGAACTCTCGGCGATCCAGGCCAGTACCAGGTAGCCGAGGATGGACACAAACAGGGCCGTGAAGCCGGCGTCCCCCTCGGATTTCCCCATGGCCCTGATCATGACCACCGAAGTGGCGAGTCCCACAACCACATACACCAGGAACACATCCAGCAGCAGCGCGAAAGCGCGGCCGAGCAGATTGCCGAAGTAGTAATAGTCGAGGCTCTCTTCCACGGGCCGCGGCTTCTGCTCCACCAGTTTTCTGCCGCCGCGCACGCCCTGAAGCGGGTTCGCTGCCTGTGGGTCGCCCTGCATCGCGTCGAATACCGCATTGCACAGGGTTTCACCGAACTCCCGGTACAGGTAGCCGCGGTTTTCCGACCAGCCGAACAGCATATCGCCATAGGCCAGGATATTGGCGGTAACCTGGGGGCGGTATTTCTGCTTGCGACCCTTTACCGGCGCCTCGCTGTTGAAGCGCGCAAAACGCTCGAAGACTCCCAGCCCCAGGTTCCAGTTGAACTCCTCCTCCAGGAGATAGGAACACTCGGCGAGAAAGCGCCAGGTTTCCTCCATGCCGATCAGGCGGTCGTTCTCCAGGGCCCGGTCCACCTGCTCCAGCACCTGGCGGTATTCGTCGATGCGCTTCTGCCGCTCGGTTTCCACGGCCGCGCTGCCCTGTTCGGGGGAAAGTTCAGGCGGTGCTTCCCGCTCCGCGACGGCAGTCTCCTCCTGCGGCGACGGCTGTTGTGTTTCCATTGCCGGCTGAGGATTGTCTTCCCCGGATTGAGCGCTCTCGATTACGGGCTGAGGGCTCTCTACCACCGGCTGAGGGCTCTCTACCACCGGCTGAGGGCTCTCTACCACCGGCTGAGGGCTCTCCACTAGGGGCTGAGGGCTCTCGGCAATAGTCAGCGCCCGTTTATAGGCGCTGTGCAGTTGCTGGAATTCCTGCGGCTTTTCGTCGGGCCTGGTCTGCTTCAGTTTTTTCGCATACGCGCGCTTGATCGCGCGCGCATCGTCGCTGGGCTCGATGCCCAGCAGCGCCCAGGGGTCCATCAGATCCAGTCCTCGCCATCCAGTTCGTCGAAGACTTCCTGCAGGCGGGCGCGGGCCTTTTTGATCTCCGCGGGGTTCTGCCTTTCCAGCACCCGGTCGAAGTTGCCCAGCAGCCGGGCGATATATTCCCGCCGCTCGCCCAGGCTGGATTCGTAGAGGCGCTCGCCGCGGGCGATCAGCGCGCGGTTCTCCTCGTCCTCCCGCGGGTGGAATTTCAGTTTGGACAATTTCTGCAGTGCGCTGGCCTTTTCCTCTTCATTCAGCGCACCGGGGGAAAACTCGATCAGCTTGTTGTGGGACTTGCCGGAGGAGACCACGGTGACATCCACTTCCAGCAGCCCGTTCATATCGTAGCTGTAGCGGATATCCACGGCCTCCTCGCCCTTGGGCGCCTTGGGTACGGGAACGCTCATCTCCCCGAGGTACACATTTTTCTTTACCAGGCGGTTTTCTCCCTGGTAGACATCGACGCGGACTTCGGTCTGGTTGTCGTGCGCGGTCCACACCCGGCGCACCACACTGACGGGCACCACGGTGTTGCGCTCGATAATCGGCATAAAATACTCGCCCTGTTCAGGGCTGTCCTCGTTGATCACCCCGGTACCCAGGGTGTAGGGGCAGACATCGGTGAGCACGATATCCTCCAGCGCCGCGCTCCTGGACTTGAGCCCGGCCTGGATGGCCGCGCCCATGGCCACCACCGTATCCGGGTCCAGGTGGCAGGAGGGCAGACGGCCGAACATCCTTCCCACCATCGAGCGGAACAGGGACATACGCGTGGAACCGCCCACCAGCACCACTTCGTCGATCTTCTGTGGCGGCAGGTCGGCATCGCGCATGGCGCGCTCGATGGGCCGCTTGCTGCGCAGCAACAGCGGTGTGGCGAGTTTTTCAAACCATTCGGCGGTGGCCGCCCATTCGATCTTCTGCTTGCCGATCTCCAGTTCCAGTCGCTGCTCCGGCTGCTGGCTGATGCGGCGCTTGGCGGTCTCCATCTGCATGGTCAGGTTTTGCAGTTGGCGCGGTGACAGCTGGTCCCTGCCCATTCCCTGCTCTTTCAGTACGCTGTCGATCATCGCCTCGACGAAATCCTCGCCGCCGAGGAAATTGTCCCCGGCGCTGGCGTGGACCTCCATGATGCCGTCAAAGAATTCCAGGATGGAGACATCGAAAGTGCCACCGCCCATATCCAGGATCAGGAAATTGCCCTCGCGCTTGTCGTGCAGGCCGTAGGCGATGGCCGCGGCGGTGGGCTCGTTGATCAACCGCTCCACTTTCAGCCCGGCCAGCTCGCCGGCGAGCTTGGTGGCGTGGCGCTGGTTGTCGTTGAAATAGGCGGGCACGCTGATGACCGCCTCGGTAACGGTTTCGCCCAGATGGGCCTCCGCATCCTCCTTGAGGGAGCGCAATACCAGTGCGGACAGCTCGGTGGCACTGAACATCTGCCTGCCCAGCGCCACCTTGTGATCGGTACCCATCAGCCGCTTGAAAGCGGCCACCGTGCGATCACTGTGATTGATCAACCGCTCCTTGGCGGTCTTGCCCACCACCAGCTTGCCGGCGGAATCCAGCCCCACCACCGACGGCGTGAGTACATCCCCAAGGCGATTGGGAATCAGCGTGACCCCCTCTTCCCCCAGAACGCCACAGGCACTGTTGGTGGTGCCCAGGTCGATACCGATAACAGCCATAGTTTTCCTTGTTAAATGGTAACTACTCACCCCTGTAACACTAAGCCGAGGCCTGGGCGGTCCTGCTGCCGGGAGCCGTTCGTTCAACAGCCTCATCGGCAATCGTCTCTCGAACGGCTCCCGGTATCAGGGCCTTCGCATCAAGCTCCGGTATTCTTTTTCCGAGTCCCGAAGGCGAGTAGTTACGTTAAATGTTTGGAATTATTTAGTTCGGGCTATTTATGGGAATACCCTGCTGTCAGGGAGAAAGCCGCTCTATCGTCCAGGGCCCGCTCTCTTCCCGCCGGTAGACAAAGCGGTCGTGCAGCCGGCGGCTGCCGCCCTGCCAGAACTCGACCGTTTCCGGCACCACCCGGTAGCCACCCCAGAAATCCGGCAGCGGCACCTCGCCTTCGCCGTATTGGGATTTGATCGCCTCGAACTGCTTCTCGAGCTGATCCCGCGACGGCAGTGCCTCACTCTGGCGCGATGCCCAGGCGGCCAGTTGGCTGTCCCGCGGACGGGTGCGAAAGTAGATGAGGGCGTCCTCGCGGCTCAACTGCTCGGCATGGCCACAGACGATCACCTGCCGCTCCAGCGACTGCCAGGGGAAAAGGAGGGAGACCTTCGGGTTGGCGGCGATGTCCCGCGCCTTGCGGCTTTCTAGATTGGTGTAGAACACAAAGCCGCGCTCGTCATAACCCTTGAGCAGCACGATGCGCTGGGAGGGCTGGCCGCCGGCATCGGCGGTGGCCAGGCACATGGAACTGGGGTCCGGCAGCTCTGACTCCACCGCCTCGCGCAACCACTGGGTGAAATGCTCCATCGGGTCCGCATTCAGATCCTCGCGGCGCAAACCGCCGCGCAGGTAGTCCCTGCGCCACTGATCAATTTCCATCGCTGTACTTCCTTCGTTGCTGAGCGGCTAAGTGTACTGAGTCCGCGGATTTTTCCCAATCCGTCCCCAATGCGCAATTTTTCTCGTTGCAGCCCGGAGCAATTGTCAATTATCCGGCGATTTTGTCCCACAATAAGCAGACTCTGCGGCCGCTTGCGCGCCCTGCGCGCGCCCGCTAGGCTCCTGAGCACTTTTGGACAAGATGAAGGAAAAAAAACCGCCATGTCCTCTGCGCCCAGCTGTGCCCAGGTGCTGATGCGCCTGCTGCGCGAATACCAGGTGGAAAAAGTCTTCGGCATTCCCGGCGTGCATACCATCGAGCTGTACCGCGGCCTGCCGGGCAGCGGACTGCAACATATCACCCCGCGCCACGAGCAGGGTGCCGCGTTTATGGCCGACGGCTACGCCCGCGCCAGCGGCAGGCCCGGGGTCTGCTTTCTGATCACCGGCCCCGGCCTCACCAACGCCGCCACCGCCATGGCCCAGGCTTTCTCCGACTCGGTGCCCATGCTGGTGATCTCCGCGGTGAATCGCCGCGAGGACCTGGGAATGGGCCGCGGCCGCCTGCACGAACTGCCGCGCCAGAGCGACGTGAGCCGCGGCTACTGTATCTGGCAGCACTCGCTCACCGCGACGGAACAGCTGCCGGAAGTGCTGGCCAGGGCCTTCCAACTGCTGGCGTGCAGCCGCCCGGGCCCCGCGCATATCGAGATCCCCATCGATCTGTTTTCGGCCCCCATGCCCGGCGAGTTGGAAGATTACCGGGCCTGCCCGCAGGCTCAACCGCCCGCCGCCGCTGAGGGGGCGATCTCCACCGCCGCCGGGTGGCTGCGAGGCGCCGAGCGCCCGGCAATCCTGCTGGGCGGCGGCGCCCAGGCTTGCGGCGCGGATGCCACGCAGATCGCGGAGAAGCTCGCCGCACCGGTCTTCCTGTCCCTGGCCGCCAAGGGCGTGGTCGACGAGCGCCACCCGCTGTGCGGCGGTGCCAACCTGAGTTTCGACTGCGTGCGCAAACGTATAGAGGATGCCGACGTGGTACTGGCGGTGGGCACCGAACTGGCGGAGACCGACCGCAACCTGGTGCGCGACAACTACGCTTTCCAGGGCAGGCTGATCCGCGTGGATATCGACCCGGCGCAGCTGGTGTGCAACGCCAACCCGGACCTGGCGATTCTCGCCGACGCGGGGGAAACCCTGAAACAGCTCAACGCCGCACTGTCCGAAGGCGACGCCGGTAAACGCAAAATCGCCGAAGACGAGGTTCGACAGCTGATCAGCGCCTGCCGCGAGGAGTGGTGGCCCGGTTCCGAGGCCCGCTACCCCTGGGTCCAGGCCCTGCGCGAGGCGCTGCCGGAAGACGGCATACTGGTTACCGACTCCACCCAATTGGCCTACAACACCAACTGCGCCCTGCCCCTGTACAGCGCCCGCAGCCATATCACCTGCACCACCGGCTACGGCACCCTGGGCTTCGCCCTGCCTGCCGCCATCGGCGCCAGGCTCGCCAGCCCGCGCGACGTGGTGGCGCTGATCGGCGACGGCGGCCTGATGTTTACCCTGGGCGAACTGGCCACCGCGGTGGAGCAGCAACTGCCACTGCCGATACTGGTGTGGAACAACACCGGCTACGGCGAGATCCGCGATTTTATGGATGAAGCCGAGGTGGCCCGGGAGGGCGTAGAGCTGCACACCCCCGATTTTGTCGCCCTGGCCAAAGCCTTCGGCGCGGAGGGCTGCCGGATCGACAGACCGGAACAACTGGGGCCGGCGGTGGCCGCCGCGCTCGCGGACAACAAACCCACTCTGATTGAAATCACAGCGTTGTAGGGTGCGCCGCGCGCACCGCAACGGCTCCCCGGTGCGCACGGCGCACCCTACCAGATAAGGCCGAACAACCATGACGACCCTTGCAAAACTGCACACCGACAAACTCTATATCGACGGCCAGTGGCAGACCTCCAAAGGCGGCAGCGGCCACCCGGTGATCGACCCCGCCACGGAAGAGGAAATCTGCCAGGTGGTCCAGGGCACCGCCGAGGACGTGGATACGGCAGTGGCCGCAGCCCGCAGAGCGTTCAAATCCTGGCGCAACACTTCCGCCGCCGAGCGCAGGGACTATCTCAACGCCATTGCCGATGGCATGGAGAAACGCAGGGAAGACCTGATCCAGGCGGTGTCCAAAGCCCTAGGCTGCCCGGCGCATATCACCAAGTGGCTGCACGTGGACGGCCCCATCTACGCGATGCGCTACTACGCCGAACGCACCTCGCTGATGGAAAAAACCGAGAAAGCCGGCCACTCCCTGGTACTGCGCGAACCGGTGGGCGTATGCGGCTTTATCACCCCCTGGAACTACCCGCTGCACCAGTTCGCGGGCAAAGTGGCGCCGGCGCTGGCGGCGGGCTGCACCATGATCACCAAACCCTCGGAGAACACACCGCTGCAGGATTATGTAATGGCGGAAATCATCCACGATGCCGGCCTGCCCGCCGGCGTATTCAACCTGGTGCCCGGCGCCGGGCCAGTGGTGGGCGCGGCACTCGCCGCGCATCCGGATATCGACATGGTGTCCTTTACCGGCTCCACCCGCGCCGGCGTGGAGGTGGCCAGGGCCGCCGCCCCCACCGTAAAACGGGTGACCCAGGAGTTGGGCGGCAAGTCGCCGCTGATCATCACTCCGGACGCAGACCTGGAGGCGGCGGTGCGCTGGGGCTGCGAGGATGTTTTTATCAATTCCGGCCAGACCTGCACCGCGCTGACCCGCATGCTGGTGCCCGCGGAGCGCTACGACGAGGCGGTGGCCATCGCCAAACAGGTGGCAGAGGAAGTGGTTTTGGGCACCGGCCCGGACGCGCTGATGGGCCCATTGTCGTCCGCGCGCCAGCGGGACATAGTGCGCAACTACATTGAGAAGGGTGTGGCCGAGGGCGCGCGCCTGGTGGCCGGCGGCGCCGAGACACCGGAGGACTTCTCCAAGGGTTTCTACGTCAAGCCCACGGTATTCGCCAACGTCACCAACGATATGACCATCGCCCGGGAGGAGATCTTCGGCCCGGTGACCTGCATGATTCCGTACAGGGATATGGACGAGGCCATCGCCATCGCCAACGACACCCAGTACGGCCTGTCCAGCGGCGTCTGGGCCCGGGATGCCGAGAGCGCCCTGCCGGTGGCGCGGCGCATCGAAGCCGGGCTCTGCTTCGTCAACGGCGGCGAATTCAATTACGACGCCCCTTTCGGCGGCTACAAGCGCTCCGGCAACGGCCGGGAATTCGGCGAAGCCGGCCTGGACGAGTTTGTCGAACTGAAATCCGTACAATTGCCGGAATAAACTTCCGCGCCGCCCTCACAGGGGGCGGCGCTGTTGACTGTCTACCCGGACATGGCTATCTTTGCCTCCACATCAAGAGAGTGGCTGACGCCAACGCCAACCTGCCAACCGGGGCAAGGTGGTTTGCTCTTCTACCAGTTTTGCTTTTTCTTCCCTGAAAAAGACAAAACAAGCCGATTGCGGCGCATGTCCGCAATCGGCTCCCGCCAAGCGGGCGGCACATCCCTGTGCCGCCGGCGGGAGTAGCGGAGCGATGGGGTTCAAAGCGAGCAATCCAACCGGATAGGCGAACGAAAGTTCGCCGCTCCCACGTCAGCCCTCCAAGCTTTTTATTGGAGGGACCATGTCCGCAGAACTGCAATCCAACAGCGAAGTCATCGAAATTCAGATTGCCGCCCAGCGCAGCCGAACCGCCGTGCGCGCCGTACGGCGAACCGACCGGCAGCTGCTGTGGCAGCTACTGTTCGACACCGCCGAAGAAGCGTTAAAATTCGCCACCAATTGTCGCGCCAGCGCCGAACCGGTAACGGCCCACAAGGCCTGCGAGCTGGCGGGATGACAACTAGACTTGTGCCAAAGGTCTGCAGGGCGGATACCGATCGGCAGCCCTGCCGATTGGTATCCGCCCTACGCGCCACAAGCGCCAAAATAAGGAGCTGACAACAACACCATGTCCAAGCCAGAACAATTCCTCCAGCACCTGCGCGACGAACTGAAACAGATCGAAGCGGACGGCCTCTACAAACGCGAGCGCATCATCACCTCCCAGCAGGCCGCGCAGATCCAGGTCAGCAACGAAACCGAGGTGCTGAATTTCTGCGCCAACAACTATCTGGGCCTGGCCAACCACCCGGACCTGATCCAGGCGGCCAAAGAGGGCCTCGACCAGTACGGCTTCGGCATGGCCTCGGTGCGCTTTATCTGCGGCACCCAGGATATCCACAAGGCGCTGGAATCCCGCCTGTCGGAATTTTTGCGCACCGAGGACACCATCCTCTACTCCTCCTGCTTCGACGCCAACGGTGGCCTGTTCGAAACCCTGCTCGGCCCGGAGGATGCGATTATCTCCGACGCCCTCAACCACGCCTCCATCATCGACGGCGTGCGCCTGTGCAAAGCGAACCGCTACCGCTACGCCAACAACGATATGGCGGACCTGGAAGCCCAGTTGCGGGCCGCGGATCAGGCCGGTGCCAGGAGCAAGCTGATCGCCACCGATGGCGTCTTTTCGATGGATGGGGTGATCGCCAACCTGAAAGCTGTCTGCGACCTCGCGGACAAATACAACGCGCTGGTAATGGTGGACGACTCACACGCCGTGGGCTTCCTCGGCGAACACGGCCGCGGCACCCACGAGTACTGCGACGTGATCGATCGCGTGGACATTATCACCGGCACCCTGGGCAAGGCCCTGGGCGGCGCCTCCGGCGGCTTTACCTCCGGGCACAGGGAAATTATCGAACTGCTGCGCCAGCGCTCACGCCCCTACCTCTTCTCCAATTCGCTGGCACCAGCCGTTGTCGCCGCATCACTGAGGGTGCTCGACATGCTGATGGAGGGCGGGGAGCTGCGCGAACAACTGCGGGAGAATTCCGCCTACTTCCGCCAGCGTATGTCCGAGGCCGGCTTTACCCTGGCCGGCGCAGATCATCCGATCATCCCGGTGATGATCGGCGACGCCGCCCTCGCCCAGCAGATGGCCGACAAGATGCTCGAGCGCGGCATCTATGTAATCGGCTTCTTCTACCCGGTGGTACCCAAGGGTCAGGCCCGCATCCGCACCCAGATGTCCGCCGCGCACACGAAGGAGCAGCTCGACCAGTGCATCGATGCCTTTGTGGAAGTGGGCAAAGAGCTGAATATCATTTGATCCAATTCCGATCGCGGCCATGGGCCGCTCCTACAGAATGGCTACTCACATTGTAGGAGCGGCCCATGGCCGCGAACGATCTCAAACGCTGGCACAGACCATCCGCACGGCACAGAACAATGAAAGCACTCTCGAAATTAAACTCCGAGCCCGGCATCTGGCTCACCGAAATCGCACCCCCGACCCCGGGCCACAACGACCTGTTGATCAAAATCCGCAAGACCGCCATCTGCGGCACCGATATGCATATCTACAACTGGGACGAATGGTCGCAGAAAACCATTCCGGTCCCCATGGTGGTGGGCCACGAATATGTGGGCGAGGTAGTGGGCATGGGCCAGGAAGTGCGCGGCTTCGAAGTGGGCGACCGCGTTTCCGGCGAGGGCCATATCACTTGCGGCCACTGCCGCAACTGCCGCGCCGGCCGCCGCCATCTGTGCCGCAACACCTACGGCGTAGGCGTGAACCGCCAGGGCGCCTTTGCCGAATACCTGGTGATTCCGGCACTGAACGCATTCAAGATTCCGGAAAATATCTCCGACGACCTGGCTTCGATTTTCGATCCCTTCGGCAACGCAGTGCACACCGCACTCTCCTTCGATCTGGTGGGTGAGGACGTGCTCATTACGGGTGCCGGCCCCATCGGCATTATGGCCGCGGCGGTGGCCCGTCATGTAGGCGCGCGCCATGTGGTGATCACCGATATCAACGACTACCGTCTGGACCTGGCGAAGAAAATGGGCGCAACCCGCACGGTCAATGTCAGCAACGAAAAGCTGCCGGAAGTGATGCGGGAAATCGGCATGACCGAGGGCTTCGACGTGGGTCTGGAAATGTCCGGTGTGGGCGCCGCCTTCCGCGATATGCTCAGCGCCATGAACCACGGCGGCAAGATTGCCATGCTGGGCATCCCCCCGGGGGAAATGGCCATCGACTGGAGCCAGGTGATTTTCAAGGGCCTGATTATCAAGGGCATCTACGGCCGCGAGATGTTCGAAACCTGGTACAAGATGGCCAGCCTGATCCAGTCCGGCCTGGACCTTACCCCGATCATCACCCACCAGTTCGCTATCGACGACTTCCAGAAGGGATTCGACACCATGGGCTCCGGCGAGTCCGGCAAAGTCATCCTCAACTGGCAGTAGCCCCCCCTGGGATCGCGGAGCTCCAGCTCCGCAAGCGGGCCGCAAGGGCCGCACTTACTTCTGCAGACCAGGCCCAAGGCCTGCGCGGAATGGATTGCAGGAAAGATAAGGCCGCTCGCCGAACCAGCTGACGATACGGCTCCACAATAAAAGCTTTCCACAAAAAAACAGGTAAAAAGCAATGTCTGAAATCAGCTTCCGCCCCTGTCATCCCCAGGATGTGGATCGGGCAGTTCCATTGATTTACAGCTCCGGACCCGCGGCATTCGACTACGTCTTCTGCGACTGCTCGGAACAGCAGTCGCTGGAGTTCCTGCGCCAGGCGTTTGTAGCCGGCAACTCCGAATTTGGCTACCGGCAACACACCGCGGCGCTGCTGGACGGCACCCTGGTGGGCGTTTGCGCCATCCGCGATGCGACACAGAACCTTGCATTCACACTCTCCGCCCTCCGCAGCATCGCAAGCTTCTACCCTCCTCTGGCCGCCATGCGCACCATTACCCGCGGACTGCGCACCGAGCTGGTAATACAGCCGCCAAAATCCGGAGTCGGAGTTATTTACCATCTCGGGGTTGCGCCGGAATTCCGTGGCCTCGGTATCGGCAGAAAACTTCTGCAAAAACTGCTGGAGCAAATTCACGAGAGAGGCCTGGAAACCGCCGCGCTCGACGTTGCGGAGACCAATCCGCGGGCAAAGTCCCTCTATAAATGCATGGGCTTTTCTGAGAAGCACACCCGCACGACCGGACTACATTCCCGCTTTGGCAGAGTACCGGATCACACCCATATGGAGCTTCCCCTAAACTCCGGGAAACAGCCAGTCTAAAAACCCAGCCCCACACCGAGACCGCATTTTCTAAGACTTCAAACAGGTTCCAAGACCCGGCACAGACCGCTAGCGGATCGGGGATACCTCGGCAGCGGGCTATACGACCAAAATCGAAGGAAATAACAGCTATCACTTTTACTTCCATCCGCTATTGGAAATGGAGATCGCTCTCTCCCCCATCCATCTCGACGACAGGTAAGCATGTGTACCCTGTCTGTTAATGCCTAAACTTGTGCGAGTCTGCGATTCCGCACTCCGGTGACCGTGCAGACAATGAGAGCCGGAAAGGAGATGGCGGAAACGCCATAGGTTTTTCGGAGGCCGCGGGGCACTCGAAACAGCAACACCATGAGGGTTGAACGATGCATGCTCGAGTCAAAACACTATTGGGTTTTACCACTCTGCTTTTATCCGGCCTGGTACAGGCGGATATCACCATTGAAATGCGCGCCGTAAACAAAGACGGCGTCGGAAAACCGATCGGCCAGGTGGTCGCCAGCGAAACGAAATACGGCGTCGTGTTTACCCCCTCCCTCACCGGGCTGACGCCGGGGCTGCACGGCTTCCATCTCCACGAGTTCCCCAGCTGTGAGCCCAAGGAAAAGGACGGCAAGATGACCGCGGCGCTGGCGGCGGGCGGACACTATGACCCGGCCAAAACCAAGCGTCACGGCCCCCCCTGGGGCGACGGGCATCTCGGGGATCTTCCCGCCATATTTGTCGACCCCAAAGGAAGTTCCACCAGCCCGGTACTGGCCCCCCGGCTGAAACTTTCCGACCTGAAGGGGCATTCACTGATGGTTCACCAGGGAGGGGACAACTATTCGGACCATCCGAAACCCCTGGGTGGAGGCGGCCCCCGTGTCGCCTGCGGGGTTATCAGCACATCCAAATAGTATCGGGCAATCCCGCCGCTACTTGCGTCACTTGCCGGGGATTTGCCCAATCTGGAAATCCCCGGACACAGACTATTCGGATAACCTGGTAATCAGCCAGCCGCTGCTGGTCCCCTGCACCAGCAGGGAAAACAGCACCACCCCGAATACCATCGACTGCACCATCCACCAGTAGGGCAGCTCCATAGGGATGGACAGCACCAGCGCGATGGCAATCACCCCGCGCAGGCTGCCCCAGCCCAGCAGCAGGCGCCAGGGCTTGGAGATTGGCGGCCCCACAAACCGCGCCAGGGGCGCAACCGTAAATATTGCCAGCGCACGCCCGCCGAGGGCGGCGGCAATGGCAATCAACATGGCGAACCAGTGCTGGCTGAACATTTCAAAGGTAATGGTCAATCCCATGATCACGAACACCAGGCCGGTGAGCGCCAGCGCCAGCCATTCCCAGGTGAACGCCGCTCCCACCAGCCGATCTTTGTCCCGCAGCTGCAGGCCGGCGCGGGCCACGATGGCACACATCATCACCGCGAGAATACCGGACACTCCCGCGATCTGTTCCGCCAGGTAAAAGCTGCCGAAGGCGGCCAGCACCAGGATCATCAGCGCCGACCCCACGGCGCGCAGGAACAGCACCAGGGCCACCGTCGCCAGGCCGCACAGCGCCCCCAGTGCCAGCCCGCCGATAAAGCTCCACGCAAAATGCAGCATCACACTGCCGAACGGCTGGACGCCGCCCTCCACTGACTGGGTTGCCAGGCCGAGCACCAGGCCGAAAAGTACTATCGCGGCGGTATCGTTAAACAGGCTCTCCCCTTCCATCAGGATCAGCAGATCCTCCCCCGCACCACTGCTGCGCAGTTTGGCAACCACCGCTACCGGATCCGTGGTCGCCAGTGCCGCGCCGGTCAGCAGCGCCGCTGTCCAGGGAAAGCCCGCTGGGTGATGGGTACCGTAGTAGAGCAGCGTCGCGGCAATCACCGTGAAGACGGCAACGCCCAAAATAGCCAGCAGCAATACCGGCCCCAGCCAGCGCTTCAGCGCCCGCGGGTCCAGTTGCCATGCGGCCTCGAAAATCAGCACCGGCAGAACGACGAAGAACACCAACTGGTTCAGGTTGTACGCCCGCAGGACTGCGTCGTAGTCGGTCACCGGCGGCAACAGCCCGGCGAGCACCCCGGCCGCCAGGCAGCCCAGTGCATAGTCAATGTGCAGGATGCGCGCCAGCACCAGGCCAAAGGCCACCGCCATCAGCAGATAGAGCACTTGACCGACTAAGGTTGTCACCATGGCATTCGGTTCCCTCCGCTATGTCCATGATCTTCAGTGTATGCCCGATTCACCCCGCTTGCGCAGGAGCGGCCCCTCAATTTAGACTGTACATATATACAGTTAATGAAGTGTAGCCGTCATGGCCGAAGAGGACACAGCCAACCCACCACAAGCCCGCAAGGGCCGGGGTGCCGCCAGCAATCTGGCCGGCCGCTTCGCCACCCGGGTAAGCCGGCGGGAGAACGACGGCTGGCAGCTGGAGGAGGAGCCGCCGGAGAGGCTGCTGACCGAGGCCATCGAGGAAAAGGCCCGGACTATTATCAGCAGCAACAGCTCGCCGGACCTGCCCTTCAGCCAGTCGATCAATCCCTATCGAGGCTGCGAGCACGGGTGCACTTATTGCTACGCCCGCCCTTCCCACGCCTATATGGACCTGTCCCCGGGGCTGGACTTCGAGAGCAAAATCTTTTTCAAACCCAACGCCCCGGAGCTGCTGGAAAAGGCCCTGCGCAAACGCAACTATGTGTGCAGCCCCATCGCCCTGGGTACCAATACCGATCCCTACCAGCCGCTGGAGAGAGACAAGCGGATTACCCGCCAGCTGCTCGAGGTGATGCAGCGCTTTCACCAGCCGGTGACCATAGTGACCAAGAGCCAACTGATCCTGCGCGACCTGCCGATACTGGCGGAGATGGCACAGGACGGGCTCGCCCAGGCCGCCATCAGCGTAACCACGCTGGACAATGACCTGAAAAGGAAACTGGAGCCGCGCACCGCCGGTCCCGCCGCACGCCTGCGCGCACTGGAGACCCTGAGCGGCGCCGGCATCCCCACCGCGGTGCTGGTCGCACCCATGATCCCGGCGCTGAACGACAGCGAACTCGAAGCCATTCTCGATGCCGCGCAAAAGGCCGGTGCGGAATTCGCGGCCTATATTCTCCTCCGCCTGCCCTACGAGGTGGCTCCACTGTTCCGCCAGTGGCTGCAGGAACACTACCCCGAGCGCGCCTCCCACGTGATGAGCCTGGTGCAGCAGAGCCGCGGCGGGCGCGACTACCGCAGCGACTTTTCCCAGCGCCAGACCGGCACCGGCGTCTTCGCCCAGCTGCTGCAGCAGCGCTTTCGCGTGGCGATTAAAAAACTCGGGCTGAACCGGCGCAGGCTGGCACTGGACTGCGGGCGCTTCTCTCCGCCTCCCGCAAGCGGCGAACAGCAGTCGCTGTTTTGAGGAGTTCAAATCGCTGACTTGTTCGCCTGCAAGCAGGCTCCGGAACTCCATTCGATTCCTGAGCCCGAGTCATTACAATAGGCGGCCGGAATTTCCGCGAGGCCACCTTGAACAACTGGTTTGTCTATCTGATACGCACCCGCAGCGGAGCCCTCTACACGGGGATTACCCGCGATGTGGAGCGCCGTTTCGCCGAGCACGCCAGCGGCAGCCCCAGGGGCGCCAAGGCGCTGCGCGGGCGCGGTCCGCTGACCCTGGCATTCCAGCACGCAGTTGCCGAAAGATCGGAGGCCCTGCAACTGGAGATGCGGATAAAAAAGTGGCCCAAGGAAAAGAAAGAGGCACTGGTGGCCGGCGATACCGCGCTGCTGGTCGAATGCCAGAGCGGATCGTCCTGATCCGCTCAGTAGGCCACTACCGTATACTCCTGGGAAGCTGTCGAACAGCGCCGCTGGGAGCCAGCCCCCGGATCGAGTCCAGGGCAGGCTCTGCTGGCGAATAACGGCGTTGCAATTCAGCACCGCCTTTTCGCCTGCAGGGCAGGCTCCCACAGCAGGCACAGTGCACAACCAAGCGGACGGCGCCTCGATCTGAACTCCGAAATCTTAGATCAACCGCGGCTTCATAATCTCCGCAATCCACGCCATAAACACCTGTACCCGCCTGGGCTGGTGCCGGCGGTTGGCGTACACCAGGGACACCGGCATGGGCGCGGGCCGGTACTGTGGCAGCACCTCCTCCAGTTCCCCCGATTCCAGATAGGGATGCACGCCGGCCTCCGGCACTTGGATAATCCCCAGCCCCGCCCGGCAGGCCTCCAGGTAGGCCGCGGTATTGTTGACGGTGACCGCTCCCTCCATGGGCAGGGATTTCTCCCTGTCCGGCTCATCCGGGTCGATATACTCGAAACCGGGCGGCCGCGCGCCGAGGGACGGCACATAGTGGACCAGCCGATGCCGGGACAGGTCCTCCAGGCTTCGCGGTGTACCGTGTTCCGCCAGGTACTCGGTGCTGGCGCAGCTCACCGTGCGGTAGTGGCCCAGCGGCCGCGCGATCAGGCCGGAGTCTTCCAGAGTGCCGACCCGCAACACGCAGTCGAATCCCTCGCGCACAACGTCCACAAAGCGGTCGGTGCTGCTCAGTTCTATCTCCAGGTCCGGGTGCCGGCGCAGGAATTCCGGCAGCCGCGGTATCACCAGGTCCCGCGCCACCGGCAGCGGCATATCCACGCGCAGGCGCCCGTGCAGCGCCGACGCATCCTCGCGGAAGAGGTTCTGCAACTCGTCCATATCCGCCAGCAGGTCCCGGCTGCGTTCGTAGAAAACCCGCCCGTCCTGGGTCATCTGCACGCTGCGGGTGGTGCGATGCAGAAGCCGGGTGCCGAGCAGGTTCTCCAACTGCCGCACCGCGCCGGACACGCTGGCGCGGGACAGGCCCAAGCTGTCCGCCGCAGCGGTAAAACTGCCCTGCTCCGCCACTCGCAGGTAGATCTGCAAGGCCTCCAATAATTTCACGCCGCTCGCCACAATTGTTCAAGAAGAGTGAACAGTCTAGTCCGGGAATTCTATGCGCTAACGGCCGGCATAGAGGCGGCTTTTCAAATCAGCGGGGACCGGCGTACTTTTCCAGATGCGCCGCCAGTCCCTTGCGAATAACGCCCCGATCCGTGCCCAGCACGAACAGCGACACCTTTTGATCCAGCCATTTCCCGTAATCCGCGTCCTCTCTCGGAATCGCACAGAAGGCGATGCCCGCCGCCGCCGCGGCTGCGGCGATACGCTCTATTCCCTCGATAACCGCGGGGTGGCGCGTCTGCCAGGGCAGGCCCAGCGCCGCGGACAGGTCCGCGGCGCCCTCCATCAGGATATCGACGCCGGGCACCTCGGCAATGGCCCTGCAGGCTTCCAGCCCCGCGCTATCCTCGATCATGGCCGCCACCAGTACCCGCTCGTCGGCCCTGCGGTTTCGCTCCTCCAGCCGGTCGCTGTGGTAGCCGATATGCCGGTGTACGCTCAGGCCGCGCTGTCCGGAAGGCGGGTAGTGGCACATGGCCACCGCTTGCGCCGCCTCTTCTTCGTTGCGAACCCGCGGAAAGACGATGCCTTCAGCGCCCGCATCCAGCAGTGGCGCAACCAGGTCCGCGCGCTCGAGCGGCACGCGAACCAATGCGGAAATACCCGAGGCACGCGCGGCGACGATCATATGGTCCAGGTCCGCGGGGTTCACCAGGCTGTGCTCGGTATCGAGAATCACGTAATCGAATCCCGCGTGGGCAATAAATTCCACCAACAGGCTCGAGGGCGTACAGCAGAAGAGTCCGTGCAACCGCTCTCCGTTATGCAGCCGTGCTTTCAAACTGCTCTGCGCTTGCAAACTACTCATAGTTGCACAACCTCCGGCTCAACCTCCGCGGCCCGCACGGCGCCGGCCGAGTGACCGAGCGGATTGGCGACGCGGATGTAGTGAGCGCGGCTGTCCGGTTCCCGGGTGAAACGGGTAATCATATTGGCCTTGCCCGGCAGGTCGGCGCCGGCAAGCAGCGGATCGATCAGTTCCCGGCGCAACGCACCGCCCTCTGTCTCCCGGTAATCTTCCAGCACCTGCCGCACCAGTTTCCACAGCGGAGCTTCGGATTCCAGGAAGCGGCCGCAGTGGAGGGCCGCCTGGCACAGGTTATTCACGAACAGGCAATAGACCACGCGCCGCCAGGCGGTATCGCGTTCGTGCAGCATGCTCTCCCGCGCTCTTGAACTTATGGATGGCAGCGCCTTTTCTGGCCAAAGAGAGTCGGACCAGCGCGAGCGATCGAGCTTGGTGCCCTCCATATCCCGCAGGATAATGCCCGCAACGGAACAGCCGTCGAGTTTTACCAGTACGTTCTGCAGGTGGGGTTCGAACGCCACGCCGTGTTCAAAGAAGGCGTGCAACACCGGCGGCAGCAACTGCCGGACGTAATCCCCGAACCAGCGAATGGCAGCGGTCGCCTCGTCCATGCCCGGGTGCCGCTGCCGGAAAGCGCGCACCAGCGGTGCGGTGTTCGAATGCCCGAGCACGTCCTCGGCAAACAGGGTGCCGGCCAGCTGGGCGCGGACTTCCGAATCACAGAATGGATTGTTCCGCAGGATGACGCCAAAGTGGCTTTGCAGATCCAGGCGTTCTTCGTTCTCCAGTTGCGGCAGGTCGACGGTAGCCGCCGCCGGTTCGGGCAACAGGGAAAAACCACTGAACCGATGCGCCAGCCCATCGATCACGGGCCGCAACAGCTTCGACAGCACCACGGCGCTTTCCAGTTCGTACCAGGCGTTTTTGCGCACGCTGTTGGTGATGCGCAGGCTGAGGGAGACCTTCAGAAAATAAGGGCAATTTCTGTTGAACAGGGTGCGTACCGACGCGGTCGGGCCGAACGCCGGGCCACAGGTACCCAGATATTTCAGAATACCCGAGGCCACGGCCTCTCTTACGGCGGACCTGCCCAACAGGTAGTTCGCCTGCCAGGGGTGGCAGGGAAGCAATGGCCACCCGTCGGGGTTCTCCTCCCGGCCCGGCGAGGCCAGGCGGCGGAACAGTTGTTTCGTCTCGTCCGGCTTGTCGCCCAATAATCGCAGGTACTGGGGAGCTACCGCGAAATAGTGCAGCCGGAAGGAACCGTGTAACTCGGGTGAATAGCGCATCAGTTCTTTTTCATTCCAGCCGTAGCGGCTTTTTGGCGCAGGGTGGAAGCTATGTCCGAAGATCAGCGCCGCTTCTGACTCCAGGTAGTCGTCGACACCATCCCCTGACCGATGACCTCGCACCAGGTGGTGATCGAGGATACGGGAAAGTATCTCGCGGCTGTTATCAATCTGTGCCAGCAGTTCCGGCTGGCCGTCCAGGCTGAAACGCCGGCACAATTCGCCCACTACCAGCCGCGGCAGGTCGCGCCAGGGGAGCGGCTCCGACACCCCATTGCCGGCCATGCACGGGCGACCCAGGTAGAAATGATTCCCGGTCACCGACGGGGCGCGCACCGACACCGAAATCCGCTGCCCGAGATACGGAAAATCAATGACAAGCAGGCACAGATCTTTCTCTTTTTCGTAGGACAGCAGATCGTTGGGCGAGGCAATTTCCCGGCAGTAGCAGTTGAGCAGGAAGTGCCCCGTGTACCGCCAGGCGAGTTCACCGGATTCTTGCGAAGCTTCTGTCATTGCGATTGCCCTCCCCGCTGGTTGGCATAAAACAGATACAGGGGATTATCGACGCGGTTGATCCGCAGCACTTTTTCCGATTGCAAGCGGCGCCGGGTATGCGCCTCCACCGCCACCTGCCTGGCGAAGAGATCAAAGCGCGAAAAACTTTCTTCCAACTCGGGAAATTCCGCCTGGTATCGGGCGATGCACTCGCCGGTCATTGTCCAGAAGCCGCTCTCCTCCAGGGCATAGTATTCGCTGAAAAACAGCGCCAGCTCAGAGAGATTCATGGAGAAGAAGGCGCTGTAAAGAAAATCCCTGACATCGTCCGCTTCCGCGGCGTGGATATAGGAACTGCGATTGTTGCCGAGATGTTCCTCGGGTGTTTCCCGCAGCAGGGAAAAGTGCTGCAGCCGGTCCGCGTCCGCGCGCAGGAAGCGCACACCGTCGTGGAAGTCCTTCAAGGCCACGCGCACTGGCGTGCCCCCGCGGTGCAGCAGAATCATATTCTGCCCGTGGGATTCGAGGGCAATGCCGTGCGCGTAGAGCATATGCACCAGGGGCGTCACCGCCGCTTGCAGCAGTTGTTCCAGCCATGGCCGCGCGCCGAAGCGCCTGACCCAGGGATCGATCAGCGGCACGCCGTCGCGGTCCAGGGCAGTGATGGCACTGAAAGGCAGCGCGCTCTCGCCCGCATCGAGATGGGAGTGCAGGCTCTCGCGCCAGATACAGGCCAGGCTGCCGGGCGCGGCCGGGCTGACCGGCGAGCGGTAGCTGAGTGCGGCAATTTCGCCGAGGAATACCGTGCGCAGCCGACCGCTCAGGTATTCGTCTTCGCCCGCGATGGCTTTCAAACCCTCGCTGATGGCGGGAGCATTGACCACCGTGTGTTCGGCCAGCCCGCGCGTGGTCGAAGTGTTCAGAATATTCAGGGCCAGTTTCAGATAGCAGCTATGCGGGCTGGAAATATTGGCCAGTGTGCGTATGGACTGCTGCGGCCGGTAGACGTCACCGCTTTCCCCCAGCACCACGATATGCCGGTGGTGCAGGTCCCAACCGTACTCCTCGGCGATCACCCGGCGCCATTGCCACGGATGCACCGGCATCAGCCGGTAATCGTCGGGGGACTCGCCCAGCGCGACAAGCTGCCGGCGCATTTCTTCCAGACAGCTCCCGCCGAGTTCGGTGGGCAGCAACGCATCCTGGCACGGTGCGGCCGCGCAGTGTTTTTTTCGCACCGCCAGCCAGATGGGCCTGACGATCGGGGAAAACTCCGGGCCGAACTCCCTATTGTCACGGACGTCGAAACCCATGCGCGACTTGTAGCAGGGGTGGTAGGGATGAGCGTCGCCCAGGCGGCTTTCCACGTCGTCGTAATCGCCTTCGCGCAAACAGCGGGAGTCGCGGGCGCTGTGTTGCAGCGCCATGGCGTCCTTGACCGCGGTGCTTTCCAGTTCGCGCTTGAAACGCTCCAGGTATTCGGGATGGACGGTGAAACTCCCGCGCAGCTCATCCAGGAAGCGGCTTATGGAATCGGCCTCCCGCGCACCGGCACCATCCGTGCGTATTACCGGCTCGGCGTTCAGTCGGATGCGCCCGAAACCCGGCCGCCGTATGCCCCTGCAGCTATAGGTCAGCGCTTCGCCGTCGCGATCCCGCCCGGAAAAAGAAAACAGTATTTCGCCGCCCTCCGGGCGCTCGGAGACTTCCAGGGTTTTTTCGTAGATCAGGGCCTGGATCAACTGTCGCAAGACGCGGCGGCGCGCCTGTACGAAGGCCGGCGAAGCAAAAACATCGGAGACGTCTCCGCCGTGAAAGAGTTCGCCGTCAACGCTTTGCCCGGTGACGGCGCTTGTTGGAATATTCACTGATCAATTTCCTATTAAACAGAGTCCATCAATGGATTGCGGGTTTCCCCGAGGCCGGCGGGCATGCCGGTTTCCCGGGTGCGCCGCATCAGGTAGGGGGTCAGCAAAAGCCGCGTCGGCCATCTGGGGTTATCCAGAAGCTCCCTGCGCAGCAGTGCTTTGGCGAAATCGGGCAGCTCCAGCTGTTGCAGCTGCCTGTGGCAGGATGTCTTGATGATTTCCCAGAAGACCTCCGCGTCCACGCCATAGGCGCTGGACAGGGTATCGGCGATGGCGTGCAGGTTGACCTGCACCCCCAGCGTCTGGAAATAGCGCAGCAGTTCCTGCGGCGAGAGGCACACCAGTGAGTTGGGCGTGGACCAGTCCATTAGGTAGCGCGGTGCCTCGATACCCGACTGGTGCACCCAGGGCGGAAAGAAGCGCAGGGTATCGTGGTCGCGCAGGACCAGCCCGCAAATTCGCCCTTTTTCAATCACCAGCAGCAGGTTCTGCCCGTGCACCTCGGGCATCAGGCCGTAGGAAAAGCAGGTAAAACACAGGGCGCACAGGTGATCGCACAGGGAGCGGAAAAATTTCTCCGGCGTCTCGCCGCCGTCGCGCAGCAGGGTTTCAAACGCCGGCACCCGGTCGCCCTCGGCCAGGGTGAATGCCGACATGGGCAGCAGCCGGCACTGCGGACTTTCCATACGGGGATAGCGGCGCAGCAGGCAGCTCAGGTGACCGGTGCGGTTGGAAAACATGGTCTCACCCGCTGGAGCGAAAGCCAGCCACTGGCGCTCGTCGCAGCAGAAAAATTTTCCCTGCAACGCGGGCTCGCGCCCGATAACCGATTCCAGAAGTTGTTGCGCCGCGGCACCGTTGTGCAGGTAGCGCGGCGGCAGTATGCGCTGCGCCCCCAGCGCGGCAATGGCCAGCGGCAGCTTGACGTGCACAGAGCCGCTTTTTGCGGCGGGCGCCAGGCTGCGCACGGATGAGGTGGGCGTGAAACCACCGAGGGATTCGGAGATGAGGACCCAATCGCCATTGCTGAATTCACTGGCAAACTCGGCGGCGAGGCGGCGTAGCTGCCAGGGATGTACCGGCACCAGGGTAAAATCATCGCCATCAAAGCCGCGGGCGGCAGCCGCTTGGCGCAGCGCCTGCAACTCTTCCGCTTCCAGCAGCGCCTCGGCAACGGCTGTGCCGCGCAAGTCCGGGCTGCCGACCAGGGATTCATTGCGCAGTGCCACCCAGGCCAGGCCGAAGGTGTCGCCGCTCTCGGCACCGTAGCGCCGGAATTCCTCCAGGGACCAGCCCGTCTTGGCCCGGGCCAGCGGGTGGAACGGCCGGTCGCGCAGCGCGCCCAACCGCTCCCAGGCCGGCAGATCGGCATCTTTCCGCTCGACGGCGGTCAACGCGGCGGGGATATTTTCCAGCGCCCATTCGGTCTGCGCCTCGGCCACCGCCAAGTCGTGCATAAAGCGGTCCATGCCGCCGAGGTCCGGCAGATCCTCACGCTCGGCCGCGCCGGCCAGGCATTGCATCAGATTGGCGGCGTCCAGCGCCACGGCGCCATCTTCCTGGCTTTGCAAAAGCAGCACCGGCAGACGGCTCAACCGGTAGGGCTGCACCCGCCGCTGCCGGCGGGCGCGGAACAGCAGTTGATCGGCACCGCCATTCAGGGGATAGCTGAAATAACATTCGCCGACGGCCAATGCGAAGTCATCGACTTCACTGTAGGCTCCGCTATCATCGATCAACCGCGCGCGATCCTGCAGGTGAAAGAGGTTTTCCTGTATCAGTGCGTCGACCAGTTCGCGCAGAATCCGCTCGGCTGCCGTGGCTTTTTCCACAGTGGGCGCGGATTGCCGTTCCACTATTTCTTCGTTCAGCCCTGTGGCCATAATCCTTTCCTTGTGCTGATTTAAACCTCAGGTTTCGGGGCGGTTCCGGGAATCCGCCGATGGCACAAGCCGGGACTGAATCCCGAAACCTGAATTAAACGATAACTGTCTCTCGAGCGGTGGCCCCCGCGCTGACCTCGGGCGGCCGGTAGCGCTCTTCCAGGCCGGCGCGCCACTCGGCGCTGTAGACCAGGTCCAGGTACCGGTCGCCGCGGTCCGGCAACAGGGTGAGGATTCTGGAACCACGGGGCACCCGCGGTATCAGTTTGCGGATGGCGGCGACCACCGAACCGGATGATCCACCGGCAAAAATTCCCTCGCTGTCCAGAAGGTCGAGACAGCCCTGGCAGGACTCCAGGTCGCTGACGTAGATGACGTCGTCGATCTCTTCGCGCACCAGCAATTCGGGCACGCGGCTGGCGCCGATGCCCGGCAGTCGGCGGCGGCCTTCGCTGCGGCCGAACAGCACCGAACCCAGGGCGTCCACCCCGATTACCTGCAGTCCCGGAAATCGCTCGCGCAGACGCCGGGAAATGCCCAGGATGGTGCCGGAGGTACTCACCCCGGCAACCAGGTAATCCGGCGCTTCCGGCAGTTGTCCGATCAACTCGGTCCCCTCGCCGTGGTAATGGCTGTGCCAGTTGCGCACGTTGGCGTACTGGTTGACCCAGACTCCGCCGGGCAGGGTTTCCAACAGGGTTTTCACCCGGCGGATGCGGGTTTCCAGGTAGCCGCCCTCGCTGTCCTTTTCGCGAACCATATCGACCCTGGCGCCGAAACAACGCATGATTTGCAAATTGGTACGGGAGACATTGGGGTCCACCACACAGGTCAGCTCCAGGCCGTAAACCCGGCACAACATCGCCAGGGCCACGCCCAGGTTCCCGGAGGTACTTTCGATCAGGTGACCGCCCCGGGGGATACTGCCGTCGCGCAGGCCCTGTTCGATGATGTACTTCGCCGGGCGGTCCTTGACGCTGCCGCCCGGGTTGAGTAGTTCCAGCTTGGCATTGACACTCACACCGCTGTCGCGGAAAAGCCGCGACAGGGATACCAGTGGTGTATTGCCGATGCAGCTGGCAATGGATTCATGAACCATGATCAATCTCCATATCGATGGAAATCCGTGTGGATTCCTAACCTCAAGCTTCAGAATTCGGGGCCCGAATTGTTGGCGCAGAGCCGTGTCGGGTGGCCCACCCGACCCGGCGTCCAGATCTAAACCTCGAAGGATTCCTACCAATCGACCCGATAGCCGAGGCGCAGCGTGCGGCCGCGGGCGGGGATATGGCTGGTGTTGGTGCTGCTGCGCAAAAGCTGGCCGTAGACGGTGAAGTAATCCTCGTTCAACAGGTTTTCCAGCCCCAGTTCGATGCTGCCGGTATTCAGGTTCCAGCGGCTAAGCCAGTCCAGAGTGGTGTAGCTGTCCACCGTGCGGCGGCCGAAGCCGGCGACGCCGTCCAGGCGGAAATCCTCACTGGCCGAATAGAGCAGCTGCAGGCGGTGCAACTGGCCGGCGGAACGGTACTGGCTGTAGGCGGTCATTTTCAGCGGTGGAATGCGGAAACCGTTCATGTCCTGAAAGCCGTCCGCGCCACTCGACTTTTCCTCGCCCTTCGCCCGGCTCACTGTAACCCCGCCGCTCCACTGGTCGTCGACCTGAAAATCCAGTGTCGCTTCCACACCGGAGATTTTCTCCTCGCTGCGACTGAGGGTCAGGCCAAAATTTTCGGTCTGTACGCGGCCCAGGTCCGAGGTGCTGCGGTAGAGGGCGAGCGAGGCCTGCACGGCATCCCAGTTGCCGCGCCAGCCGATTTCGATATTGTCCGTTTCAATGGCCTCGAGCTGCGATGAGTGGATATCGAAGTCGGAGTTGGCGTTGCGCACCTGAAGGCCCACATCGGGCAGTTCAAAACCCTGATTGAAGGCGAGATACCACTCGCTGTTGCCGCCGGGGGTGAATACCAGGCTGGCGTTGAACAGCGAAGCGTCGTAGTCGACGGTGCCGCCGCGGGTAACGGCCGGGTCCGGCTCGAGGGTCTGCGGCAGGGTGACGAAGTCGTCGAAGCTCATCTCCACCTGCTCGTGGCGCAGTCCACCGTCAAACGCCCAGCGCTCATCGAAGCGGTGGTGCAGCTGCGCAAAAGCCGCCGCGCTATCGTGGGTGATGGGCGGCATATAGGTTTTCCTGCCGGTGTAGTCGAAGACCAGCCCCCCGCTCTGGTCGTAGGCATCGCCGTCGTAGGTCAGTACCGGCATGGCGCTCTCGTCGCGCTGCAGGTCCATCCCCCACATCAGCTCCGTGCCGTCGGAAAAGGGCGTGGTCAGGGTCAGCCGCCCGCCGTAGACGGTGGCCTCCAGCTCCGTCTGCGCCAGGTGGCGGTTGTTGGACCGGGTGCGGGCGTCAAACGGATAGAAACGGGTCAGGTAGTCGCGGTGGAAAATCTGCGCGTGCAGTGCGCTGCCGGCGATATTCCGATTGAAATAATCGAGGCTGACAACCGTGTTTTCCGCGGTGTTCTGGTTTTCCATCTGCAGCCCCTTGATGGCCTGCGCGCGAACAGAGTGCAAAGGCTCCGCGGTTACACTGGGGTCGGAGGCGTAGTCGGTGTCCTGGTCCGCATCGTGATACAGCCCGGTGAGCTGCAGGCGCTGGTCAGAACCGAAGTTGCGCCCGAGCTTGGCGTTCAGGCTCCAGATATCCGCGTCGAACATGTCGCCCTGGCTGGGCTCCGGAGCTATGCGGTCGCCCTCGGCGTCGAAGTTGGCCCCCCTTCTTTCGGAGACCAGGTTCAGCGCATAGTCGAAGCTTTCGGCGGTGCCGAAAAACCCCTGGCGAAAGCGATAGTTTGCACCATCGGCATCGTAATCGGTCGGCGCGCTGAGGGAGAATCCCGTTTCCTTTTCATGACCCGCGGCGGCCTGCCGGGTGGTAATAAAAATTACACCGCCGGTGGCGCCGCTGCCGTAAATGGCGTTGCCGCCACGCACCACTTCGACCTTCTCGACATTTTCGGCGTGGATATTGAACAGGTCGCGACTCACACCGCGATTGGTATTCATCGGCACGCCGTCGATCAACACCAGTATGTCGCGCCCGCGCAAACTCTGCGCGTAGTTGGTGAAACTCTGCGAGGGCTGCCCCATACCGGGCACCTCGCGGGCGATGATCTCGGCCAGGCTGCCGCCGGCGTTGAGCTGCAGTTGGATATCCTCGCGCGCAATGGTGGTGACCTGCCGCGCCGGCGACATCACCGGTGTGTCCAGGCGGCTGCCGGTCACCTGGATTTCCTCGGTGTCCTGCGCCTGGGCGCAGGCCCCGGCGCTTGCAAGAATCCATACCAGTGCCGCTTTGGCGCTCCCGGATTTCATATCAGATTTCATGGTTATCCCCCCCTCTTTTGAATGTTTTTGTGAAAAATTCCTATCGATTACTGCACCGGCCCGCATCAGGCCTGCCGGGTTCTTCCCTCCTCCACCGGCTCGATTCCGGGCACCTCAGGGCACTTGAGGGCACAACAGGCCGCGGCCGCAAACAGCAGGGCGACCCAAACCAGAACAGCGTCCGGCTGCAACCACGGCAGCAGCGCCGCAACCAGCAGGGGCCCGAGGATCCGTCCGGAAACCAGATACCGCTTGGCCAGCCCGGCGCTCTCGCCCTGGCCCCCGGACGCCCGATGGGACAGGGCGAAAATCACCGACTGCGCCAGGGCGGTAAAGCAGGCGCCCTGCAGCAGGCGCAGCAGCAGTATCTGCCACAGCTCCCCGGCCAGCGGCAGCAGGCCCACCGAGAGGGCGCAACCCGCCGCCGCGAGTGCGAAACGGTGGCGCACATCGCCGCTGTCGTTGGCCCGCCCCCACCGGGGGGCGGCGAGCATGCCTGCGGCCCAGGCCGCGGCGTGGATGATGCCGGTGGCACTGGCCAGCGAATCGCCGGATACCCTCGACTGCAGAAACAGCACAAAGGTATTCACCAGTGCCATGGCACCCGCCTGGGAAAGACAGGCCGCCAGCATCCAGTAAACGGTAAAGGATCTATGGGATGGCAACGGGCGGGCGGCCATTTGCAGCGCGCCGTCCGCGGAACTCTTTGCATCCCCGCACGCGGGCTCGCGCAGCGCCATTGCCGCCATCAGTGCCGCGATGCCGGAAAATGCCGCGGTGGCAATCAGCAGCGGGCGCAGCGACCAGACATCCATCAGCAGGCCGCCGATTACCGGGCCGGTGAAGCAGCCACAGGCGGCAGCACTCTGCAGCCGGCCCAGTACCCGACCGCGCCGTTCAATGCCGCCAGCGGCACAGGCGAATGCGGTCAGGGTGACGCTGACCCCGCTGGCGCCTAATAGCAGTCGCCCGAGCAGGAAGCCGACGATGCCATCGCTCAGTGCAATCAACGACATGCTGGCGGTGAACAGCACCAGAGAGACCAGCACCATAAAGCGGTAACCGTAGCGATCGCAGGCGCGGCCGATGCGCGATGAAAAAACCAGTGCCGTCACTGCGGGCGCAGCCAGTGCAAAGCTGGCCCAAACCGGCGAATAACCCTCGCCGAGCTGAGCCAGGTACAACGGCATGAGCGGCACCATGGCCATCAGCCCCAGCGTGGCCACACACTGGCAACACCAGAGCAGGACCAGGTTTCCGCTGTTTGCTTGTACAGGGTTCATGGATTAGAACAGCGGCAGTTTCGTACCGGCGGACTGCTCGAGCGCCTTTTCGTAAAAGCGGCGGGCGCAGACCAGGTCGTCCACCGCCATGCCCATGGCGTTGAGCAGAATGATTTCTCGGGGCCATTCGCGCCCCGGCCGCGTGCCGAGCACCAGTTCACCCAGTTCGGCGTGCAGTTTCTCGCGGCTGAAGCGGCCCTCCAGCACCAACTGGTGGATGATCTTTTTTTCCCGGTTTGACTGTTCCCAGTCGTCGACCACCACTTTATCGGCGCGCTCGAACACTTCCTTGTGCACATCCATGATGGAAACGTTGCTGACAAACGCCCCCGGGCGGAGCCAGTCGTATTCGATATAGGGTTTGTCCGCCGTGGTGCAGGTAACCACCAGTTCTCCTTCCCCGACCGCCTCGCGCGCGCTTTGCGAGATGACACAGTCGAGGCCGGGGCGCAGCGCCTCGAGGCTCGACTTCAACGACACTGCGGCAGCCCCGTTGTGATCGTACAGGTGAACCCGCTCTATGCCGGAAAACTGCTCCAACAGGGTGATCAGCTGCATGCGCGCGATGGGACCGCAGCCGATGCAGGAAACACTGGAAAATCCCGGCAGGGCCAGGTGCCTGGCGGCCACCGCCGTCACTGCCGCGGTGCGCATACCGCTGATCAGGGCCCCCTCCATGATCGCGACCGGGTAGTTGCTGTGCGCGTCGTTGAGAACGATCAGGGCGCTCGCCCGGGGCAGGCCCCGCTCGCGGGGGTTGGCCTCGCGGCTGCCCACCCATTTGATGCCGGCCACCGGCCGCTCGCCACCCAGGTAACAGGGCATGGCGATAATGCGGTCGGCGATGTGGGGAGCGTCGGGCCAGCGCAGGTAGGGTTTCAGGGGCTGGACCGCCTCGCCCCGGGCGTGCAGGGCCAGACCCTCGGTGATGGCGTCGACATATATCTGGCTGGATTCGGCGCCGAGTCCGATAAGGTCGGACTGGCTGAGATAAAGCATTGTCGGCGGCACTGCTTCCTGTTTGATCCGGGTCGATCCGCTTGCAGTTTCCAGAGAATGTAAATCGGCTGTCGATGGCGCCATGAATCCCTCCAAACGCTTGATAATGGGAGTTATTGGTTTTACAGCCTTTCGGAGGCGGCGCTGTCAGCGCTCTTCCCGCCAGGCGGCTTCACGTTAACTTGAGAACTATTATCAAAAAGAAAACGTTCTCATTAACGATTGCTGCGCATTCTACACGCCAATAATTCTCATTTGCAACAAAAAACCACTATCAAGGCACAGCGCCTTCAGAGGGAATAGATCAGGGAAAAGTGGAACGGTATCGGGGGACCGATACCGGATGGGGGGCACTGGATATCTGCCAGAAAATTGGGCGAGAAACCTCTCTCTCCCGCCGGTTACTCGATGCCGGGCGACTACCAGGGAATCTCGCTGCCGTCGTAATTGAAAAAATGGCCACTCCCGCCCAGGTGGGCAGCGAGCAGGGTTTTCTTCAAACCGGCAACGCTCTCCTCCGCGGAGATCAGCGCATTGGGCCCACCCATATCCGTCTGCACCCAGCCCGAAGGATAGTACCGGGCATAACGACTCCTTCAGTGGTATTCTTGCGCCGTCCCGATGATAGCAACTACCTGTCAATGTACTACTCACTGAGCGATCTCTTCTGGCTGTTCCTGTTCATCCTCGCCGGCTGGTACCTATGGGCCGGCATGGCGGCCAAGGAACAGGTGCGCCGGGCCGCCGCCAGCCACTGCGCGCAACTGGGCGTACAGTTGCTGGACGACACCGTGGCCCTGATGCGCACCCGCCTCAAGCGCGACAGCCGCGGTCAGGTGCGCCTGCAGCGCAGCTACGAATTCGAGTTCACCTCCACCGGCGAGCACCGCTACGCCGGGATCGCCGTGCTGCACGGGCGGCGCATAACGCAGATACAACTTTCCCCCCACCACCTCGCCTGAACGGAGCACAGATGAAACGCGGAATCTATCGCCACTACAAAGGCGAGCGCTACGAGGTAATGGAAGTGGCCACTCACAGCGAAACCGGAGAGCGGCTGGTGGTCTACCGCGCACTGTACGGCGACTACGGCGTCTGGGTGCGACCGCTGGAAATGTTTGCGGAAAAAGTGGAAAGGGACGGCGAACTGGTGCCGCGTTTCCAACTGTTACAGGAATTTGACTAGCGCGACCGGGCGCCATTAATGTTGCCGCACCCCCGTCAACCGATCCAACAGATAAGGCCTCTCATCGGTGAACAATAAAAAAATAATGATCTACGGCGCCTACGGCTATACCGGCGAGCTGATCGCCCGCGAAGCCGTGGCCAAGGGCTACCGCCCGCTGCTGGCGGGGCGCAGTTCGCAAAAACTGCAGCCGCTGGCGGAAGAATTGGGACTGCCGGCCATGGCGGTCGGTCTCGACTCCAGCGAAACCCTGGAGCGCACCCTGCGGGATATCGACGTGGTGATCCACTGCGCGGGGCCCTTCTCCGCCACCGCCGAGCCCATGATGCTCGCCTGTATCGCCAGTCGCACCCACTACCAGGACATCACTGGAGAAATGTCGGTCTACCAACTGGCCCACAGCATGAATGCGGAAGCCAAAGCCGCGGGCGTGGTGCTCTGCCCGGGAACCGGCTTCGACGTGATTCCCACGGATTGCCTGGCGGCGGCGCTGCACAAGGCGATTCCCACCGCCACCCACCTGAGCCTGGGTTTCGATTCTGACTCCTCTCTCAGCCCCGGCACCGCCAAGACCTCCATCGAGAGCCTGGGCGTCGGCAGTGCAATAAGGCGCAACGGCGAGATCGAGATTACCGGCCACGCCGAAATCAGCCGCACCGTCGATTTCGGTCGCGGAGAGAAATTCGCCGTCTCGATTCCGTGGGGCGACGTGGCCACCGCCTACTACTCCACCGGGATTCCCAATATCGCCGTGTATATTCCCATGAGCCCGCGGCGCGCGAAAAAAATGCGGCGCATGAACAAATTCCGCTGGCTGCTGCGCAAGCAGTGGGTGCAGGACTGGCTCAAGCGCAAGGTGGACAAATCTGTACGCGGGCCCGGCGAGGAGAAGCGCGCGGAACAGCAGACCTGGATCTGGGGCGAAATACGCCACGACCGCCGCGGCGAGCGCAAGATCGGCCGGGTGGTCACCGCCAACGGTTACGATGTCACGGTGCACGGCTCCCTGGCGGTGATGGAATTCCTGCTCGACTACAAGGGGCCCGGTGGCTACTTTACGCCGTCGAAACTCTGCGGCTACGAACTGGTGGAGCGGCTGCCCGGTTCCGGACAGATCAAGATCGGTATCGATTGAACCTATGGGCACCCGGTGCGCACGGCGCACCCTACAGGCCCGCCCGAGTCCGAGTCCCGAGTCCCGAAGGCGAGGCCCCCCGGCGGCCCTGCTGCCGGTAGCCGTTCGTTCAACAGCCTCATCGGCAATCGTCTCTCGAACGGCTCCCGGCATCAGGGCCTTCGCATCAGGCTCCGGTATTCTTTCCCGAGTCCCGACATTTCACAAACCTGACATAATTCGGTCAATTCCGCGCAATACAAGCTTCGTACCTTGGCCCCATGCGAAGCTTACCTGTCACTCTGAAAAGCCTGGACGTATCCCTGGTACTGCATATGGCGGAGCGGGCGATGCGGCCGGCGTCGCGCAAACGCTACCTGTGGCTGTCGAAATCCGCGGACGGCTGGCTCTACCTGATCTCCCCCCTGATCGTGGCGCTGGCCAGCACCGGGGCGGCTGCAGTCCAATTTTTCTACCTTTGCGGCACCGCCTACGCGGTGGAGCGCTCCCTCTATTGGACCATCAAGAACACCACGCGGCGACTGCGCCCGCCCCAGGCGATTCCCGGCATGCGTTCAGTCATTGTCGCCCACGACCGCTTCAGCCTGCCTTCCGGACACACTTCCGGCGCCTTTCTGTTCATCACCCTGCTCTCCCAGGCCGGTAGTCCGCTGTGGCTGCTAGGCTATTTTTGGGCCGCGGGCGTGGGCACCTCACGCGTGGGCCTGGGCGTACATTTTCCCACTGATGTCTGTGCCGGCGCCGCCCTTGGAACCAGCGTCGGCCTGCTAATTTGCGGAGCCTTTTTGTGAAAATACTCTATGGAGTGCAGGGTACCGGCAACGGCCATATCTCCCGAGCTCGCGCCATGGCCGGTGCGCTGCAAAATCACCCGGACCTGGAAGTCCAATGGCTGTTCTCCGGCCGCGACCCCGACAAACTGTTCTGTATGGAAGCCTTTGGCGACTACTGGTGGCGCGAGGGCCTGACCTTCGTGCACCGGGAAGGCCAGCTGGACGGCATCGCCACCACCAGGCAACTGCATCTGCGCCGGCTGCTGCGGGATATCCGCGAACTGCCGGTGGACGATTTCGACCTGGTGATCAGCGATTTTGAGCCGGTCACCGCCTGGGCCGCCAGGCGCAGACGCAGGCCCAGCCTGGGCCTGGGGCACCAATACGCATTCAATTTCCCGATCCCGGCGCCGCGCTATCGGTGGCTGCCGCGGGCGGTTATGCGCGTCTTCGCGCCGGTGCAGAGCAGCCTGGGCATGCACTGGTATCACTTCGGCCACCCGATACTGCCGCCCATCGCCCAGCCCCACGGGCTGCCCGGCAGCGGCGGGCACATTCTGGTGTACCTGCCCTTCGAACACCATGGCCCGATGCTGGGGGAACTGGCACAGCTGCCGGAACGGTTTATCGTTTACGGCGCCCCGGTGGACCTGCCCGCGGCGGAGAATATCCAACTCAAGGCCCCCTCCACAGACGGCTTTCAACAGGACCTGGCCGATGCGCACGCGGTGATCTGCAACTCCGGTTTCGAGCTGATTGCGGAAACCCTGGCCCTGGGCAAGCCCATCCTGACCCGCCCCTTGGCCGGCCAGTTCGAGCAGGAGGCCAATGCCTGCGCCTTGCGCGAACTACAACTGGCCAGAGTGGTGGAGCGGGTGGACGCCGCTGCGATTCGCGACTGGCTGGACAACGATCCCGCCGGGGTGCGCATCCAGTGGCCGGATGTGGCTGGCGAGATAGTGCGCTGGATCGCCGACGGCCGCCGACAGACACCCGCAGAACTGGCCAACAGCCTGTGGGAACAGGTGGTGCCAGGACGCGGGGGCAGCGCGCTGGAGTCCGCGGGAGCCGCTGCTGAGTAAAGGCCAGAGACTTCCCATAGGTTGGGATGCGTCTCCGGGAATCCTAAGAGCCTGTTTGGACTCTTGCACGAAACTCTCCAGGGCCGGGTGGGGTGCTGCTTTCCGGGACCGTATGAGGCATGGATGCCGATTACGAGCGTACAGGGACGTATTCACAGCGTGTCCCGGAAAGCAGCACCCCGCCCGGCCCCGAGCACCCCGCCCGGCCCCGCACTGAGACCGAATCTTTGAAGACTTCAAATAGGCTCTCAGAGACTCCGCAGATACTGCCCCGGCGTCACCCCGAGATACCGTTTGAAGTGTGCGGCAAAATGGCTCTGGTGGGAGAAACCACAGAGCACCGCCACCTCCGCCTGCGGCAAGCCCGCCTCCAGCATTTCCCGCCCGCGCTGTACCCGCACCTTGTTCACATACTGGTGCGGGGTCAGCCCGGTGCTCAGCTTGAACATGCGCGCGAAATGGTAGCGGCTGAGGCCGGCGGCCTGTGCCAGTTGGTCCAGTTGCAGCTCACCGCCGAAATTCGCCTGGATATAGTCCCGCGCGCGGCTGAGCTGGCGGCCGCTCAGGCCGCCTTTCAGGGGTCCGTTCGCCGAGCGCGGCTGCACAAAGCTGCGGATCAGTTGCCCCATCAGTTCGTAGGTGCCTTGCTGCAATTGCAGGCGTTCGCCCCCCTCCACCCACGGTGTCTGCAGCAGCGCTTTGCAGGCGGCATTGATTCGCGGGTGCTCGAAGAAGGTCAGGTCGGGAATCTCCACCCGGCGCGGATCGTAGTCGAAGGACTCCAAGGCGAAGTGCCTCAAGCCGGCGTCGGAAATATACAGGTGAACAAATTCTTGGTACTGGCCCACTTCCCAAACGGAATCGCTGGTGGCCGGCATCAAGCAGAGTTTGCCAGGGGCGCCGAAGCCGTGTTCCGCATCCAGCCGCCGGGTGCGGTAGCCGCCGCGCAGGTACAGGCTGAGGGTGTGGTGTGCCACCTGGTGGTAGGCCACGCGGACTTCGCGGTTGCCCCACAGGGCCAGGGACAGATCCCGATTCAGGACACAGTGATTCAGGCGGCGGGCGCCGGCGCCATCCAGTGTCTCGCTAACGGTGGTTGTCACTGCTCTGCTCATAGGGGCCAAGCTACTGTGAAAAACGCCCCCGGACAATTCCCCGCCGATAAAAACCGCAAGAATCTGCTAAGCACCGCAATATCCTGCGCGATTCCCCAGGCGCTCCTCCCTATGCTGCCCATCCATTCGCAGTATCACGGAGTCACCCATGAACCTGTTTCTCTACGCCAGCACGGTATTGCTCTGGGGCACCACCTGGATCGCCATTCACTTCCAGATGGGAGAGGTACCGGTGCTGGTCTCGGCGTTTTACCGCTTCGCGATCGCCGGCCTGCTGTTCCTGCCTGCACTCATGCTGCTGCGCGGGGTGCAGAAAACCACGCTGCGGGATCACGGCTTCTTTGTGCTGCAGGGCGGCTGTCTTTTCTCGCTGAATTTTATCTGTTTCTACACTGCCAGCCAGTACATCGTCAGTGGGTTGATTTCGGTGGTGTTTTCCGCAGCGGTGCTGTTCAACGCACTGAACAGCCGGCTGTTGTGGGGAGAGCGCGCCGAGCGCGGTGTCTACCTGGCCGCGGCACTGGGTATCGCCGGCCTGATATCGCTGTTCTGGGACAGTATCGCCGGCGGCAACTTCGATAGGACCGCCGCCCTGGGGCTGGGCCTGTCGGTGCTGGGCACCTACTTTTTCTCCCTGGGCAATATGGTTTCGGTGCGGCACGCCAGGAGGGGGCTCAAACCCTGGACCTGCAACGCCTACGCGATGAACTACGGCGCGTTGATACTGCTCGCCTGCATTGTGGCCAGCGGCACACCCTGGAAACTGGACACCAGCCCGCTCTATCTGGGCAGCCTGCTCTACCTGGCAGTCCCCGGCTCGATCCTGGGCTTCACCGCCTACCTGAGCCTGGTGGGCCGCATCGGCGCCAACCGCGCCGCCTACGCCACGGTGCTGTTCCCGATAGTGGCGCTGAGCTTTTCCGCCTGGTTCGAAGGCTATCAGTGGACCGCGTTGAGTTTTGGCGGGCTGTTTCTGGTGCTGCTGGGGAATACGGTTTCGCTGGGTGGGCTGAGAGTGATCGGACAGTGGCGCTTGCGGTTTGAGCGGGAAAAAATCCCCCTGTAGGAGCAGCCGTTGGCCGCGATCGGTTTCCACTACGAAGCGAGCCCGGTCGCGGCCAACGGCCGCTCCTACAAAATCACCTCGATTTCAGTGCCGCCTTCGGGCAGGGATTTCGCGGAAATCTCACCCTGGTAGCTCTCGACGATATCCATCACCACCGCCAGGCCAATGCCCTGCCCCGGCTGCTGCTGGTCGGCGCGCACGCCGCGACGGGTGACCTGCTGCCATTGCTCCTCGTCGATACCGGGGCCGTTGTCGACGACGCGAAGTTGCAGCTGGCGCCCGTCGTCGCCATTGCGGATATCCACATCCAGCTTGCCGACACCGTACTTGTAGCCGTTGTCCAGCAGGTTGCCGAGGAGTTCCATCAGGTCGCCCTCGTCACCGTAGAACAGCGTATCCTCGCTGCACTGCAACTGCACTTCCGCGGGTTTTTCGCGATAGACTTTTTCCAGCGCGTCGAGAATTTTCCCCACCAGCGGCGCCACCGGCACACCGCGCAAAATAGATTTTGGCGAACTGGCCACCGCGCGCTGCAGCTGGTAGCTGATAATGCTGTCCATACGCTGCACCTGCTCGATCAGGCTGGTATAGGCGGCGCGCGGATCGCGGGAAAAATTCAATCCCTTCATCACTGCCAGCGGTGTTTTCAGGCTGTGGGCCAGATCCGCCATGGTGTGCCGGGTCTTTTCCCGCTGGCGGCGCTCGTTTTCAATCAGCAGGTTGAGGTTGTCGGTAAGGGGTTTGAGTTCGCGGGGAAAATCTCCCTGCAGGGTGTCGCTCCCCCCCTGCTGCATTCTGTGCAGCGCACTCGCCACCGAGCGCAGCGGCGCCAGGCCCCAACGCAATACCAGCCACTGCAGCAGTACCAGCAGCAGCGCCCCCAGGCCCAGCCAGCGCCAGATGGTGGAGCGGAACTGCTCCACCTGCGCCGCCAGCGGCGCCGCGTCTTCCAGTACCACAAAGGTAAACCGCTGTTCGTTGTCCAGCCCCCAGGCCACGCCCTGGAGAAAACTGCTGTACTGGACATCCTCCACCCCCTGCAATTCCAGACGGGTGTATACCTCGCGTCCCTGGGGCAGCGATCTGCTGGGCAGTTGCGGCAGAGTAAGGGCCGAGGCGGAGCGCCAGATTACCCGGCCCTGCTCATCGATCACCGCGCCGATCAGGCCGGAGTCCGGCTGGTTGAAACGCTCCTCCGGCAGCACCGGGGGAAATCTCAAACCGCCGTCGTCCGGCTCCGCCACCGCCAGCAGGGTGTACACATGCAGCTGGAGTTCCCGAGCCTTGGCCTCGTCCAGGGAGCTGCGATAGGCGTGCTCCAACACCCCGGAGATCAGTACCAGGAACACCAGCAACATTAAAGTGGTGACGAGAGTCAGGCGACCTTTGAGGGAGTGGAGCCAGGAGGAGAGCACGCGGTAAACGTCCCGCTATTCCGGTATCAGGAAACGGTAGCCGCGCCCGCGCAGGGTTTCGATGGGCTTGATCTGCCCGGCAGCGTCGAACTTCTTGCGCAGGCGGCCGATAAACACCTCGATCACATTGCTGTCGCGGTCGCAGTCCTGTTCGTAGATATGTTCGGTGAGAACGGTTTTGGATACCACTTCGTCCGGGTGCAGCATCAGGTATTCCAGTACCTTGTACTCGTAAGAAGTAAGCTCAAGTTCTTTGTCGTTGACCGTCACCCGCTGGGCGCTGGTGTCCAACACAATGGGACCGGCCTTGATCGCCGGAGAGGAAAAGCCGGCGGAGCGGCGCACCAGCGCATTGAGGCGCGCCAGCAGTTCCTCGGTGTGGAAGGGTTTTACCAGGTAGTCGTCGCCACCCGCCTCCAGGCCGCGCACCCGCTCCTGCCAGTGACCGCGGGCGGTGAGGATCAGGATGGGAAAGTGCCTGCCCTCTCCGCGCAGGGTTTCGATCACCTGGATGCCGTCCAGCTTGGGCAGGCCCAGATCCAACACCGCGATATCGTAGGGGTATTCCCGGCCCAGATAGAGCGCCTCCTCTCCGTCCGGCGCCTCATCCACGGTGTAGCCCGCTTCGCGCAGGGAAGCGGCCAGTTGTTGGCGCAGTACCTGTTCGTCTTCTACCAGCAGTGCCCGCATCGCTGTCTACCTCGCCTGTTTAGCGTGAAATACGCCCACTCTGTTTATCCACATAGACCACATACACCTGGCTCTTGTCGGACAGGCCCTTGATGCGGTACAGGCTGCGGCCACCTTTCTGCACTTCGGAAATCGCCAGTATCTTGCCTCCGTAGCGGCGCTTGACTATTTCCGCCGCCTGGTCGCGGGAAATGCCGTTACTTTGCACCCGGAGGAACTCCGCCTGATACCGAACGGAGCCGTCTATCAGTTCCGCATGCAGCGGCGCCGCGGAGAGACTGAGTAACAATGCCAACACAACAGAAGTTGGCCGAAGTGCAACGCTAACTGATTTCACGATAGTGCTCCTGTAACAACCGCTTTCCTACGCCTCCCTGTCAAAAAGCCGGGGCTACGTCGACGCGAACCCGGATTCTATCGCCGGGATGGCGGTCAGTGCGAGTCATATAGTGGCGACCATTATAGCGGTAGCGCACGTCGTAGCCGACCAGTTCGCGACGGGTAGTGTATTCATCCACCACCTGGCAGCGCTGCTCGGTGACATAGCGGGTGTGGCCGTTGCGCCGGCTCAGGTCATGGCCGATGGAGGCGCCCAGGGCCGCCCCCGCTACCGCGCCCACTTGTTTGTTGCGCTTGTGGTGACCCAGTTCATTGCCCAGCGCGGCGCCGATGATACCTCCGATAATAGTGCCGGTGGCGGAGCCGCCGCGCTCCCGGTAGGCCATCTGCTCGTCCCAGCAGCGGGTGCGGGGTTCGCGCACCTGGATGTCGGTGTACACCGGGGTGACGTCGGTGACCCGGGCGTAATCGTAGGAATCGCCGTAATCGCCATAGTCGTTGGGGTAGTACCCGTAGTCGCCGGCAGCGGCGGTCGTGCTGAAGCCCACGAGGCCGGCCACCAGGCCGGCGAACAGGAGGTTTTTGCGGATTTGCATGGTGGTTCTCCCTTTGTCCGATGGGAGCACTCTAGTGGGGGGTGACTGAATTGAAGCTGAACTGCACCTGCGGTTAGCAAATTCCGTGATCGCCTTCGGGCAACCGGCGCCGTTCCGGCGGCAGAGCCATAAGGCGGTGGTAGGCCTCGCGCGGCCGGTGCATCAATCACTCTGCAACGCATCAATCGGATTCAACCGCGAAGCCTTGATCGCCGGATAGACGCCGAACAGCAGTCCGATGGCCGCACAGACGGTAAAGGACAGCAGTATCGCGCGCAGTGACCAGGAAACGGCCCAGCCGGCGTAGAGGGCGATGACCTCCGAGAGCAGCACCCCGAAGAGGATGCCCAGCAGGCCGCCGAGGACGGCAATGGTGAAGCTTTCGATCAGATACTGGGTTCGGATATCCCGCCGGGTGGCGCCAACGGCCCGCAGCAGGCCTATCTCGCTGGTGCGCTCCAGTACGGTGGCGAGCATGATGTTCATGATGCCGATGCCGCCCACCAGCAGAGAGATGCCGGCGACACAGGACATGACGATATTGAAGATGGCCTGGGTCTCCATCTTCTGCGCCATCAGCGCCGCCGGCACCACCACAGTGAAATCCTTCACTTTGTTGTGGCGACGGTTGAGCAGATGGGTGATGGCCCGAGCCGCCTCCCGGGCGTCGGTGCCGTCGGCGAGCTGGAATTTGAGCTGGCTCACCTCCGCGGCGAGCGGTTGGTGGGGAAAGCGCTGCGCGGCGGTGGCGAAGGGAATAAAGACCTGGTCCTGCTCCGCGCCCAGGCGCACACCCTCGAATTCCGTACCCTCGACAAAGGGCGAATCCAGCACGCCGATCACGTAAAACCAGAGATGGTTGACCTTGATGCGCTCGCCCACCGCGGGGCGCCCGGAGAATAGCTGTCGCGCCACTGACTCCCCCAGCACCGCCACCTGGGCGAAGCGCTGTTCGTCCCCGTCGCTGATCAGGCGGCCGGCGGAGAGCCGGAAGGGAGACATGCGGAAAAAGGCCGGACTGACGCCGGTGGCCATTGCCTCGCTCTTGCCGAAGCGGCTGAACAGGCTGTAGGTCTCGATAGATTTCTGCGCGGCGAAGGCCTCGACGAAATCCAGTGTGGCCAGTGCCGCCTCGCCGTCGCGCAGGCTCAGGCCGGCCGACTGCTTGCGCTGTTCGTAGAGTTCCTGCCGTTCCAGTTCGGGGCTCTGCACGATCAGGTTGTTGAGCCCCATGGTCTCGATCATCCGCAGCGCCTCGCGCTCGGCGCCCTTGCCGATATTGAGCATCGCGATCACCGCGCCGACGCCGAAGATCATCCCCAGCAGGGTCAGCAGTGTGCGCAGCTTGTGCTGGGACAGTTCGGCGAGCGCCTCGCGGAAGCTGGCGAGCAGGGCCCGGCCGCTGCGGGACTGAACCGAAAACAGGGCCGAAAACAGGCCCGCGAGGGAAAACCCTGCGGAGTCTTTTTCCATCTCGTTTTGCCCGGCCGCACTCATAGCTCCACCTCATACAGGGCGATGCGGTCACCGGGGGCCAGCCCCCCGGTGACCTCGATATGGGTCGGCGTGGCCCGCCCGGGGGTCACATCACGGCGCTGGAAGCCGCCCTGCTGGTAGAGGTACACGTAGGCCCCGCCGCTGTCCCGGAACAGGCTCTGCATCGGAATTTCAATACACTTCTCGGGCTCGGCGACGCGGATTTGCGCGCGCACGCCGCGGCCGAGTTTGAATTGCCGCGAGTGTTGCTCGTCGAAGGCGGCCACCACTTCGTAGTATTTCTGCGGGTTGCCCCGTACGATGGAGGCCGGCGCCGCACTGACGCTCGTGACTGCAGCCGCAAAACGCTGCTGTGGCTGCGATTCGGACCAGACGGTAACCGCCTGCCCCTCGGCGAGGCCGATGGCCTCCCGCTCGGGTACCCACAGCCGCGCCTGCATCACGCTGATATCCGGCAGGTTGGCCACCTTGTGCCCCGGCCAGACCTGGCTGCCCACCTGGGGTTTTTCCCCGCGCCAGTTGGCGGCATAGGTGAGCAGGCCGTCGTGGGGCGCGACGATTTCCAGCTCGGACAGGCCCTCGTCCAGCCGCGCCAGCTTTGCACCGTGTTTCTGCTGCTGCACCGCGAGCACCTGCACCTCTCCTTCGGCACTGTTGGCAAAGCGCTGGTTTTTCCAGCCGAGATAGTCGAGCTTGGATTGCAGGTAGCGGGTGTCCATCTGGTCGTCGAGGATTTCCAGGCGCGACTTGAGGCGGTCGTCCTCTATGGCAAAGCGCTCGGCAAAATCCTTCTCCACCGACACCTGGCCCATATCCGTCAGTATCGCTATCTGCTCAGTGTCCAGGGCGCCGCGCTTCTCGCGGAGGTCCTCCGCGGCCTGGGTCAGCTCACCGCTGGTGGCAATCCGCTGTCGGCGCATCTGCTCGCCGTCGAAGCGCACTATCACATCGCCCTTTCTTACCTCGGAATACTCGGGAGCCAGCCAAGCGATAAATTTCGGCGGGCCCGACACCGGTGCCTGTATGGCGGTAGCGGACTCCGCCTCAAGTTCGCCCCGCGCAGACACCAGCGCCTCCCGCTCGCTGTAGCGGACGTGGTACAACACCGGCTCGGAACTTTTGTCGGCGCAGCCCGCGATGAACACCGCCGCGCCCAATGCGATTGCAGCCAGCCGTTTCACTTCGCCTCCCCCGCCACCAGTTGTTCGCCCGCGGGGGTTTTTACCGAGAGGGACGCAGTCATGCCGGGCTTCAAGGCCCCGCCGCCGCCCTCCTCCAGGCCCACCAGCAGGTCGATCACCCGGCGCCGGTCGCCGCTGGCGCGATCGCGCACCACTCGGCCCAGCTCGACAATGCGGCCGCGCCGAGTCATCCCCCGCGCACCGTCGATCACCACCTCGACTTCCGCTCCGGGAGCCAGGTAGGGCTTGTCCACTTCATCGGCCTGGGCGCGCACCTGCATCCGGCTCAGGTCGGAGATCTGCAACACCGGCTGGCCGAAACGCACGGACTCTCCCTCGGAGGCCTTCTCCCCGTTCCAGTTGGGAACGTACTGTACCAGGCCGCCGATAGGCGCCTTGACCTTGAGCTTGTCCACCTCCGCCTGCAGCACCGCGACCTCGCCTTCAGCTCGTTCCACCTTGTGCCTGGCCATGGAAATTCTCAGGGCGCCGGTGCGCTTGTGCATCTCGGCGAGCTCGCGGGCCAGTTGCAAGTCGTTGCCGGCTATCTCGAAATCGATGGCGGCCTTCTCACGCTCGTTTCTCGATAGGGAATGGTCGAGAATCCCGGCTCGGCGCTGGGCCTTGTCGAACTCCGCACGCATTTCCTCGATGGCCAGCATGTCGTCCCTGACCGTCTGCTCTTCCTTCAGGATGGTGTTGTTGAGTTCGCTGCGCAGCTGCTTCAGTTCGGACTGCTTTTCGATCAGCTTTTCGCGCACCGGCTTATCATCGAACTCGATCACCATGGCCCCCTTTTCCACCAGGGAATTTTCCGCGACCATGCGTTTGATACTGTACTGCCACATGCGGGTGATCGACGGCGGCGCCACCATAACGGAGCGCTCGGATTCCAACTCGCCGGGGATCGGCTGCAGGGCGGCATGTTCCACCGCGGATGTTTCGCCACTTTCTCCACTGTCCCCGCTGCAGGCGGCGAGGAACAGTGTCAGCAGGGCCGCCTGCCAGAGGGCACCTCTAAAAATCGTAGCGAGCGGGTTGTCCTTCATTCTTCGGCCCCCGGGAATTCTATACGCACCCCCATTCCGGGCAGCAGCTCGCCCGTGGTTTCCCTGGATGGCGGTGTTTCGGTGAATCTGAATACCAGCCGATAGTAGAGCCCTGGCTCCTGTCGCTGCTGTGGCTGGGTGGCAATATCGGTGAGCCGGGCGGGAAAACTGTGCTTGAGGCGGGAATCGAAGATAAGTTCGGCGGACTGCCCTTCGTGTACGCGGTCGATATCTATCTCGTGCAGCCAGGCTTCAATGTAGAGGTCGCTCAACGAGGGAATCTCGGCGATAAGCCAGCCGGGCTGGGCGGTCATGCCCACGAACACCCGCTCGCCGGTCCAGGGGTGTTTGCTGTAGAGCACCGGGCCGGCGCGCTCGGCGCGCAGGGTCATGGAAGCCAGCTGCGCGCGCTTATATTCCAGCTTGGCCTGGGAAGCTTCGATCTTGATCCGCTGCTTTTTCGCGGCGACTTGCCGGGTCAGCTGCGCCTGGGCCAGTTCCTCTCGCGCCTTGCGCACCGTGGCCTCGGCTTCCTTTTTCGCCACCTGGTAGGAGTCGTATTCGTAGACACTCAGGTACTGTTTGGGCACGGCGGCATCGATGCTGGCCTTTTTCAGCAGCAGTTGCTCGCGCTCGAGGGCGAACTTTTTCTCCAGTACCGTCTGCGCATTCGCGCTCTCGTCTTTCTGCAGCTTTTCGCGGGCGGTGTCCAGCGCAACGGTTTCCGACTCGATTTCCCCCTGGATGGCAGCGCCGTCGAAGACCGCCACGATTTCGCCGGGCTCGGCCACCTGCCCTTCCGGCATCAGCCACTGAACCTCCACCCGCCAGTTATCGGTCATCGGGGAGAAAAATGACTGGCTCTTCTCCGCCCGCAGCTCTCCTCCTAGTAGCAGCGGCGCCCCGCTGAGCAACAGCGGCGCCTCGCTGGCCAGCGCCGGCACCGACGTCAGTAACAGGAGGGCTAGGCGCAACATTTCGAGTCCTCCACCACTGCGCCGTCGCTCATGCGGATAATGCGCTGCGCGCGTCTCGCCACCTCCTGCTCGTGGGTAACCATCACGATGGTCTGCCCCTCGCTGTGCAAGGCGCAGAGCAACTTGAGAATTTCTTCAGAGGTCCTGCTGTCGAGATTGCCGGTGGGTTCGTCGGCAAAAATGACTTTCGGTCGGTTGATCAGCGCCCGGGCGATGGCGACGCGCTGGCGCTGGCCGCCGGACATCTCGTTGGGGCGGTGGTCGACCCGGTGGCCAAGCCCCACCCGCTCGAGCATTTCGATGGCGCGCTCGCCGGCATTTGCCGTGTCATCGCTCGAAAAGCGCAACGGCAACATGACGTTCTGCCGCGCGGTCAGGCGCGGCAGCAGGTGGAAGGTCTGGAAGATAAAGCCGATATGGCGATTGCGGATGGCCGAAAGGGATTCATCGTCGAAGCTCCCCACCTCGCGCCCGTCGAGCCAGTAATGGCCGGAGGTTTGCTGGTCCAGGCAGCCGAGGATATTCATCAGCGTCGACTTGCCGGAGCCGGACGAGCCCATCACAGCGACGAATTCGTTTCTTTCGATATGCAGGGAAATCCCCGAGAGTGCCACAACCCTGGCATCTCCATCGCCGTACTCCCTGCGCAGTTCCTTTATTTTTATCACGCGCCTATCCAGTATGAGACCTTCTCACCCGGCTCCTGCTCAGAACAATCGGCCAAATATTAATCAATTTACTTCTGTGGGGCAATACGCGCTGAGGCTATGGTGAAGAGATTCGCTGGCTGATGCTACCGTTTTTCCTTGAGTCGGGTTGGGATCGCCTCCATGGCTGTCGGGACTTTGAATTGATCCATCCTTCTTATTGGATAACCAACTCGTTTTCCTGGTTTTTTTCTTATCTGGTGTGCGTAATCGACCGCATCCGACTTATTTTCGAAGTTCTTGATGGAACGCTTTCCACCGTCTTTCTTTACCCCCCAACCGCCATAGCCGTCAGGGACTGCGTGGTATGCTTTTCTGGGCATTGCCGTCTCTCTGAGCAAGAAAGAGTGTGAAATCTGAGCCCGTACTGCTCAGGCCGCAATCTGCGGTATGTAGAAAGCGCTTATTAATACAACCTCAGCAGCTCAAAAAAGGCGCGTAAATCTTCTTCAAACCCTCATTTTTACAGAAAACCCAAGCTTCACTTATCAAATATTACGTGGTGCGGACCTATAAATTTTGTCTGCCCCGGTATTCCCAGCGACTACACCGCATCCCACTTCACCCACCAGCAACTCAGCAATGAGCAGACCAAGACAAAAGGAGATACGCCCCGCTGTAATGGCGTGTACTTGACCCTCATATACTTAGTGGTGTAAAACGGCGACGCAAGGAAGAACAAAGAACAAAGATAGTTGGTTGGCATGGGTATGTATCGACTTTTAATTGCTGCGGCCTTGAGTATGGTCACAAAGTGGGCTTTTGCAGCGGAAAACTGCACCGAAGTTTTTCATGGCGCTTATCCGGATTACCCTTCAGCATGGAGCGCCTGTACCACTGAATGGAATCAGCCGAACACATGCATTGGTGCGTCTCTTAATGGTGTGAGGGCTTTAGGTATTGCGCACACAGTTAATGGGATCGGACAAGATTATTACGCGCAAATCCAGGCTGGAGACTGTAGCAATCAGCCAGAAACAACAAATGGCTGGACTCTTCACTACTATTTCTATCTAAGCCAATGTCCTGAGGGGACTACGCCGAATCCAGAACTTGAAAATGCTTGTGTCTGCGAGCAAGGCACAATGAACTATTGGACGATGTCCTGCGAAGAGCTAGAAGTACCCCAATGCCAACCCCCGACCACCTACAACGAAAGCACCAGTCTCTGCCAAAAAGAATGCCCCATAGACAAACCCTGGTCCGACTCCGCACGCGACTGTATGCCTCCCCCAGAACCCCAGAGCTGCTCCAACCAGACCGGCGGCCCATCCAATCTGGCCGGCAACCCGATTAACTTCTTCAGTGGGCATAAGTTGCAGAGGGAGGTGGTCTTTGAGGGGTGCGGTGATTTCCCGCTGACCTTCTCCTGGCTCTACAACAGCTTCGGCAACCACCAGAAGAGCGGCGCCGGTTACAGCGTTGGTGCGGGCGTTGTCGGCGAGACGATGGTGCATACCGAGCAGCCACTGCCGTCTGGAGAGCAGCCTATCTCCCTGCCGCTCGACAAAGACCCTGCGCAGGAGTACACCGGCGGCTCCACCGAGCACTGGCGCCACAACCACAGCTACTTCCTGGCGCATTACGCACTGCCTGATGGCGTGACGGAGCGGCTGATTGCCTACCGTCCAAACGGCAGCGATCTGCATTTTGTCGATGAGAGCGGCACCTTTGTTGCCTTGGCCAACCGCAACTGGCGAGCCACCAAGGGTTTGGACGAGAGCCAGCGGCACACTGGCTGGACGCTGAAGGTCGATGGTCGTATCGAGAAGTACGACGCCGTCGGTCGCATCCTTCGCGTGGAGAATGAGCAAGGCAAAGGCATCAGCTACACCTATGGCGGCAACGGCGCTCAACAGGCATCCATCACCGACGACAACGGCAACAGCATCACCCTGGCCTACGCCGACGGCAAGCTCATACAGATCACCCGCAACGACGATGCCGCTTACCAGTTCGCCTACAACGGCAACAGCCTCCTGCAATCCATCACCTTCCCAGGCAGTGAGAGCCCGCAGCGGGTGTTTCGCTACGAGGACGCGCGGTTTCCGTATGCGTTGACTGGTGTTACCGATGAGGTGGGCAAGGTGTTCAGTAGCTTTGTCTACGATGAGCAAGGCCGTGCGATTCGCTCAGAGCACAATGGTGGCGCTGAGTCTGTCGATGTGGAATATGTGGATGCCAATACCCGGCGTTTGACCAATGCCTTGGGCAAGAAGGCCACATATCACTATGCAGATGTGAACGGGGTTAAGCGCACTTCTTCGATTGACGGCGAAGCCTCAGCAAACTGCGCGACTGCCAACAAGGGCTACACCTACGATGCCAATGGGTTTATAGCCAGTGAGACTGACTGGGAAGGTAATGTAACTACCTACACCCGCGATAACCTGGGGCGAGAGCTGACGCGGACCGAAGCTGCAGGTACTCCTGAGGAGAAAACGATCATTACCGAGTGGCATTCTGAGTTCAACGTGCAGGTCAAGGTCACCACTCCAGAGAGTGTGACTGACTATAGCCATGACGGAACAGGGAGGTTACTTAGTAAACGGGTTTCTCTTGCCGGTGATTCCTGATGATTATATTTATTGTTTTCCCGTTTCGTAAGCCGGCGACTCGTTCTTGTATCAATTAGCATCTAATATCAGTATTTATATGTTTCGTTTTTTAACGGTTTTAACTGTTTTTCTTTTTTCAAGCTCTTCAATTTCTGAAGGGGTTTGTGAGGAGAAATTTATTGGATTGTTTGGCACGAAAGCTGAGGCGTGTGCAGCGGTTAACGCTGCATCAGATCATCCTGTATATACTGGTGATCCTAACAGCTGTCTTCAGTATGGGACGCTTCTTAACTCAGAAACTGGTTTACGCTCAATTGATCTTTATAGATCGTATTACTCTTCGAACGACATTCCTCGGGCGTATGAATTTGCGACTTGTTCAACTAAGCTAAATGCCACTCCTGAAGATGCCTATGGGTATTCATGGTCAGCTCACTTTTATGATAGTGGTTTATGTCCTGAGGGCACTATCGCCTTACCGGAATCTGGCGGTGCTTGTGAATGTGTTGGCAATGCCTCGTATGATCCTGAAGCGCAAACATGTGAGGCTTTTCAATGCCAAGCACCAACTACCTATAACGCGGACGTTGGTCTCTGCCAAAAAGAGTGTCCCAGAGATAAGCCATGGTCCGATAACGCGCGGGACTGCGTAGCCCCACCAGAGCCCCAGAGCTGCAGCAACTTGGCCGGCAACCCGATCAATTTCTTCAACGGCCACAAGTTGCAACGAGAAGCCGTCTTTGAAGCGAGCGGCGAGTTCCCTCTGACCTTCTCCTGGCTTTACAACAGCTTTGGCAACCATCAGAAGGCCGGCGCTGGCTACAGTGTTGGCACGGGTGTTTCTGGCGAGACAATGTTACACACAGAGCAGCCGTTGCCCGCCGGCGAGCAACCTATATCCCTGCCGCTCGATAAAGACCCTGCTTCGGAATACACAGGCAGTGCCACAAAACACTGGCGCCACAACCACAGCTACTTCCTGGCTCACTACACCTTGGCAGATGGCGCGACAGAGCGAATGATTGCCTACCGCCCTAACGGAAGCGATCTGCATTTTGCGAATGAGAGTGGTGTCTTTGTTGCGTTGGCCAATCGCGACTGGCAAGTGACCAAGGATTTGGATGAGAACCAAGAGCACATCGGCTGGACCCTGAAAGTCGATGGCCGTATCGAGAAGTACGACACCGCCGGCCGTATCCTGCGCGTGGAGAACAAACAGGGCAAAGGCATCACCTACACCTACGATGGCAACGGTATCCAGCAGGAGTCCATTGCTGACGATAATGGGAACAGCATGACCCTGGCCTACACCGACGGCAAGCTGACCCAGATCACCCGAAATGATGGAACCGTTTTTGGTTTCGCCTACAACGCCAACGGCCTGCTGCAATCCATTACCTTCCCCGGCAGTGCATCGCCGCAGCGGGTGTTTCGCTACGAAGACAGCCGTTTCCCCAATGCCCTCACCGGCGTTACCGACGAGGTGGGCAAGGTTTACAGCACCTTTGCCTATGACGACCAGGGCCGGGCAATCCGCTCCGAACACAACGGCGGCGCCGAGTCGGTCGATGTGGAATATGTGGATGCCAATACCCGGCGTTTGACCAATGCCCTGGGCAAGCAGACCACCTATCACTACACGGATGTGAACGACGTAAAGCGTATTGCCTCAATTGACGGTGAAGCTTCAGCCAACTGCGCGGCGGCCAACAAGGGCTACACCTATGACGCCAATGGCTTTGTCGCCAGTGAGACGGATTGGGAAGGCAACGTCACCACCTACATCCGTGACAACCTGGGCCGTGAGCTGACGCGCACAGAAGCCGCTGGTACGCCCTCAGCACGGACAATCACCACCGAGTGGCATCCGACGCTGAATGTACCGGCCAAGGTCATCACACCGGAGAGCGTGACCAACTACAGCTACGACAGCTCTGGCCATTTGCTGGGTCAGAAGGTCACGCCGGTGGCCAATCCGTGACTGGGCGATAAGCAATTTGGCTTTTGTTGTCAATGGTTAACTGATTGCAAGAAGAATCTCAAGGAATCGATATGCACTTCACCAAGGCAGTCATCGCAGGGGCATTGAGCTTCCTGGTCGCCCACGGTACCAGCGCGGCGGTTACGGAGCAGAACTGGTCCTACACCTACACCACGGCGGGCAAGTTGGAGACCGCCAACGGTCCGCGCACCGATGTCCCGGACATCACCACCTATGGCTACGATGCGAACAACCGCCTGGCCAGCACCACCAATGCGCTGGACCATGTGGAGTCCATCCTGGTGTACGACGCCGGTGGTCGTCCCCTGAAGGTGCAGGATGCCAATGGCCTGCAGACCCACTACACCTATACGGTGCGTGGCTGGCTGGAGACAGTCACTGTCAAAGCGGCTGCCGGTGATCTGGTGACCACCTATACCTACGATCCCGTGGGCCAAGTCACCAACATTGCGTATCCCGACAGTTCCAGCGTCACCTTCGAATACGATGCCGCCCGCCGCCTGACCGCGGTGGAGAATACCCTGGGTGAGCGGGTGGAGTATGTCCTGGACCCCGCCGGCAACGTAAAAGAAGAGAAAGTGTTCGCTGCCGACGGCACCACGCTGGTGCGCTCCGTCAGCCGCAACTACGACGAGCTGAGCCGCCTGATCGATGTGAACGGCAACAACGGCCAGAACACGTCTATCGCCTACAACAAGAACGGCGAGCGCGTCTCCACCACCGACGGCAATCAGAACACGACCGGCGAGACCCGCGACGCCCTGGGCCGGGTCAAGACAGTCACCGATGCGGACACCAACCAGATTCAGTACACCTACGACAGCGCCGACCGCATCAAGTCCGTCACCGACCAGCGCGGCAACACCACCCGCTACGAATACGACTTCGCCGGCAACCTGACCAAGCTCACCAGCCCGGATACCGGTGTTACCGACTACGACTACGACGAAGCCGGCAATCTCAAGGTGCGCACCGATGCCAGGAGTGTCGTCACTAACTACAGCTACGACGCCCTGAACCGCCTGACGGCGATCACCTATCCCGGCAGCACCTCAGAGAATGCCGTCTTCACCTACGACAGCACGCTGAACGGCAACAAGGGCACAGGCCGCCTCACCGGCTACAGCAACGATTCCGGCTCTACGGCCATCACCTACGACGACCTGGGCCGGATCACCCGGCAGGACGACACCATTGCCAGCTGGAGCTTCAGCACCCAGTACAGCTATGACTCAATGGGCCGGATCGCCAGCATTACCTATCCCTCTGGTCGTATCGCCACCTACAGCCGCGACTCCTTGGGCCGTATCAGCGCCATCACCAGCAAAGACGACGCCCACGCCACCGCCCAGACCATCGTCAGCAACATCCAGTACCAGCCTTACGGCGGTATTGCGTCCATGGACTATGGCAACGGCATTACCCAGAGCTACACCTACGACCTGGACGGCCGACTGGAGACGGTAACCGCCACCGGTATCGGCAACATCCGCTCCGACTACTACACCTACGACCTGGCCAACAACATCACCGGCATCGCCGACAACTTGGATGCCAACAAAGATAAAGCCTTTATCTACGACAACCTCAACCGCCTGACGGACGAAGGCTATGTGGAAGGCCAGAAGAACTACCAGTACGACCCGGTAGGCAACCGCACCCAGAAGACCTGGACCAAGACCGACCAGAGTCAGGAGGCGAACGCCTACAGTTACGAAACCACCTCCAACCGCCTGATCCAGAAGGACGCCAAGGCTTGGGTAACTGATGCTGTCGGTAACACCATCAGCACCGACGACGGCGCCAAAACCTACACCTACAACCACGCCAACCGGCTGAAGACCTACACAGAAAACACCCAGCTCAAGGGTACCTACTACTACAATGCTCTGGGTCAGCGGGTGCGCACGGACAAGGCCGAGGACAACCTGCTGCACTACGACCTGAGCGGGCAGTATCTCGGCGAGACCAACATCGCTGCCAACGGCACCGACATCCAGAGCCAGATTGACTACATCTACCTGGACAACATGCCGGTTGCGCAGGTGGTAACCCAATACAGTGAAGGCCAAGTTCAAAGCAGAACCCTGACCTACCTGCACGCGGACCACCTGAACACGCCAAGAATCGGCACCGACAACAATGAAAAGATCGTCTGGCGCTGGGATAGCGATGCGTTTGGGCAAACCGAGCCAAACACCAATCCGGACAACGATGCCAATCAAACCGTTGTAAACTTGCGGTTTCCCGGCCAGATCAAAGGCAGCGAGGCACCGCATTACTACAACTACTTCAGGGACTATGATCCGAGCACTGGCAGGTACCTTCAAAGTGATCCGATAGGATTGGCTGGCGGTCCTAACACCTACGCTTATGTTTATAACAACCCCACAATGCTCTATGACCCATTTGGCCTCTTCAGTATGGACGATGTGTGGGGAGGAGTTTATTGGGCTACCGGAGGATGGTCACCGTCACAAGGGGCGGTTGATTTCTCTGCAGGATGGGGCGATATACTAAGTTTTGGTTTGACGCGTCAAGCTCGCGACTTGTGGGGTATCAACAACGTCAACATGTGTTCGGGTGCATACAAGGGTGGGGAGGCATTTGGCTTTGTAAATGGTTTGGCGCTCGGCTGGGCTAGTGGAACGAAAGCCGCAGCCAAAGCTGCCAGCGGAAACAATTGGGCAAACTTTTCGCACAGCCTTATCCCGAATCGGCTCTTGAAGAAATTTAATAACCCGAGCGCAAAATGGATGAATAAAACGGGCAATCGCTTAAATGGTGATTTTGTAACGCCTGCTATGCATACGCGGATGGATGCTGCGGCTAGATTTGGCTTAAGTCGAGAGTGGCTCGCAGCAAACCCCCTGTTTTCGCCATTTCGCCAGCTGATAAATCGAATTCCCTATGTGCCTGGTGCTGCAGCTTACGGCGCTGGCTCAGCTGCGTTGAACGGCTGTGGCTGTGGCAACTGAGGATTGCGAAATGACACTTTCTCTATCAGTAAAGATTAAGAGCTTTCTAGGCCTCTATGTGCTAACTCCGTTTGAGCAAGAGTTGCTCAAACGATTAAGCGAAGAACTAGAGCCAAGCGACCAAGAAGTGCTAACCTATCAACTTGCACAGTTCACGACCGTTCGCAGATTGATACGGCACCTTGATGAACCAAATGCCTACGGATTTACGAATTTCCACACGATGCAACTAGGCAAGGACGTATCTGCCAAGCGACAGACCAAACGATTCCCAACGGCTGAAAATGAAGCGCTGCTAGCCACTGCTCATGTAACGTTCGATGGAGGCGAAATCGGAGTACAGTTCTGGCTCGTCAAGGGCATCTTGTTCAGTATCGAATATCGCTCACCGCAGAAGGTATACTACCCACCTGACAACTACAGTATTGGGTCGCTGAAGCTATGGCCCAATAAAGCCAAGCTCCACTTGTAGAGTGCCTCCCATCGTAGTTTCAACCAAATTAGCGCTCGTAGGATTTTGCCACTATGCGCTTTAGGTAATTCCATGGACCCTGTAAAAGAATATATAAAGTATAAGCGCGAAGTGAATGAAATCTGGGATTTATAGATAATCTTGTGACCACAAAGAAAATCACAAAGGAATAATTAGCGGAAGATTTGACTAGAGTTAGAGAATCAACATTAGATTTTTCTCTCCGTATTCAGAAATATTTTTCGAAGCTTGATGATTCAGAATTGTTGCCCTACATTGAGGCCCGCGAAGATGAATACAGGATTGACTCGACAGATACGGCTGAAAAACTTGATGCCATTGCTGATTTATTTGTTTTTATAAGCCAGCCAAGTGATAGCTTGACTCAAGCACATAAGCGGCATATCAAACGGCTAGAATCTTTATGATTTAAAAGAGTTGGGGGCAGGATTTCAATTTTAGAGACAACCCAATACAGCGAAGGCCAAGTTAAAAGCAGAACCATAACCTAAAAAATCCCAAATGTCGTGATTTTATGTTCTTTGGTGGTGGGACAGAAAAGAGAAAACAATTGAAGAATTATATTATTTCAGTTATCACCTCCATCGCTGCATTGGCCCCACTTTGGGTTGATGCGGGGGAGGGTAAATCGCCAACAGAAATGTCCACATTGCAGAGCAGCATTGGAAAAGTGATTTTGAGTGCAGATTCATATTTAAGATATGATCACTCCGATACTAATCCGTTTGGAATTTCTCAAGCGTTTGTAATTTTCAAAGACGAGCACCAAAAAAACATTAAAACTCTTCCGGTTGATCAGAGAGTAGACTATTTTTGGGCTGGACTTTGGCACCTTGGCTTACAGGGTGGTTACTTAACAGAGTTTGTTGAATTGGTGTCTCTTGATTGTGCTGATGAATTTATTAAAAAACTGGAGCGCTACGTCAAAATGGAAGAAAAACTTCAGCGAAATAGAACTCGGCTGGCGATAGCAAAAACAATCCTTAATAACTTAAAAAGATTGAGAGCTAATCCATAACGAGCCATTCCTGAACGCCCACCAAGAAAAGGGGGTCGATAGAAGAGGCCGACTTTTAAATGGAGAAATTAATGAATAACAGACTTGGAATATTTTTTTTAATAATTTTAATTATTGTGCCAAGTGTTGCTGTTGCGGCCGGCTGCACTGAGCTGGTTCACGGTTATTATTTAACGCACGATGCTGCGCAACAGGCTTGCTCTGAAAAGTTCCATATGCCTGGGGGTTGCTGGCGTAAGTATGACTATAGAGAGGGTCGTTACTTTTATGGATATATGCACATTAAGGATGACTCCAATGGCTCAGACAATTTTGGGGGGCCCGAATTCTGCTTTCAGCTAGAGGGATCTGAAAACATTGAATATCATACCTATATAGTGCATAGGTTTGAGGTTGTACCCGATTGCCCTGAAGGCTATACCTTTGAGGAGCAAAAATGCGTTATCCCACAATGCCAATCTCCAACCAGCTACAACGATGCCACAGTTCTCTGCGAAAAAGAGTGCCCCATAGACAAACCCTGGTCCGACTCCGCGCGCGACTGCATGCCTCCCCCTGGACCCCAGAGCTGCTCCAATCAGACCAGCGGCCCATCCAATCTGGCCGGCAATCCGATCAATTTCTTCAACGGCCACAAGTTGCAACGAGAAACCGTCTTTGAAGCGAGCGGCGAGTTCCCTCTGACCTTCTCCTGGCTTTACAACAGCTTTGGCAACCATCAGAAGGCCGGCGCTGGCTACAGTGTTGGCACGGGTGTTTCTGGCGAGACAATGTTACACACAGAGCAGCCGTTGCCCGCCGGCGAGCAACCTATATCCCTGCCGCTCGATAAAGACCCTGCTTCGGAATACACAGGCAGTGCCACAAAACACTGGCGCCACAACCACAGCTACTTCCTGGCTCACTACACGTTGGCAGATGGTGTCACTGAGCGGATGATTGCTTACCGTCCGAATGGCAGCGATCTGCATTTTGCTGATGAGAGCGGTACATTCTTTGCTTTGGCCAACCGCGACTGGCAAGTGACCAAGGATTTGGATGAGAGCCAAGAGCACACCGGCTGGACCCTGAAGGTCGATGGTCGTATCGAGAAATACGACACCGCTGGCCGTATTCTGCGCGTGGAGAACGAACAGGGCCAAGGTATTACTTACACCTACGATGGAAATGGCGTTCATCAACAATCCATCGCCGACGATAACGGCAACAGCGTTGCGCTGGCCTACACCGACGGCAAGCTGACCCAGATCACCCGAAACGATGGAGCCGTTTTTGGTTTCGCCTACAATGCCAACGGCCTGCTGCAATCCATTACCTTCCCCGGCAGTGCATTACCGCAGCGGGTCTTCCGCTACGAAGACAGCCGCTTCCCCAATGCCCTGACCGGCGTCACCGACGAGGCAGGCAAGGTCTACAGCACCTTTGCCTACGACGACCAGGGGCGGGCGATTCGCACAGAACACAACGGCGGCGCCGAGTCGGTGGGCGTGGAATACGTGGATGCCAATACCCGGCGTCTGACCAATGCCCTGGGCAAGCAGACCACTTATCATTACGCGGATGTGAACGGAGTTAAACGCATTGCCTCGGTTGACGGCGAAACCTCAGCCAATTGTGCGGCAGCCAACAAGGGCTACACCTACGACGCCAATGGCTTTGTCGCCAGTGAGACGGACTGGGAAGGTAATGTCACTACCTACACCCGCGACAGCCTGGGCCGCGAGCTGACACGCACAGAAGCCGCTGGTACGCCCTCAGCACGGACAATCACCACCGAGTGGCATCCGACGCTGAATGTACCGGCCCAGGTCACCACGCCGGAGAGCGTGACGGACTACAGCTATGACAGCTCAGGCCACCTGCTGGGTCAGAAAGTCACCCCGGTGGCCAGCCCGTGATCGGGCAATGAGCTATTTGGTTTTTGTTGAAATGGTTAATTGATTACAAGAAGAATCTGAAGGAATCGATATGCACTTCACCAAGTCAGTCCTCGCGGGGGCATTTAGCCTACTGGTCGCCCACGGTACCAGCGCGGCCATCACGGAACAGAACTGGTCCTACACCTACACCTCAGCGGGCAAGCTGGAGACCGCCAACGGCCCGCGCACCGATGTCCCGGACGTCACCACCTATGGCTACGATGCAAACAACCGCCTGGCCAGCACCACCAATGCGCTGGACCATGTGGAGTCCATCCTGGAGTACGACGCCGGTGGCCGTCCCCTGAAAGTACAGGGTGCCAATAGCCTACAGACCCACTACAGCTACACAGTGCGCGGTTGGCTGGAAACGGTAACCGTCAAAGCCATTTCCGGTGATCTGGTCACCACCTACACCTACGACGGGCAACACCACCAGCTACGACTTACAAAAATAATCTTATGGAGTCCTGCTGAATATCAAAAGTCAGTCTTTCCAAAGATGTCCGTTTGAAGGCCATAAACTTAATCGCGATATTGCCTCGGGGAAACATGAGCAAATGGAAATTTGGCACAGATGGTATTTTCTAATGCGTAGTTTTTTAAAAGGATTGAGTGCAAAGTTTGGCCTTGGCTCTCTGAATAATATTTCTTTTTTTGTATTGCTTACTCTTTCTGCTGGTTATATTCATTCACAGGAGCTTGTCGGTAGAAAGATTTGGATTCCGCCCGGTAGCTGGGAGTTTGGCTACTCTACATTGGAGGAGGCTGGCAACGCCTGCTGTGCTAAGTGGGCAGAGTATTGGAATGGTTCTAGTCAGCCGTTTGTCAGTTGCGACGAATTGGTCTTGAATAAACATGATGTCTCTGGTGATTCATACTGGCAGTATTATACTTATTTGGAAAAAGCTAGATATGAGACTCAAAAGTATTGCTCAATAGGATCGGGCTTCTGTCCAGAAGGTCAAATATTTGACTTGAATATTAAGCGCTGTGTTTCTGTTTGTCAGAACCCTACTATTTACAATAATCAAACTGGACTATGCGAAAAAGAATGCCCCGCAGACAAACCTTGGGATGATACCGCACGAGACTGTATAGCCCCGCCAGAGCCCCAGAGCTGTGACAACTTGGCCGGCAATCCGATCAATTTCTTCAACGGCCACAAGTTACAACGAGAAGCCGTCTTTGAAGCGAACGGCGAGTTCCCTCTGAGCTTCTCCTGGTCCTACAACAGTTTCGGCAACCATCGGAAGACCGGTGCTGGTTACAGTGTTGGTGCAGGTATTTCCGGCGAAACCATGATGCATACAGAACAGCCGCTGCCGGACGGGGAGCAACCTATCTCCCTGCCACTCGACAAAGACCCTGCGCAGGGGTACACCGGCGACTCCACTGCGCACTGGCGCCACAACCATAGCTACTTCCTGGCTCACTACACCTTGGCAGATGGCGCGACAGAGCGAATGATTGCCTACCGCCCTAACGGAAGCGATCTGCATTTTGCGAATGAGAGTGGTGTCTTTGTTGCGTTGGCCAATCGCGACTGGCAAGTGACCAAGGATTTGGGTGAGAACCAAGAGCACATTGGCTGGACCCTGAAGGTCGATGGTCGTATCGAGAAGTACGACACAGCTGGCCGTATCCTGCGCGTGGAGAACGAGCAGGGCAAAGGCATCACCTACACCTACGACGGCAACGGTATCCAGCAGGAGTCGATTGCTGACGATAATGGGAACAGCGTTGTGTTGACCTACACCGACGGCAAGTTGACGCAGATCACCCGCAACGACGGAACCGTATATGGTTTCTCCTATAGCGGGAGCGGTTTGTTGCAATCCATCACCTTCCCCGGCAGTGCATCGCCGCAGCGGGGCTTCCGCTACGAAGACAGCCGCTTCCCCAATGCCCTGACCGGCGTCACCGACGAGGCAGGCAAGGTCTACAGCACCTTTGCCTACGACGACCAAGGGCGCGCGATTCGCACCGAACACAACGGCAGCGCCGAGTCAGTCGATGTGGAATACGTGGATGCCAATACCCGGCGTCTGACCAATGCCCTGGGCAAGAAAACCACTTATCACTACGCAGATGTGAGCGGAGTTAAGCGCATTACCTCCATTGACGATGAAGCATCAGCCAACTGTGCGGCGGCCAACAAAGGCTACACCTACGATAGCAACGGCTTTGTCGCCAGCGAGACGGATTGGGAAGGCAATGTCACCACCTACACCCGCGACAACCTGGGCCGCGAGCTGACGCGCACAGAAGCCGCTGGTACGCCTTCGGCCCGGACGATCACCACCGAGTGGCACCCTGAATTCAATGTACCGGCCAAGGTCACCACGCCGGAGAGCGTAACTGATTACAGCTACGACAGCTCGGGCCACTTGCTGGGCCAGAAAGTCACGCCGGTGGCCAGTCCATGACCGGATGACAAGTATTCGGCTTTTATTGATTAACTGATTACAAGAAGAATTCAAGGAGTTGGTATGCACTTCACCAAATCAGTCCTCGCGGGGGCATTGAGTCTGCTGGTGGCCCACGGCACCAGCGCGGCGGTTACGGAGCAGAACTGGTCCTACACCTACACCACGGCGGGCAAGTTGGAGACCGCCAACGGTCCGCGCACCGATGTCCCGGACATCACCACCTATGGCTACGATGCGAACAACCGCCTGGCCAGCACCACCAATGCGCTGGACCATGTGGAGTCCATCCTGGTGTACGACGCCGGTGGTCGTCCCCTGAAGGTGCAGGATGCCAATGGCCTGCAGACCCACTACACCTATACGGTGCGTGGCTGGCTGGAGACAGTCACTGTCAAAGCGGCTGCCGGTGATCTGGTGACCACCTATACCTACGATCCCGTGGGCCAAGTCACCAACATTGCGTATCCCGACAGTTCCAGCGTCACCTTCGAATACGATGCCGCCCGCCGCCTGACCGCGGTGGAGAATACCCTGGGTGAGCGGGTGGAGTATGTCCTGGACCCCGCCGGCAACGTAAAAGAAGAGAAAGTGTTCGCTGCCGACGGCACCACGCTGGTGCGCTCCGTCAGCCGCAACTACGACGAGCTGAGCCGCCTGATCGATGTGAACGGCAACAACGGCCAGAACACGTCTATCGCCTACAACAAGAACGGCGAGCGCGTCTCCACCACCGACGGCAATCAGAACACGACCGGCGAGACCCGCGACGCCCTGGGCCGGGTCAAGACAGTCACCGATGCGGACACCAACCAGATTCAGTACGCCTACGACAGCGCCGACCGCATCAAGTCCGTCACCGACCAGCGCGGCAACACCACCCGCTACGAATACGACTTCGCCGGCAACCTGACCAAGCTCACCAGCCCGGATACCGGTGTTACCGACTACGACTACGACGAAGCCGGCAATCTCAAGGTGCGCACCGATGCCAGGAGTGTCGTCACTAACTACAGCTACGACGCCCTGAACCGCCTGACTGCGATTACCTATCCCGGCAGCACCTCAGAGAATGCCGTCTTCACCTACGACAGCACGCTGAACGGCAACAAGGGCACAGGCCGCCTCACCGGCTACAGCAACGATTCCGGCTCTACAGCCATCACCTACGACGACCTGGGCCGGATCACCCAGCAAGACGACACCATTGCCAGCTGGAGCTTCAGCACCCAGTACAGCTATGACTCAATGGGCCGGATCGCCAGCATTACCTATCCCTCTGGTCGTATCGTCACCTACAGCCGCGACTCCTTGGGCCGTATCAGCGCCATCACCAGCAAAGACGACGCCCACGCCACCGCCCAGACCATCGTCAGCAACATCCAGTACCAGCCTTACGGCGGTATTGCGTCCATGGACTATGGCAACGGCATTACCCAGAGCTACACCTACGACCTGGACGGCCGACTGGAGACGGTAACCGCCACCGGTATCGGCAACATCCGCTCCGACTACTACACCTACGACCTGGCCAACAACATCACCGGCATCGCCGACAACTTGGATGCCAACAAAGATAAAGCCTTTATCTACGACAACCTCAACCGCCTGACGGACGAAGGCTATGTGGAAGGCCAGAAGAACTACCAGTACGACCCGGTAGGCAACCGCACCCAGAAGACCTGGACCAAGACCGACCAGAGTCAGGAGGCGAACGCCTACAGTTACGAAACCACCTCCAACCGCCTGATCCAGAAGGACGCCAAGGCTTGGGTAACTGATGCTGTCGGTAACACCATCAGCACCGACGACGGCGCCAAAACCTACACCTACAACCACGCCAACCGGCTGAAGACCTACACAGAAAACACCCAGCTCAAGGGTACCTACTACTACAATGCTCTGGGTCAGCGGGTGCGCACGGACAAGGCCGAGGACAACCTGCTGCACTACGACCTGAGCGGGCAGTATCTCGGCGAGACCAACATCGCTGCCAACGGCATCGACATCCAGAGCCAGATTGACTACATCTACCTGGACAACATGCCGGTTGTACAAGTGGAAACCCAATACAGCGAAGGGCAAGTCCAAAGCAGAACCCTGACCTACTTGCACGCCGACCACCTGAATACGCCGCGAATCGGTACCAATGCCAGTGAGGCTATTGTCTGGCGCTGGGACAGCGATGCGTTCGGCCAATCGGCACCGAACACCGACCCGGACAACGACACCAGCCAGACCGTTGTAAACTTGCGGTTTCCCGGTCAAATCAAAGGCAGCGAGGCACCGCATTACTACAACTACTTCAGGGACTATGACCCCACGACTGGCCGTTACCTTCAATCTGACCCGATAGGCCTAGTTGGTGGAATAAATACCTATGCCTATGTGGGAGGAAATCCGATTGGTTTCGCTGACCCATCAGGATTGCTCTTCGGATTTGATGCGGGCGAGCGATACGGCGATTCAGCGGCTCAGTACTGGGCGGATAAGCAAATACAAACGGGTAACGATCTTTACATGATTCCAGGATTGCTTGCTTCCCTTTGGACCCCGTGCACTAGTAATAGTACCGCCTTGACACTGGCATCAGGAGGGGCACTTGGAGCACTCACAAAAGGAGCTTCTTTTTCCAATTTCTTTTGGAATCCAAAGAATTTTCGATCAATAAGCCGTCAATATTGGAAAGCCCGAGGAGGCGCTGGCGGCAATAGTTTGGATCACTGGTTCTTCTCTCAAGCATCTGCCCGTAGCGGTTCAGTTCCCAAGGGGCTGGTAAACGGAGGCTGGAACCTGCTGGAGATGCCTGCATCGCTAAACACATGGCTTGGTTTTGCGCCGAACTGGGGTGGTACCCAAGCAGCATTGGCCAACATTGCCAGGGTTGGAATACAAATCGGGGTTCCAGGGCTTGCGGCTGCTTCTGGTTATGCGGGATATGGGATCGGATCTAAGGCAGTTCAAAACCAATGCGGGTGCCAATGATGATTGCAGTTTGTATAAAATGCGGAACCTTAAAGCGCGGACCGGCTGTTAGGTGCCCGAAATGTCGTTTTGAACCTCTGAGCCCAGAGGATAAAGCTAAGTCGCTCATTCTATCGATGGCTTATGAAATCGAAGGCGAGTATCGTGGTAAATCTAAAAACGAGTTGATAGCCATTTCGGAGGCAATACAGGCTGGAAGGCCTTATGCCTTTGACGAGGCTGAAGTTCGACTTGTTGTTGAGTACGCGGAGAAAGTTCTATCGCTATTCCCGAAACGAATTGGTATTGATGGACTGAAATGGCTTTTGCCTCCCTTGGCTGTTTTAGCCATTCTGTATCTTCTGCTATTTTATTCATCATAGGATTCAAGGCGGCGACTTTTGTTTCAGCAAAAAATCTGAGCGCCTTTTCAATACATCCACCGCTGCCGGTTCCCCCCGTAGGGGGGAGTGGTACTGGACACCCAGATATCAACGAATAACTTTTAGCTGAATACGAAAACTCAAAAACCCTGACAGATCACTCTGCCGGGGCTTTTTATTATCCGGTCTTGGTCCAACGCCAAGCCTCATACTTCACAATCATGCCCTCCAGCAACTCACGAGAGATTTGCTGCTCATCCTCGCTGAGCCGTTCCACCGCCTCGAACAGCAGCTTCATGCGCTCGCCGGGGCCGCTCGCTCCCCTCGAATACCAGCTCATCCAGGCTCACATGCTGTGCCTTGACCGTAAGCGCTCGATAAACCCCACCTAAAATCCAGTGTCTCTTCCGGATACGCTCCTGATTTTCAATGATCAGGAGGTCCATATGACGACCACACAGAGCAAATCCGATTTCTGGCAGCAGCACATCAACGCCTGGAAGGACAGCGATCTTTCCCAGGCAGCTTACTGCCGGCAGCACGACCTGAAGCTCAGCACCTTCACCTACTGGCGCAACAAGCAGAACAAGGCCCGGCGTAAACTGATGCCAGTGTCGATGCCAGCTCCGGAAACCCCGGTGGAGCTGGCTCTGCCCGCTGGTATCCACATGCAGCTGCCAGCATCGGCCCTGGAGCAAACTCTGCCGTTGATCTGGCGCCTGCTCCGGGAACAAGTCTGATACTACGGCCAAGGCAATCGGCACAGGTCTACTTGTACATGGAGCCGGTGGATATGCGCAAGTCCATCGACGGCTTGGCGGCACTGGTCGAGCAGGAGATGGATCTGTCCCCGGCTCAGGAGGTTCTCTTCGTGTTCTGCAATCGCGGCCGGGACAAGATCAAGCTGTTGTACTGGGAGCGCAACGGCTTCGTGGTCTGGTACAAGCGCCTCGAGAAGCAGCGTTTTTGTTGGCTGCGGCTGCCAGATGCAGGAGATCGGCGAGGGGATCAGCGAGCAACTGGACATCATCCCGGCCAAGATCCAGGTGATACAGAATGTCCGCAAGAAGTACGCCTGCAAGGCCTGTGAACACCAAGGCCAAGGAGCGCGGCGTGTACATTGGGCGCAAGCCTAAGTCCAACGAGGGGCAAGTGCAGGAGCTGAAGGCCAGACGCGAGGCGGGCACGCAGATCAAGGCGCTAATGGCTGAGCTCGGCCTCTCACGGGCCAGCGTGTACCGGCTACTGGGGTCCGAAGCATAATAGCCTTACACCGGCCTCGCCAAGATCGCCCCAAGCCGCTCCGCGTCACCAGTAGCTCAGCATTGAGCGGACCAAGGCGGAAGGGAGGCACAAGGCGCGGCCGGTGGACTCTGCGGCCGTCAAGAGATGGGGCTTTTGGTTGCGCAGGGTCAGCCTAAGGCCAAGGTTGCGAGGCAACTGAAGATGGGTTGAGTACGCTGTATAAATACTTGGCGTTGACTGATGGGTGTAGTGGAAGGGCGATAATTTTTATTAGCTACATCACAAATCTTACGAACATCTGGGAGAAAGCCTTAGTGTAATGGCGTGTAATTGACCTTCATGGCTATATGGTGTACAAACGAGAAATTCTAATATTTGACGGTTTTCAGCGTATGTGCCGTTTTATTTCTGGCTTGATATTTCTTTCGCTATCTTCCCTCGCATCTTCTCAAGATTGGTGCACTACGCTCGTTGTTGGTGTTTACGCAGATCATAGGGATGCTTCTGCAGCTTGTCATGCTGACACAAAAGCGAGCTGTAATCGTGTAGAGGCGCCTGCTTATGAGATCAATGTCGACTTGTGGGGGTATGCTGAATATGTAGATCCGCAATCGGGTGTAACCCATTACTGGAACGGCGCGTCGATGTGTGGCTATTCCGGTGGCGGCGGGCAATACTACGATTATCATACTGTTGATCGGCATTATTACTATTTGGACCAGTGCCCCGATGGTTCATCGCCTGCTCCCGAGCTTGGAAATGTCTGTGATTGTGATTCTGGCGAAATGAACTATATATCCATGTCCTGCGAGGAGCCAGAAGAAGCCAAATGCCAACCCCCAACCATCTACAACGAAAGCACTGGTTTCTGTAAAAAAGAATGCCCCATAGACAAACCATGGTCCGACACAGCACGCGACTGTATGGCTCCCCCAGAACCCCAGAGCTGCTCCAACCAGACCGGCGGCCCATCAAATCTGGCAGGCAACCCGATCAACTTCTTCAGTGGCCACAAGATGCAGCGGGAGGTGGTCTCTGAGGGGCGTGGGGATTTCCCGCTGACTTTCTCCTGGCTCTACAACAGCTTCGGCAATCATCAGAAGAGCGGCGCCGGTTACCGCGTCGGTGCGGGAGTGGTCGGCGAGACGATGGTGCATACCGAGCAACCGCTGCCGGCTGGAGAGCAGCCTATCTCCCTGCCGCTCGACAAAGACCCTGCGCAGGAGTACACCGGCGGCTCCACCGAGCACTGGCGCCACAACCACAGCTACTTCCTGGCGTATTACACGCTGCCCGACGGCACGACACAGCGGCTGATTGCGTATCGTCCCAACGGCAGTGACCTGCACTTTGTCGATGAGAGCGGTGTCTTCGTCGCCCTTGCCAATCGTAACTGGCGAGCTACCAAGGATTTGGGCGAGAACCAGCAGCACACCGGCTGGACCCTCGAGGTTGATGGTCGTATCGAGAAGTACGACACTACCGGCCGCATCCTCCGAGTGGAGAACGAGCAGGCTCAGGGCATCACCTACACCTACAATGGTAGCGGTACCCAACAAGAGACCATCGCCGACGACAACGGTAACAGCATCACCCTGGCCTACACCGACAGCAAGCTCACGCAGATAACGCGCAACGATGGCGCCGTTTATCAGTTCGTTTACAACGGCAATGGCCTCCTGCAATCCATCGCCTTCCCCGGCAGTGAGAGCCCGCAGCGGGTGTTTCGCTACGAGGACGCGCGGTTTCCGTATGCGTTGACTGGCGTTACCGATGAGGCGGGCAAGGTGTTCAGTACTTTTGTTTACGATGAGCAGGGTCGGGCGATTCGCTCCGAGCACAATGGCGGCTCTGAGTCGGTTGATGTGGAGTATGTCGATGAGAATACCCGGCGTTTGACCAACGCTCTGGGCAAGCAGACCACATATCACTACTCGGATGCGAATGGGTTTCAGCGTATTACTTCGGTTGATGGAGAAGCCTCAGCCAACTGCGCGGCAGCCAACAAGGGCTACACCTATGATGCCAACGGCTTTATCGCAAGCGAGACCGACTGGGAAGGCAATACAACTACCTATGTTCGCGACAACCTGGGCCGTGAGGTGAGACGCATCGAGGCGGCCGACACCCCGGAGGCACGAATGATTACTACTGAGTGGCATTCTGAATTTAATGTAGCGACCAAGGTCACTATGCCGGAGAGTGTGACTGACTACAGCTACGACAGCTCGGGCCGCGTCCTCGGTAAGCAAGTCACATCAATGGATAATCATATTCTACAGTGAGAAATTTGATTTTTTTGTCAACGGTGATCGGGATATGCGTCGTTTTATTTGTTTTGTAGTCTGTTTGCTTCCGTTGGCATCTCTTGCTGCTGTTGTAAATATGGGCACTTGGATAGCTGATGGTGACAATGTTTATCAGGCCTGTGAGTCTTTTAGAGTTAATAATGGTAGTGGTTTTTGTAAGGCTTTCCAAAAAGATCCGGGTGGTTATTATTACTCGTCATTGCTTGAGGACCGTTGGTTGTTTTATTGGGTTAATGATACATGTCCTGGTGAGTCGGTCCCAGATTTTGAAACAGGGAAATGCGGCTGCCCTGATGGCAAAGTTTTGAATGGCGATGGTCAATGCTATATTCCTAAGTGTCAGCCACCAGCTATCTATAATGACAGCGCCGGCCTCTGCAAAAAAGAATGCCCCATAGACAAACCCTGGTCCGACACCGCGCGGGACTGCATGCCTCCCCCAGAACCCCAGAGCTGCTCCAATCAGACCGGCGGCCCATCCAATCTGGCTGGCAACCCGATTAACTTCTTCAGCGGTCACAAGATGCAACGGGAGGTTGTCTTTGAGGGGCAAGGGGATTTCCCGCTGACTTTCTCCTGGCTCTATAACAGTTTTGGCAACCATCGGAAGACCGGCGCTGGTTACAGTGTCGGTGCAGGTGTTTCCGGTGAGACCATGGTGTACACAGAGCAACCGTTGCCCGCCGAGGAGCAGCCTATCTCCCTGCCACTCGACAAAGACCCTACGCAAGAGTACACCGGCAGCTCCACTGCGCACTGGCGCCACAACCACAGCTACTTCTTGGCTCACTACACGTTGGCAGATGGCGTGACAGAGCGGATGATAGCTTACCGTCCGAATGGCAGCGATCTGCATTTTGCTGACGAGAGCGGTACATTCTTTGCTTTGGCCAACCGCGACTGGCAAGTAATCAAGGATTTGGATGAGAGCCAAGAGCACACCGGCTGGACCCTGAAGGTCGATGGTCGTATCGAGAAATACGACACCGCTGGCCGTATCCTGCGCGTGGAGAACGAACAGGGCCAAGGTATTACTTTCACCTACGATGGAAATGGCGTTCGTCAACAATCCATCGCCGACGATAACGGCAACAGCCTTGCGCTGGCCTACACCGACGGCAAGCTGACCCAGATCACCCGCAACGACAGCTCTGTGTACCAGTTCGCTTATAACGGCAACGGTTTGCTGCAATCCATCACTTTCCCGGGCAGTGCGTCGCCGCAACGTGTCTTCCGTTACGAAGACAGCCGTTTCCTCAACGCGCTCACCGGCGTTACCGACGAGGCGGGCAAGGTCTACAGCACTTTTGCCTACGATGACCAGGGACGAGCTGTCCACACTGAGCACAATGGCGGCGCCGAGTCGGTCGATGTGGCGTACGTGGACGCCAGTACCCGGCGGCTGACCAATGCGCTGGGTAAGCAGACCACTTATCACTACTCGGATGTGAACGGAGTTAAGCGCATTGCCTCAATTGACGGCGAAGCCTCAGCCAACTGCGCGGCGGCCAACAAAGGCTACACCTACGACAGCAACGGCTTTGTAGCCAGCGAGACGGATTGGGAAGGCAATGTCACTACCTACACCCACGACAGCCTGGGCCGCGAGCTGACGCGCACAGAAGCCGCTGGCACACCCTCAGCCCGGACGATTACCATTGAATGGCACCCTGAATTTAATGTGCCGACCAAGATAATAACTCCAGAATCGGTCGTCAGTTATAGCTACGACTCTAGAGCTCGACTGGTAGATAAAGATGTCTCCCCGGCTGACGAAAATTGATGTAATTGGAAAATATGTTAGCGAGATTATAGAAATAATGCCCATATCTAAAAAGACCACTTTAGCTATTCTAGCCTGTTCTTTCTTCTTATCCCCATATACAAGCAAAGCTGACCCTAATCTGACAATGTATACAGGTTGCGATCTACTGGATATAGATGTGGTCGGTTACAATGAAAACGAAAAGCGTAGTTATGCAGTTACAAAAAATAGAGCAAGTTGTGATCCTCTTGTATATGCTGCCGATTACCCTGGAGAGGGATGGGTTTTAGTTAACCACTGCACTCAAAATAAGTACAGAGACGATCTTGCTTGTGGTGCTTACTGGCCATCCCTTTATGCCTTAAGTGACTCGCCGATTTGCGAGAGCCCTACAGAATGGAATGAAGTTTCTGAACGATGCGAAAAAGAATGTCCAATAGACAAATCTTGGGACGGCACTGCACGAGGCTGCGTGGCTACGCCAGAACCAGAAAGCTGTGACAACTTGGCTGGCAACCCGATTAACTTCTTCAGTGGCCACAAGTTGCAAAGAGAAACCATCTTTGCAGCGAGCGGTGATTTCCCGTTGACTTTCTCCTGGCTCTACAACAGTTTTGGTAATCGTCGTAAGACTGGTGCTGGTTTCAGTGTCGATACCGATTACACCGGGGAAACTGTGATTCATGTAGAACCACCAATAACGTCGCGGCGACAACTCGATTTCGAACTTCCTTTGGACAATAGTCTCTCAGGCAAATACATAGGCGGGGCTGCCAATCACTGGCGCCACAACCACAGCTACTTCCTGGCTCACTACACATTGGCAGATGGTGTCACTGAGAGGATGATTGCTTACCGTCCTAATGGCAGTGATCTGCATTTTGCTGACGAGAGCGACACATTCGTTGCTTTGGCCAACCGCGACTGGCAAGTAACCAAGGACTTGGATGAGAACCAGGAGCACATCGGCTGGACCCTGAAGGTCGATGGCCGTATCGAAAAGTACGACACTGCTGGCCGCATCCTGCGTGTTGAGAACGAACAGGGCAAAGGTATAACTTACACCTACGATCGGAATGGTGTTTATCAGCAATCCATCGCCGATGACAACGGTAACAGCATTACCCTGGCCTACACCGACGGCAAGCTGACCCAGATCACCCGAAATGATGGAACCGTTTTTGGTTTCGCCTACAACGCCAACGGCCTGCTGCAATCCATTACCTTCCCCGGCAGTGCATCGCCGCAGCGGGTGTTTCGCTACGAAGACAGCCGCTTCCCCAATGCCCTGACCGGTGTCACCGACGAGGCGGGCAAGGTCTACAGCACCTTTGCCTATGACGACCAGGGCCGGGCGATTCGCACAGAACACAACGGCGGCGCCGAGTCGGTGGGCGTGGAATACGTGGATGCCAATACCCGGCGTCTGACCAATGCCCTGGGCAAGCAGACCACTTATCATTACGCGGATGTGAACGGAGTTAAACGCATTGCCTCGGTTGACGGCGAAACCTCAGCCAATTGTGCGGCAGCCAACAAGGGCTACACCTACGACGCCAATGGCTTTGTCGCCAGTGAGACGGACTGGGAAGGTAATGTCACTACCTACACCCGCGACAGCCTGGGCCGCGAGCTGACACGCACAGAAGCCGCTGGTACGCCCTCAGCACGGACAATCACCACCGAGTGGCATCCGACGCTGAATGTACCGGCCAAGGTCATCACACCGGAGAGCGTGACCAACTACAGCTACGACAGCTCTGGCCATTTGCTGGGTCAGAAGGTCACGCCGGTGGCCAATCCGTGACTGGGCGATAAGCAATTTGGCTTTTGTTGTCAATGGTTAACTGATTGCAAGAAGAATCTCAAGGAATCGATATGCACTTCACCAAATCAGTCCTCGCGGGGGCATTGAGTCTGCTGGTGGCCCACGGCACCAGCGCGGCGGTTACGGAGCAGAACTGGTCCTACACCTACACCACGGCGGGCAAGTTGGAGACCGCCAACGGTCCGCGCACCGATGTCCCGGACATCACCACCTATGGCTACGATGCGAACAACCGCCTGGCCAGCACCACCAATGCGCTGGACCATGTGGAGTCCATCCTGGTGTACGACGCCGGTGGTCGTCCCCTGAAGGTGCAGGATGCCAATGGCCTGCAGACCCACTACACCTATACGGTGCGTGGCTGGCTGGAGACAGTCACTGTCAAAGCGGCTGCCGGTGATCTGGTGACCACCTATACCTACGATCCCGTGGGCCAAGTCACCAACATTGCGTATCCCGACAGTTCCAGCGTCACCTTCGAATACGATGCCGCCCGCCGCCTGACCGCGGTGGAGAATACCCTGGGTGAGCGGGTGGAGTATGTCCTGGACCCCGCCGGCAACGTAAAAGAAGAGAAAGTGTTCGCTGCCGACGGCACCACGCTGGTGCGCTCCGTCAGCCGCAACTACGACGAGCTGAGCCGCCTGATCGATGTGAACGGCAACAACGGCCAGAACACGTCTATCGCCTACAACAAGAACGGCGAGCGCGTCTCCACCACCGACGGCAATCAGAACACGACCGGCGAGACCCGCGACGCCCTGGGCCGGGTCAAGACAGTCACCGATGCGGACACCAACCAGATTCAGTACGCCTACGACAGCGCCGACCGCATCAAGTCCGTCACCGACCAGCGCGGCAACACCACCCGCTACGAATACGACTTCGCCGGCAACCTGACCAAGCTCACCAGCCCGGATACCGGTGTTACCGACTACGACTACGACGAAGCCGGCAATCTCAAGGTGCGCACCGATGCCAGGAGTGTCGTCACTAACTACAGCTACGACGCCCTGAACCGCCTGACTGCGATTACCTATCCCGGCAGCACCTCAGAGAATGCCGTCTTCACCTACGACAGCACGCTGAACGGCAACAAGGGCACAGGCCGCCTCACCGGCTACAGCAACGATTCCGGCTCTACAGCCATCACCTACGACGACCTGGGCCGGATCACCCAGCAAGACGACACCATTGCCAGCTGGAGCTTCAGCACCCAGTACAGCTATGACTCAATGGGCCGGATCGCCAGCATTACCTATCCCTCTGGTCGTATCGTCACCTACAGCCGCGACTCCTTGGGCCGTATCAGCGCCATCACCAGCAAAGACGACGCCCACGCCACCGCCCAGACCATCGTCAGCAACATCCAGTACCAGCCTTACGGCGGTATTGCGTCCATGGACTATGGCAACGGCATTACCCAGAGCTACACCTACGACCTGGACGGCCGACTGGAGACGGTAACCGCCACCGGTATCGGCAACATCCGCTCCGACTACTACACCTACGACCTGGCCAACAACATCACCGGCATCGCCGACAACTTGGATGCCAACAAAGATAAAGCCTTTATCTACGACAACCTCAACCGCCTGACGGACGAAGGCTATGTGGAAGGCCAGAAGAACTACCAGTACGACCCGGTAGGCAACCGCACCCAGAAGACCTGGACCAAGACCGACCAGAGTCAGGAGGCGAACGCCTACAGTTACGAAACCACCTCCAACCGCCTGATCCAGAAGGACGCCAAGGCTTGGGTAACTGATGCTGTCGGTAACACCATCAGCACCGACGACGGCGCCAAAACCTACACCTACAACCACGCCAACCGGCTGAAGACCTACACAGAAAACACCCAGCTCAAGGGTACCTACTACTACAATGCTCTGGGTCAGCGGGTGCGCACGGACAAGGCCGAGGACAACCTGCTGCACTACGACCTGAGCGGGCAGTATCTCGGCGAGACCAACATCGCTGCCAACGGCATCGACATCCAGAGCCAGATTGACTACATCTACCTGGACAACATGCCGGTTGCGCAGGTGGTAACCCAATACAGTGAAGGCCAAGTTCAAAGCAGAACCCTGACCTACCTGCACGCGGACCACCTGAACACGCCAAGAATCGGCACCGACAACAATGAAAAGATCGTCTGGCGCTGGGATAGCGATGCGTTTGGGCAAACCGAGCCAAACACCAATCCGGACAACGATGCCAATCAAACCATTGTAAACTTGCGGTTTCCCGGCCAGATCAAAGGCAGCGAGGCACCGCATTACTACAACTACTTCAGGGACTATGATCCGAGCACTGGTAGGTACTTACAGAGCGACCCGATTGGACTCAATGGTGGCATTAATACTTACGGTTATGTCGGCGGAAATCCTGTAAACGCCATTGATCCCAATGGATTAGACTGTATTGCGATCAATGGAAGTGTCACTTGTACAGTGCCGGATGGAGGTCCTACCATCACATTCCCCAGGCCCGGAGACTGGCCTGACACTCTGAATTCGAATAGCAGTAACTATCATTATTACAATATTCCTGTGCCATTAAATGGTGCCGATGCGGCTTGCGTAAAGCAGGGCATCGCCAATAATCCCACCCCGGGATCGCCATCTCCAGCAACCCCTAATGGCACGTCAAACAATGCTACACCTACAGGCGCCCAGAATTTTTTCAATACCATTGACTATGTCAGTTCATTTGGGAATGATCCCGGTGGCTACAATAATTCCCCAGTAAATTCATATCTCCTAAACAATGGTAGTGTTGTTGTAAATGTCACCTTGCCGGGGCATCCATTACACCCAGGATATGTGGCGCGTACAGTTAGTAATGGACAAGTCAATAACCAAGGAGAAGGGATAGGTTTCTTGCAGAGCCAATATAGCCCGGTTGCCGAGCAGATAAATGGCGTCTGGAATGGTCAAACGGCTGGAATTGTCAATAACTGTAGCTGCCAATAGGTGCTTTGTACTATGAACAATAAAAGAATTATATTGGCTTTTGTTTTTGCACCGCTGGTTCCAACAATCTATTTTTTAGGATTTATGGAGCCGGTTGGCAAGAATGTCATTCTGATGCTGCTGGTATACTCGATTTGCTTTAGCTACCTTCCGACCCTGTTGCTTGGATTGCCTCTGGTATCCTATTTGCGAAAAGTCCATCGACTGAATTTGGTAAATGTTGTAGCAATAGGGGCGGCTGGAGGGATGATCGTCTTCTATGTATTTGGGTTCGTTTTTTCAGCTATGTTGGATTCCTCTAAAAGTGTAACCCCTGCAATTTCAGAGCTGATTTGGGGAGCAATTTTAGGAATGTCTGTTGCTATCCCTTTCAGTTTGATAGCTGGAATCCCTTTAAGTGGACGAGACAACTAATAGCTTGTTGCGCACCCGTAGCACCGGCGCCAGCACAGCGACGGTGCTGTAGAGCGCCACACTGCCATCGTAGTTTCGACAAAATTAGCGCTCGTAGGATTTCGCTACTTTATGCCCGTTTTTCCACTTTTCGATCGTAGCTGAAAACGCTTTTTTGCCAAACTCCCCATAGTATTTGCCAACCCCGGCCGCGATATTTCCCACGCACAGTCGTAGTGTTTTCCACTATTCTTTCGGGGTGGCTGCAGGATATGTCTATCTTTTATGGTCTGATGGGCACGTGTTGCGTGTCTCGATAGCGTCGTAGTTTTTCCCAAATTAGCACTCGTAGGATTCTGATATTTTATAGACGATCCAGCGATTCTGCTCAAGATCATCCTGTTTTCTTACGCCAAAGGCATCACCTCCAGCCGCGAGATCCTGTGGCAATGTGAAAACAACATCATCTTCAAAGCCCTCTCCTGCGACGCCGTCCCCCACTTCACCAGTATCGCGAGCTTTGTCAGCGGCTACCCCGACGCCATTGAGTCTGTCTTCGAGCAGGTACTGCTTGTCTGCGACCAGCAGGGCCTACTGGGCAATGAACTCTTTGCCATTGACGGCTGCAAGATGCCTTCAGACGCCTCCAAAGAGCATTCCGGCACTTTCAAAGAACTGGAACAGAAGCGAGACAAAATCCAGAAGAAGATCCGGCATTGCATCGAAGAGCACAAACGGCTCGACGGGCGAAAGCCCAAAGAGCGAGACCGAAAGAAGCAGCTCGCCCAGGCCACTGAAACCCTCCAAAAGCACTTCGACAAGATTGATCAGTTCCTAAAGACGGCAACCCCAAGGAAGGGGCAAGGAAAGAACCAGAAAGAAGTAAAGAGCAACATCACCGATAACGAATCCGCCAAAATGACCACCAGCAAAGGCACAATACAGGGCTACAACGGTATTGCCGCCGTCGATAAGGAACACCAGATCATTGTCGAAGCCCAGGCCTTTGGCTCCGGCCAGGAACAGCATACGTTGAAGTCGATTCTGGACGGTATCAGAAAGCGGTATCGTGATACCGGAATCCATGACGATATCCTCAAAAGTCAGGTAATCGTAACCGCAGATACCGGGTTCTCCAGTGAGGAGAATAATGATTATCTCCGCAAAGAGAACATCAACGCCTACATCCCTGACAATAAGTTCCGATCCAGAGACAAAGCTTTCTCTAAGCAGAAAAAGAAGTATGGTAAGCGGAATCAGTACAATGCCAAAGGCCAGAAGAAGATCATCCCGGCCAGCGAATTTCAAATCGATGCCAAGAACAAGATCTGTATCTGTCCGGCCGGAAAGTCTCTTTGGTTCGTTGGTGAATCTCGACCTGTCAAAGGTAAAAGAAAGCTGGTCTTTGAAGGTAACCTGACCGACTGTCGCAGCTGCCAACTGAAAGACCAGTGTATGCGCAATCCAAGTGCCGCCGACACAAGGGAGGGGCACGGTCGCCAGGTATCGATTACAGTGACCAATGGCCACACTGCGACAGACTGGATGAAGCGACGCGTCGACAGCCAGGAAGGAAAGGTGATCTACGGGCACCGAATGTCCGTGGTGGAGCCGGTATTTGGCAATACAGGCACCAACAAGGGCCTAAATCGATTCACGTTACGCGGACTGGACAAGGTCCAGGGGCAATGGCGGATGTTCTGCTTGGTGCATAACATTGAAAAGCTGATGAATTATGGAGCGATTCACTGAGCCAGAAGGCTCTTGACGAAGCCTCTCGATTGACTGCGCAGATTGGATGACTATATGGAAGGACTGTGTTTAAATCGGGCTCAATGATCAATCAAAATATGGCTGGAAGAGCTGATTCTCCGAAATAGTTTTTCTACAGCCTCGTTAGGTGCGCATGACACAGTCCAGCAAACTCGAAAGCTACAAGAAGCACATGGCAGCTGTGGGCGTCGGCGAGGCCACTGCGTTCCCCCCTGCCTGGAACCTGCTCTGGTCCTTAGGGGCCAAGGTTCCGCCGCCTCCCTTCCTGGGCTTCGTTCCGCTTGTCCTGATCAGTGGCGGCTTTTTCGGGCCGCTGTTTGGGCTGGGTGCTTGGCTGCTCGGGAACCGCGGGCTACGGGAAATGCCGGCCAGTGAGGCTCTCTGGGTCGCGCTCATCACTGGCGTCGCATTTGGGCTCGCCATGGCCGCGTACTATCGCCATCTGGCGCGCAAGCACCGTTTGGGTTCGTGGGCTGCGTTCTCTGCCACCCGGCTGCGCACCTAACGATTCGTCCAAGCCGACGCCGCTTCGCGGCGCGGCTTAACTCAGGCGTTAGCGCTCCGATACAGATAACGCGCAAGATAGCGCAGCACTGCCGGGACTTTGCTGTTTTAGGTTTGGAGATAATCAAGCCCGCGTCTTCAGCTGCGCTTTCTCGATAAAGGTATCGATCACCTGAATCACCCGCCGCTTGGTAGAGGCGTCCAGCTTGTCAATATACGCCTAGCCTTCGATGATTTCCGGCCCCGGAACCTCCTCCCCCAACCATCGCTGTGTCAATGTACCCGCGGTCATGGCCCCGTTGACGTTCAGCGCGGTTCGCGCCATATCGATCAGCGGCTCCACCGAGATCAGCAGCGCGGCGATGGTCACCGGCAGTCCCATTGCCGGCAGCACCACCAGCGCGGCGAAAGTGGCCCCGCCGCCGACCCCGGCGATGCCGAAAGAACTGATCACCACCACCGCCACCAGGGTGGCGAGCCAGACGGGATCGAGCACATCGATTCCCATGGGCACCGCCACCATCACCGCCAGCATCGCCGGGTAGATACCGGCACAGCCGTTCTGGCCGATGGTGGCGCCGAAGGAAGCGGAGAAGTTGGCGATCGCCGGAGAATTGCGCAGCTCGTCGATCTGGGTCTCCACGTTGAGGGGAATGGTCGCCGCACTGGAACGGGAACTGAAGGCGAACACCAGCACCGGCCACACCTTGGTGAAATAGTGCAACGGACTGATGCCGTTCACCAGTAGCAACAGGCCGTGCACCACGAACATCAATGCAATGGCGGTGAAGGAGGCCAGTACAAAACTGAACAGGTTGAAGATATCCGCCCAGCTGGATTTTGCGATCAGCGCCGCCACCAGCGCCATCACCCCGTAGGGGGTAAAGGCCATCACCAGGCGCACCAGCTTCATTACCCAGACCAGGGCCAGATGCACAAAATTCTCGATCTGCGCACCCTCTTCCGGGTGCTCCCTGCGCACGCCCAGCGCCGCCAAACCGAGGAGTACCGCAAACACCACTACGGCTATCACCGAGGTATCGCGGCTGCCCGCCAGGTCGGAGAAAATATTTCTGGGAACAAAGGAAATCAGGATTTCGGGAATTGACAGGCCGCTCACCTGCCCCATGCGTTGGCTGAGCACTTCCACCCGCGCCGCCTCGCGCGCGCCCTCCACCAAGCCGGTTGCGGAAAGACCGAACAGCTGCGCCATCAACACGCCCACCAGTGCCGCCACCGCGGTGGTGCCCAATAGCACCGCCAGCACCGACACGCTGATCTTGCCCAGGGCCTGGGTGTTGCTCACCCTGACCACCGCGCCGAGGATGGAGACCAGCACCAGTGGCATCACCAGCAGGTATAGCAGATTCACATAGCCATCCCCCAACACCCCGATCCACGGCAGCACTTCGGCGGGATCGGCGCCCCAGCGCCGCGCCAGTTGCAGCAGGCCACCGAAGGCCACACCGAGCAACAGCCCGGCAAACACCGCCGGCGCCAGCCTCTCGTGGCGACGATGCCAGCGAAACAGCGGCCACAGGAGTGCGGCAAAGAGTAGCAGCAGGGAAAACGAACTGAGTTGCATAAAGTGCGCGCCCGGGAAAATCGTCTCAGTGAGTCTGGAGAGCCAGGGCCTTCACCCGCCCTCCGCCGACAGGGAAGCCACCGCCGCGTGGAGACTCTCCTCCGTCTGCGGTCCGACCAGGGTCGCACGCCAGCGGCCATCGATACCGATTACAAAGGTGCTGGGCAACACCGTCGGACGCGCCTGTCCCCAGCGGGCCGCCGGGTCGGCGGACAGCACCGGAAATTCGATGCCGAGTTTTTTTATCTGCTCTCGGGTGACCTCCGCGGGCGGCTGGTCGTAATTCACTCCCAGCACCAGTACCCCTTCCGACTCGCGGGCGAAGCGGTTAAGTTCGGGAATCTCCTCGCGACAGGGCGCGCACCACTCGGCCCAGTAGTTCACCAGCAGTACCCGGCCATCGGTCTCTAACTGTTTGCCATGGATGTCCGCCAGCGACTCCGCGTCGGACTCACACCCGCTTGTTGCGGCGGCCAACCACAGCAAGGCCACCTTCAGAATCCCCGTCAGACTTCCCCTTGCCACTGCCTTTTCCACCCGTCTTTTTCGTTTTCGTCTCGCGCCCGGAACTCTGTTCCGTCTCGTTTTCTTTATCCAGTGCCTCGCGAAACAGCTCCCCGAGATCCAGTGCCAGGCGTTCGCTGGCAAACTCCTGCGACTCCGCGAAGCGCTTCTCCACCTCCCGGTACCAGGGCTGGTTGTGCAGTTCCCGATGGTTGTGCAGGGACGCCAGCGCCGGGTTCAACCATTCCACCAGCTCCATCAGCGAAGTGGAATCCAGGTCTCGCGACAGTACGTAATCGTTGCGCTCCGTCTGGGCGATCATTTTCCTGTCCTGCAGTATCTGCCGGATACGCCGCCACTGCGCGGGTTTGATCGCAGCCCGGGAAATATCCTGGTCGCGCAGCGGCTGCCCCCCCTGGTATTTCTTGAAGAATTCCCACAGCAGTATAAGCGTGGCCACCACGTCGGAATATTTCCGGCCCTGGGCCGCCGCGTGGTACGCGGACAGGGTGCGCACCAGCACGCAGCCCGCCAGCACAATCATCCACATCAGGTAAACCCAGATCAGAAACAGCGGCACAAAAGCAAATGCACCGTAAACCGCCTGCACCGAACTGCGCGCAACCATAACCCCAAACAGATTCTTCGCCACCTCAAAAGCAAAGGCGGTAACCACCCCGCCCACCAGACCATGGCGCAACGGCACGCGGCAGTTGGGCACGGCGACGAACAGCAGGGTAAAGGCGGTGGCAGTAAAGATCCACGGCAGCACTCCCAGCACAATGGGCATCACGCCCAGGCCATCGTCCTCCGGCGAAAATATTTTTTGCGAAAACAGATAGGTGGAGGCAGCCAGTCCCGCGCCCAACAGGATCGGGCCCATACTGAGGATGGCCCAGTAGAGCAGGAAGCTGGAAACCCCGCGCCGGCCCCGGGGAATATCCCAGATGGAGTTGAAGGTCACCTCGATATTGCGCAGCATCAGCCCCGCGGTTATCAGCAGGATAGCAACGCCAACGCCGGTAAGCCGCTGGGCCTGGGTGGAGAAGTTGCTGATGTACTCCTGCACCTCGCGCCCACTCTCCGGCACGAAGTGCTCGAATATCTGCGCCTGCAGCCGGCTCTCCAGCCCGGCGAAATCCGGAAACAGCGACAGCATGGCATAGCTCACGGTGACCAGCGGCACTATGGCGAACAGGGTCATGTAAGTGAGCGCGGCGGCGTGCTGGCGGCAGTTCTTTTCGTTGAACAGCGTCCATAGGGAGGTGAGGAAGCGTCGCCAGCGGTGAATGGATTCCGTCATTATTTTTCCGTTATTGGATGTAAGAGCACCAGTACTCGCGCTTTCGGGTCCCGGAACCGAAAAGAATACCGAAACCTGATGCGAAGACCCAGCTGCCGGCGGCTGTTTGTGAAACATTTGCCGATCAGGCTGTGGAATAAACGGCCGTCGGCAGCTGGGTCGCCACTGGCCTTGCTTAAATGCTAAGGCCCTGATGCCGGCGGCCGTTTGTGAAACATTTGCCGATCAGGCTGTGGAACAAACGGCCGCCGGCAGCAGAGCCGCCACTAACCTCGTTTACAAGCCGAGGGGCGCCGCAGGCTCAGGCTCTTAGTAAGAGTCGGCACACTCGGTTAGAATACGCCAAACCTTAGCAGGATACCGCCTCAATGTGGACGATTTATCATAACCCCCGCTGTTCAAAATCCCGTCAGACCCTGCAACTGCTGCAGGACAAAGGGATCGATCCGGAAGTGGTGCTCTACCTGGAGACGCCGCCGGACAGGAAGACCCTCGCCGTTCTGCTGCAAAAACTCGGCATCCCCGCCCGCGACCTGCTGCGCACCGGAGAGGACGAGTACAAGGCCCTGCAGCTAAAAGACCCCGGACTGGGCGAAGAGCAACTGCTCGACGCCATGACTCAACATCCCAAACTGATCCAGCGCCCCATCGTAGTCAAAGGTGACAAGGCGGTGCTCGGCCGGCCGCCGGAAAACGTGCTGGAGCTGCTCTGATGTCCCAGGCGGAGCAATCGGAAGCCTACATCCTTATCCTCTATTACAGCCGCAACGGCGCCACCGCGAGAATGGCCGCGGAGCTGGCTCGCGGAGTGGAATCCTCCGGTATGGTCGCGCGCCTGCGCACGGTACCGAGGGTCTCACCGGATACCGAGGCCAGCCTGCCACCGGTCCCCGAAGAGGGCGCCCCCTATTGCACCGCAGAGGAACTGCGCAACTGCGCCGGCCTGCTGCTGGGCAGTCCAACCCGCTTCGGCAATATGGCCGCACCGCTGCGACACTTCCTCGACCAGACCGGCGACATGTGGCTGGACGGCAGCCTGGCGGGCAAACCCGCCGCGGTGTTCACGTCCACCGGCAGCCTGCACGGCGGCCAGGAGAGCACCCTTATCTCCATGATGCTGCCGCTGCTGCACCACGGCATGCTGATCGCCGGTATCCCCTACTCCGAGGCGGACCTGACGCATACAAAGAGCGGTGGTACTCCCTATGGGGCCTCCCACTGGGCGGGCCGCAACGGCGGTGAACTGAGCGCCGAAGAGCAGTCCCTGTGCCGCGCCCTGGGTGCGCGCATCGGTGCCCTTGCCAGTCAATTGCGGAGCCGGACGTGACCCCCCTGAAACGCAAACTGCAATTCGCCAAATGCCTGAACTGGATCTGCTACCTGGGCCTGCTGCTATTGTTTGTGGTGTGGAACCTGTTCCTGCCCGGCGGCTCGGTCAAATGGTGGATACTGCAGACACTGCCCCTGCTGCTGGTACTGCCGGGGCTGCTGAAAGGGCACTATCGCAGCTACCTGTGGCTCTGCTTTATCCTCTTGCTGTATATCACTGCCAGTATTGTCGACGTAATGATGCCCGGGCGCGGCTGGCAGCATGGCGTACTATTGCTGTTGAGCTTTACCCTGTTTATCTCCGCGATGATGACCAGCCGCTGGCAGCGAATACGCTATTAACCGGAGGGTTAATAGCTGTTTGAAAAGCGAATGTAGACCCTGCACAAGGAGCACCGAGGTTTGACTGAAGCAACCCATTACAAAGGATTTACCCGCAGATTTTTTGACGCCATCGGCGGGGCCATCACCTGGCTTCGCCGGGTGTTCACCAACCTGTTGTTCCTGCTGCTGTTGCTATTTATCGGCGTTCTCATCTTCGGCAAGGAAGAGCAACTGGTGATCCCCCAGGGTGCCGCCCTGCGCGTGGCGCCAAGCGGTTACCTGGTGGACGAACTCTCCCAGCCCTCCAGTCTGCCGGCGTTCTTCGGCGGCCCCCAGGCACCCGCGGAAACCCGGGTCAAGGACCTGGTGGATGCCATCGACAGCGCCGCCAAGGACAAGCGTATCTCCTCCCTGGTGCTGGAGCTGGACAGCCTGGTGGGCGCCAGCCTGAGCAAGCTGGAGGAAGTAGGCGGGGCGCTGCAGCGCTTCAAGGCTGCGGACAAGCCCATTTATGCGGTCGGCGATAATTACACCCAGGCCCAGTATTTCCTCGCCAGCCACGCCGACAAGGTCTACCTCAACCCCATGGGCTCGGTGCTGCTCACCGGTTTCGGCGCCTACCGCAACTACTTCAAAAGCGCGCTGGACAAGCTGAAAATCAATTTCCACGTCTTCCGCGTGGGCGACTACAAAGACTTTATTGAGCCCTACACCCGCGATGACATGTCCCCCGCCTCCCGCGAGAACAACCAACGCTGGCTGCACGAGCTCTGGGGCGAGTACACCGAGCAGGTCACCGGCCTGCGCAACCTGCCGCCGGAGGCCGTGGACACCTTTATCGAGCAGTTGCCGCAGAACCTGAAAGAACACGACGGCAGCTGGGCCGAGGCCGCCCTGGCGTATAAATTTGTCGACCAGTTGGCCAGCCGCCGCACCGCCATCGAGGAACTCAAGGAAACCATCGGCGCCAACGACGACAAGCAGAGCTACAAATCCATCGACGCCCTTGCCTATCTGCGCAACCAGAAACTCACTCATATCCCAACGTCCGAAGCCCCAAAGGTTGGCTTGATCTCCGCCAGCGGCACCATCGTCGACGGCGAGGCACCAGTGGGCCAGATCGGCAGCGAGAGCCTGGGCCAGTTGATCCGCAAGGCGCGGGAAAATAAAGTCAAAGCCCTGGTACTGCGCATCGACAGCGGCGGCGGCTCCGCCTTCGCTTCGGAAGCCATCCGCCAGGAACTGCTCGCCACCCGCGCCGAGGATATACCCGTGGTGGTCTCCATGGGCAGCGTGGCGGCCTCCGGCGGCTACTGGATCGCCACTGGCGGCGACCGCATCTGGGCTTCCCCCTCAACCATCACCGGCTCCATCGGCGTGTTCGGCGCTTTCCCCACCTTCGAGGATGCCCTGGAATCCCTGGGTATCTACAACGACGGCGTCGGCACATCCGACCTGGCCGGTACCATGCGCATCGACCGCCCACTGCCACCCGCCGCCGCCAGTGTGCTGCAGCAGGGGGTCGAGAACACCTACGCGCGTTTCCTGCGCATTGTCGCCGAAGCCCGTGGCAGCACGCCGGAGGAAGTCCACAAGATCGCCCAGGGCCAGGTATGGACCGGCCGCGCCGCGCAACAGCTGGGGCTGGTGGACGAACTGGGCAACCTCAACGACGCCATCGCCGGCGCCGCGCAGCTGGCGGAAGTGGAGGATTACCAGTTGGTGGAAATCCGGCGCGAACTCTCCCCCGGTGAGAAACTCCTGCGCACCCTGGCGGAGAATGTCGACGCGCGCATCTCCGCCAGCATCGAGGCCAACCTGCCCCTGGGCGCCTGGCTGAATACCCTGCAGCCGGTGCTGGCACCGATTGCCGAGCTGCGCGAATACCGCGATCCGCGCGCGCTCTACGTGCGCTGCCTGGTCTGCCGTGCGCCCTGACGAGGTCGCGGAGCCGGACGAAGCCACCCTGGACAGGGTTTACCAGGAGTACGTCCGGCTCAATGCCACCTGCAACGACTATATCCAGCACGCCCTGGGTGACATCCGCCTGTTCGGCGCCATCGGCGGCCTCCTGGCCTGGGACCCGCTCGCGCGCCTGCTCGAACTGGACAGCCGCCTGCAGCAGCCGGTAACTCCGGTTGGCTTCCTGGTGCTGTTGCTGGTGATGGCGCTGGTGATGTTCTTCGACCTGTTCAAGCAGTCGATTTTCTTCTTCCACCTGACGCGCATGCGCGAACTGGAACGGGTACTGAACCGTGCCGTCAGTGGCGAAACGGAACTCTTCCATATCGCCGGCGGCTGGCCGGCCTGGTTTCGGCTCCACCACTCCCCCGTGGCCCGCATCTTCTGGAGCATCTTTTACCTGCTGGTGGTGGTATTTCCCTCGACCATCCTCTATCTGCAGGGCTATGCCGGCTGGCTCCCGGCCTACCTGGCCACCGCCTGCATCCTGCTGTTCCTGCACGCGCGCTGTGCGCACAAACTGCTGAACTCGCTGGAACAATAGTTTTATCCCGCAGGCCGGGTGAACGCCGTCCCAGTTTGCCCGACTGCCTCTCTTCACGCCCGCCCGAAGTGGTACTATCGCGACAATTTCCCGACCGCCGCCAAGGGCGCGACAGCAGTGAGGTAACCATGAAGAACCTGAGCACTTTCGCCGCGATTGTTTTTACCACCGCCCTGGCCCTGCCAGTCCTGGCCGATCCGCCCGAGGGCCGGGGCTGGAAGAAGCACAAGCACGAGCGCCACGAGACCAAGGAGGAGTACTGGGACGGCAACTGCAAAGTGGAACGCAAGTGGGAGCGCAACGGCGATTACAAGGAAGAGCGCAAATGCAAGGGTGGCCATGAGTACGCCTACCGCGAGCCGGGTGCCCGGGTGGTTGTAGAGCTGCCCCCCTGGTTCGACCACCGAAGAGAAGAGCCGGTATACCAGCCGGACTGGCGCCCGGCCCCGCAACCGACCGCTACCCGCTGTAACAGCGCCCAGGTGGGACGGGTACTGGGCGGCCTGATCGGCGGCGTGCTCGGCCACCAGATCGGCGACGGCCGCGGCAATACCGCGGCGACCATCGGCGGCGCCATCGCCGGCGTACTGATCGGCGGCGAGGTGGGCAAGCGAATGGACGCCCGCAACCAGGCCTGCGTGGCCCAGGCCCTCGAATTCGCCCCCAACGGCCAGCGCATCAGTTGGCAGGGTGAAAGTGGCGAGGAATACGCGGTGGTGCCCGGGGCGATAGAAAAGCGCGGCGACACCTATTGCCGCAGCTTTACCGCGGAGGTCCAGGGCGGCAGCCGCAGCGACGGCACCGCCTGCCGGCAGGCGGACGGTACTTGGGTCAGCTCGCACTGATCGCGATGCGGAGGCCCTGATTACGAATCAAGCGACTGGGCGATCCTGCTGCCGAGGGCTTTTCGCATCATGACTATTGCTTAAGTGAGCAATAGAGGCTTTTGGGTGACCCAAACGGCTCCCGTCACTTTACCGGCGGGAGGGCCCCGTCCTATCTGCCCAGGACCGTGCTAAAGCCCGTAACTCCAACCCACCTCCAGTATCTTGTCGTCCTCCCCAAACGGCAGCTTGCCGGACGCGTAGCCGATAAACGCATAGCCGCGGTTGTTGTCACTGGGCATTCTCAGGGAGAACTGCAGCAGGCGGCTGCGATGGCGATTGGCATCGACAATGCGCTCGTCGGCATCCACCTCGCGAAAATACCGATAGTCATAGGCCAGTACTACCGGCTGGCCGTCAATCTGGGCGATCGGTGTGGTAATGGAGATTTCCCCGGTCAACCGATAGTAGGGCTCCAGTTCACCCAGCAGCGTCTCGCGCTCCGTATCCCGCTTCGGGTTCACCTCTCCTGCGCTCAGCGAAATCACTGGCTGGAAGTGGTTGCCGACGGTGAATTCCCCCCCGCTCTGGTAATCGGTGGCGGAACGGATAATTCCGGGCACGAAATCCAGCAGGTAGTAAAACTGCCGCAGCACTTCGTTGTCGCTGCCGGAGGGCAATTCGCCAATCGCGCTGAGGGAAAACACGGTATTGGCATCGTCGAAATCCTGGTCCGTCTCATAAGCCATATTGGCGTCGATATCCCAGGAACCCCAGGGGCACCGGTTCTCCGGCCCGGAACCGGCGGGCACTTGTCCGGGCTGTATGTCCACCGGCGCTCCGCCGCTCACCACCGGATCGGCATAGCAATCGCCGAGGGTGAAAAGCCGGTAGTCAAACCCGAACTCCATCAGATCCTGTGAGCGCACCTCGTCATCGAAGGAATAGGTACCACTGGCGGAAAAATCGAGGAATCCCACTTCGATATTTTTGAGTTCGAAATCCACGCCCAGCGCAGTGCGCTCGCTCTCGCTGGAGGTAAGAGTTGTCAACTCCAGCTTCTTGGATGCGGCTTTTATTTCGCCCTGGGCAGAAACGGCAGTAGCCACCGCCGATAAAAAGACAGCGTAGAAAAACCTGGCATGGAGTTTCATTTTCTACGCCTCCTGCACTTCATCGGCAAACATCAGCTGCTCGTCCAGCAGCACTGCCAGGTCGTCCAGGGTTTTGCCTTCGGGCTGGAAGAATACCTCGTAAACAGCGGTGTTGAGCTGCTTCAACAGTTGCGCATGGCCGCCATCCGGCACGACCCGCTCAAACCCGGGGCGATAGAAGTGAAACAGATAGGCGATAAACTTCTCTGCCAGATTGGATGCCTTGACCTCCCGGTGCGCTGTTGAGGCGTGGGGATTGAAGTAGTGCAGCATACTGATGGGAAAGCTGCCGGCGCCGGCAAAAGGGGTCAGTTCGGGGTTGAGCTGGGCCACCTCGTGGTGGGCGAGAATGCCCCAACAGGCCCCCGCGGCCATATTGACTTTACTCCAGGACATACGATCACTCCCTGTTCGTTATTGTTTGGTTGTTTGATCATCATGTCACACCAATGGCGTGAACATAATCACAACCGTGGAACCATAACCCGCCACCCCAATGCAGGGAAATCAAAATATCGCAGATCACTCTTCTTCGTCGCTCGACCGGTCAAAAAGATTGCGCAGTTCGTCCTTCGCCCTCTCCAGCCGCTCCCGCTCTTCTTTGGACAGATTGCTGCCGGCCCGGTTGATATAGAAAGTCAGCATGGACATGGCCGAGCGGTAGGGGGCCGACTTCCTTTCCGTACTGCGCTCCGCCGAGCGCTTGAGCGAACGGGCAATGGCACGCGGATCCTTGCGAGTGAAGACGCCCGGCTCCAGATCCAGCGCGTGGCTGGTTTCAGTCACCTCCTTGGACCAACGCTCGGATTTTGACGTAGCCACTGCGATACCCACCGTTCCAACCTCTCTTCCAAGGAAAGGTACTGTCCCGCCGCCATTTTCACCAGCCGAGGCACCAATCTGGTGCACACCCTCCTCCAGCAAAACCATACCCGTCACTTATGGCGCCAGATGGCGCCGGCGTACCGCCCGGCTAGCTCATAATTCAGGTTTGGCACTATTTTTGGATTGGATACCTTATGAACCGCAATTCAGCTCAGCGATGACACCAAACAGCCACCTTAACGGCCCCTGGCTGATCGCCAGCGACCTGGACGGCACCCTGCTGGACCACTACAGCTATTCCCACACCGAGGTGGACCACCTACTGGGCAGGCTGGAACGCCGGGAAATCCCGGTTGTGCTCAACAGTAGTAAAACCTTCAGGGAAATGCTGGAAATCCGCCGCTGGCTGCACAACCACCACCCGTTTGTCGTCGAGAACGGCTCGGCCATTTTCATCCCCACCGGCTACTTTCCCGATATGCCCGCCAATGCACGCGACGAAGGGAACTTCTGGGTGATCGAAACCGGCGCGCCACGGGAAGCAATACTGGAATATCTGAGACGCGATGCGGAACAAAACGGCGCCCCCTATCTGAGCTTTTCAGCCGCTACCACGGAAGAAATCGTGGCAGCCACCGGCCTCAGTACCGAGCGCGCACAGAGTGCCCGCCAGCGCAGTTATTCGGAGCCGCTGCTGTGGCGGGGCAGCGAGGCGAAAAAGCTCTCGTTTTGCGAACGCGCCTCCAAAGCCGGATTAGCCACCCTGGAAGGCGGGCGGTTCCTGCACCTGCTCGGACGCACCGACAAGGGCTCGGCCACCCTGACACTGCTGGAGGAATACCGGCGGCAACGGCACCGGGACTGCCGGCTGATCGCCGCGGGGGACAGCCCCAACGACCTGGACATGCTGCGGGCGGCCGATATCGCGGTGATCATTCGCTCCCCCAGCCATTCTCCCCCCCCACTAGAAGAACATCCGCGAGTCATCGTCAGCGAACTGCCGGGGCCAGCCGGATGGAACCAGGTAATGGAAAAGCTGTTTTTCAGCACCGATGAGAACGCGTGAAGACCCATAACCCCAACAGGAGCCTGCCGTGACTGATTTTTTCCAGAACGGTTCGATCACCACCCTGCACAATTTATCCCATCGCCCGCTGGAGGAACTGGAGCGGGAACTGGTGGAATTCTCCCGCCAGAGGCCGATGTCGCTCCTGCTGCCCTCCCTTTACTCGGAGCTGGAGGGCGAGGCATTGCCCAAAATCCTCGACGAACTTTGCCGTGTGCCCTATCTCTCGGAGATCGTCATCGGCCTGGACCGGGCCGACGAAGCCCAGTACCGCGATGCACTGGTTCAGTTCAGTAAACTGCCGCAGCATGTGCGCGTGCTCTGGAACGACGGGCCGCGGCTGCTAGAGCTGGACGCCGAGCTGGAGAAGCGCGGCCTTGCGCCGCTGGAGCCAGGCAAGGGGCGCAACGTCTGGTACTGCCTCGGCTATATCCTGGCTTCGGACAGGGGAGAGGCAGTGGCACTGCACGACTGCGATATCATCACCTATGATCGCCTGTTACTGGCTCGCCTCTTCTACCCCGTAGCCAATCCCAACTTCACCTATGAATTCTGCAAGGGCTACTATTCCCGCGTATCCACGGGAAAGATCAATGGCCGCGTGTGCCGTTTGCTGGTCACTCCGCTGATCCGCACCCTGAAAAAGATTTACGGCAATATCGACTACCTGGAATATATGGACAGCTTCCGCTATGCCCTGGCCGGGGAATTTTCCTTTCGTCGCGATGTGATCAACGACCTGCGTATTCCCAGCGACTGGGGCCTGGAGATCGGCGTGCTCTCGGAGATGCACCGCAACTACTCCACCAACCGCCTGTGCCAAGTGGATATTGCCCATCGCTATGACCATAAACACCAGAAGGTTTCCTTCGACGATGAAAACGCCGGGCTGTCGAAAATGTCCATCGATATTTCCAAGTCCCTGTTCCGAAAGCTGGCCACCCAGGGCATAGTGTTTTCCACCGAGACCTTCCGCAGCATCAAGGCCACCTATTTCCGCATCGCCCTGGATTTTGTTGAGACCTACCGAAACGATGCGATCATCAACGGTCTCGATTTTGATATTCACCGGGAAGAGCAGACTGTGGAACTCTTCGCCGTAAACCTGATGAAGGCGGGGCAAACCTTTCTCGAAAACCCGATGGAAACTCCGTTCATTCCCAGCTGGAGCCGCATCACCAGTGCCGCACCGGAATTTCTGCACAAACTGAAAGCCGCGGTGGAAGCGGATTACGAAGAGTTCAGCGCATAGCAAAACGGCCAACCTATGACCCAGACGCAACCGGAAATACCGATTCAGGAAGCTGTACAGCAGAAAGTGACGGATCACCTCGCGGTGATCTACCCGGGACACGATTGTCCGGCCATCGCCCGGGAACTGCTGAAACTGATGCGGCTGGACGAGGACTGTCAATCGCCTCTGGCCCACAAGAACCTGTGGGACCAGACCGACATAGTGGTGATCACCTACGCCAATACCATCCTAAAGGAAAATCAACACCCGCTGGAAACCCTGCACCACTTTCTGAAAACTCACTTCACCATGCTGATCAACAGCGTGCATATCCTGCCCTTCTTCCCCTACTCCAGCGACGACGGATTCTCGGTGGTGGATTACAAAAAGGTGAATCCCGAACTGGGGGACTGGAGCGACATCCTGCGTATCAGCACCGATTTCCATTTGATGGCAGATCTGGTGATCAACCATTGTTCCGCGCAGCACCAGTGGTTTGTCAACTTTCAGGAGGGGAAATCCCCGGGCAGGGACTATTTCTTCACTGTAGACCCGGACGAGGATCTTTCTGGAGTCGTGCGCCCGAGAACCACGCCCCTGCTACGGTCCGTTTCCAGTGGAGAAGAGACCAAGTACGTGTGGTGTACCTTTGGGCCCGATCAGGTGGACCTGGATTTCAGCAACCCCCGCGTATTGATGGAAATAGTGGATATCATCCGCCTCTACCTGGATATGGGAGTTCGCATCTTCCGCCTGGATGCAGTGGCCTTCGTATGGAAGAGGATAGGCAGCAGCTGTATCAACCTGGATGAAACCCACGAGATAGTACGCCTGTTGCGCACACTCATAGAGCATGCCGATCCCAATGTCGTAATCATTACCGAAACAAATATTCCCAACCATGAAAATCTCACCTATTTCGGCAACGCCAACGAAGCCCATTGTATCTATAATTTTTCCCTGCCACCGCTGCTGGTCCACACCCTTGTTTCCGGCAATTGCCACCATTTGAAAAGCTGGCTGATGAGCATGCCGCCGGCACAGAATGGCACCACCTATTTCAACTTTATCGCCTCTCACGACGGTATCGGCCTGCGCCCCGTGGAGGGATTACTGAGCGAGGAAGAGCAGGAAGCCCTGATCCAGACCATGGAAAACTTTGGTGGCAAGATTTCCTGGCGCGCTCTGGATGACGGTAACAAGAAACCCTACGAAATCAATATCTCTCTGCTCGACGCCCTCAAGGGAACCACCGCCGGGGAGGACCAATGGCAGATTGAGCGCTTCATCTGTGCCCACGCCATCATGCTGGCACTGGAGGGAATCCCCGCCTTCTACCTGCACAGCCTGGTGGGCACCACCAACGACTACCAGCGCATGCATGAGCACGGTCACAACCGCGCCATCAATCGCCGCCAGTGGCAGGAATCGGAGCTCAACAGAAAAATTGCCAACCGGAAAAGCCACCATCACCGCGTCTTCTATCAGCTTCGCAGCCTGATCCAGATAAGACGGGAACAGCCCGCCTTTCACCCCAACGCAACCCAGTTCACACTGCACCTGGGTGAGCAGATTTTTGCCTTCTGGCGGCAAAGTATGAATCGGCGGCAGAGCATCTTCTGCCTGAACAATATCTCCGACGAGCCACAGGTGGTACTGCTATCCAGTATCAACCTGACCGGCGGTGAGCACTGGAAAGACCTTATCAGTGATGAACTTTTCGATGATATGTCCGCCTCGGTGACCTTGGAGCCCTATCAGACCCTGTGGATCACCAATCGGTGGTAGCCAGAAAACCACCTTTCTTAAAAGCTTTAAGAATGTGACACTCATCACACAATTAAAATCGCGACATGACCGACAGCTGTGCGACAGCTAATAATCCGTAACCTGAGGCACCCAGAAGTAAGACAAAGCCTCTCGCACCATCATCAATGAATCCACAACGAGACAGCCATGAAACATGCAACCGCCCTGCTGTTACTGGCAGCAGCTGCCATCCTGACCGCCTGCGGTACCGTGCCGCAATCGCGCTCGCACTATATCGAACTGATCCAGAACCATAACGGCCTCGGCTCATCCCAAAAGCTGATCTACAGCAAGGAGGTCAACCGGCCCTTCGAAGTGGTGGTCGCCAATATCGAGAACAGACTGAACCAATGCGTACCGGAAGGTTATACCCAGACCTCCGTAAGAGGAAACCTCGCCTCTTCCAGCACAGTAACCAACAACCAGCGCATTGAAATCGTGAGTCCCAACAAGGCGGAGGTAACCGTGCAGCAACACCACACCGGCACCTATATGCAATCGGAAGGGGGCCTCTACCTGCTGGCGGCGGACGTGACCAAAGCCCAGCCCAACAAGGTACGGCTCGACTTTTACACCGCCAAGCACTATGCCCCTATTGCCGAAGCTATCGAAAATTGGGCGCAAGGCAGCGGCCAGTGTCACGGAATAGGCGGCATTGACTAACCAGATGCCATTTGACAGTTCAATCGGCGACAAACGCGATATGGCGGTTGCGGTCCTCCGCCTCCATGCATAAAAGTATCATGGACTCAACCTGCTGGCGTTCGCTCGGCGGAACTGCAGCCCTCAGGACCTGCAGTTCCGCACTCAGGTCAATAAGCTCCGCACGCTCTATCAGCACATCCGCATCCGCTCCCTGCTGATGCTGCCAGATTCTCCAGAGCAAGGGACAGCGGGCCTGCAGTTTGTGTATCAAAGGATACAGCCGCTTCCACTCCTCGTCTCCGATGTCGGACATCGACTCAGCCCGCCGACCGGCTGCCACGGCATCGCTGTCCAGGGAAGGGGTGTCCAGTAGAAAGATATCCCGAGCCATAAATACCAGGACCTTTGGCAGTAAAGTCTCATACCGGGAAACTTCTTCAGTATAAGGCACTCCAGTTGAAAGATATTTACTTCTAAATGTTTTGGCAGCTGGCGCGGAAGCCAACAGGCTCCCACGCCCTTCCCTGTCACGGTCGCCCTACCGGCAACCGGCGCTGTTTTCAGGGAACTGGGTAACCACCTCTCCGGTGCCCGGCTCGATCACTACACGGGCCCACTGCTCGCCGCTGGTGCCGATAACGTGCCCCATGTTTTTATCGTAGCAGATACGCCCGTCCGGCTGTACCGTGCGCTGGTCAGGAGCGGCCTGCACCGTATCGCACAGCTCCTGCCCGCCGAGCAGACCATTGCAGTAGCGTGCACCGGCACCACCGAACTTGCTTTTCGAAGCAAATGCACTCGTATCACAATGACGAGGATAGACGTGATCATAACTGTCTTGCGTATAGGCGCAGTCCGGGTCTCCCACCACATCTACATTGCTGGAGCATCCGATCAGAGACATTAATAGAAAGGGTATCAGATACACCATAGATCTGTTGAAAGTCTTCATAAAACAGTCCTCAATAGTCGTTAACAAAATAGGTTAAAAATATTTTTAACCACAGAAATACTAACGCATGATCTTTCGTAAGTTTTGAAAACAGATTTTCTGTAAAACCAGATCAAACCAAAGAAATTGCATAAAAAATAGAAAAATTTTTCACCTGCAAACACACGATATCCTGGACCAATCCGCGCACTCACCCGCCATAAAAAAACCGTGCCGCGTGGAATACCATGGCACGGTAAACGGAGGGGGTTCGGTTACGATCTGTTATCCAGGCGCGAATCAATGGCCGCAAAAAGATTGAGAATTGAATAGCGTGCCTCGCCCGGCAGTAGGCGCAGGGCCTCGATCATCGCGTACTCCTCGTCGCTGATACTGCGCCCTTTGTGCTGGTCCATCTGCCCGCGCCCGCAAAGCAGCCAGTCCAGCGAAACATCCAGTATCCGGCACAACCTGACAGCATTATCAGTGGAGATGGCCCCGTCCCGGCGCCAGCGGCTGATACAGCTTTCGTTTACGCCGAGTTCCAGTGCCAGCGGGTATACCTTGCGCACTTTGCGCGCACGCAATACCTGTTCCAGGCGCTCGCCCATCGAGTTTTCTTTACAGTCGGCCGGCCCCTGCGCGAGTGTGCAGGGCGCTGCGGGAAAACCGTCGTCGGGTGGCAGGCTCGCGGAGGCTTGCTGTATCTTCACGGTCAACCTCACAGACACTTGATAAGATAATTGACGTAGATATTGCGCGGCCGGGTTTCGCTGCTGGTGCGCGCCGGGTCACCGGCGGGCTTGGCCGGTGACAGACTCCCGGGCAGGATTGGATCGCCACTGGCAGTGGGTGTAGCCGGCGACGTCACCTGCCCCCCCTGAAACTGCTCCTGTCCGTCCCCGGGCGTGGCAAGCTGGTAGACGTGCTGGTGGTCCTGCAGCGCATCCTCCTGAACGGAGCCCACGCCGGAGTATTGGTCTCCGCTGACCGGAGACAGGCGCTGGTCCACATCCGGGTCCACAACTGCACCGTTGTCCACGCAGCGCAGGAACATCCCCCGGTAATCGGGCAGACAGAAAGTGTATTCACCATCCCCGCCGTACAGATTGCCGATCACCTCGAACAGCATCGGGTAGGCGGCGATACCCAGTTCGCGTCCGTCGCACAGCATCCAGCCCCAGTACTCCAGCCACAGCGCCGGTTGCGCGCTGTCATTTTCCTCACCGTCGCTGCCGAAGGGATCGGCCAGTTGCCCGGCATAGGGGCACACGACCCCCACCGGGACGCCGGAAATCCACTCCGCGGCAAATGAGGGCGGCGGTACAAAAGGAGGACTGATCATGACGTTTCTCCAGTGAATACCGGCAGCTCATCACCTTCCTGCAGTACGGTCATATCCGTGGGCACCACCAGCTCCCAGCTTTCCCCCCACTCTTCCTCGACCCCCGCATCGAAGGATTCCTTGAGGGCATTGGCCAGGTTGACGTAGCGGTAGTCCGGCGCCCCCTCCTCCTGCGGGCAAAACACCGGCGCCAGGGTATCGGCGCCCGGCCAGATCTGGCCGCTGGCAAGGAAGTAAAGCATGCGGAATGCGAAATCCGGCGTTACCGGCAACAGCACCCGGGCCAACCCCGCCTGCAGGAAAGCACTGAAGAGTTCGTCCTCACCGCGGTACTGCTGACTGATTACGGTGCCGACATCGTCTTCTGTCTTGACGGTAAAGGCGTAGGCCATTTCCCCCCAGGCCAGAGCGCGCTCCAGGAACTGCACGTAGCGCTGCCCGCCCAGGGCGATATTCCCGCTCTCCCCGGTCAGTTTTTCCACATGCCGGATCAGTTGCCGCACGATGTCCCGACGCAGTTCGTCGCGCACAACCTCGCGAGCACCGAGGGGGGATGGCTGATATACCCGGCTGGGCCAGGAGCCCACCATTTCGTAATAGCGCTCGCGCTGCCGTGTACAGCCAGTGGAAATGGCCTTGAAGGTTGCCAATTTCCATTCATCCAGTGCCTGTTCACCCAGTTCGGCCTCTATCTCCACAGCGACACTGTAGCCGGCGGGAGCTCGCAGGGATTTTTTCGGTGTGGAGACCAGAATTGCCGCCGGCACCTGGCCAGTCTGTCCACTCAGTTTGAGTTGCGCGGTTTCAGTTTCGCCCCCCGGATAGTCGTAACTCTGCTGGCCGACACTGACACAGAGCTTCAGGCTGTCGTCGCCGGGCGCGGGTGATACCGTCACATTCGCGGAAACAGCGCGATAGCCGGGCGCTACCGGGATCGATTGCCGACTCACCGGCTCGCCCCCCTGAAAGGCGGCACTGCTTATCAACCGGGGCTCCGGCGGCGGCTGTATATCCACCACATCGTACCCGGCGGCCAGCTTGGCATAGTAGGCGGGTGACTTCGGGTCGACGGAAATATCCTGGAAGTTTTTTACACCGAAATCGATCAGCGGCTGGGGCTCCCGCAGGGACAGGCCGCGAAGGCTGAAAGAGCCGGAGATATACCCCTGTGCCGGATTGCGCACAAGAAACTCCAGGATAAAGCGCTTGCCGAGAGTCACCGTCCAGCACTGGTAGACCTTATTGACCCAGCGGTAGATAGCGCGGAGATTATTGTCCATGCCGCTGGCATCGACACGCCGGACAGTGCAGCGCTCGTCCCGGTCGATACTGGCGCTGCTGCGCTGCCAGTGCAGCCGGCGAGCCAGGGAACCGGCAGCGCGCTGGGTCAACAGGCGCGCGGCGCGGGTGGCATCGCTGTTGGCCGTTGTCTGCGGCTTGCCGTCCACCGGCTGCACCGTCCCGTCCACGATCACCGTCAACTGCTTGGCCGGTGGGCCGTACTGGCTCTCGTAGTGGTACTGGAAATTCTCCTCCAGGGTGTTGAGGGCTTCCGCAAGCAGGTCCTGGCGCTGGCCGGACAATTCGTGGTCCACCTGCTGCAGGCCGCTGTCAGACTCCAGCTCCTCGACGCGGGATTCGCGCAGACGTTTCTCCGACGACTCCTTGTACTCGCCGCGCATTACGTTTTCTATACCGCTGACTTCGCCCAGGCAGTATCCCCGCAGTCGCTGCCTCACCAGCTTCAGGTCGCCGATGGCATAGGGAACCGGACCCGTATCCGCCACATCGCCCTGCGCGCTCTCGTTGGCCGCAGGGAGTGGAAACACGGTACCGGGCAACACCACCGTGGCCCGGATACCTTCGGCCAGGCGCTCCGCCGGCCAGAGAAGAGCGGGCTCAGGCGGGAGGACTTCACCGTCCCCATCGCTCTCCGGCGGTTCGGGCTCACTGGCAACAATACGCGCGATCAGCGTAGCCAGGGCCAGAGACGCCAGCAGCTGGTCCCCCAGTTGCCGGTTGAAGCCCGGCTGCACATTCAACGCCATCAGGTTTTGCCAACAGCGCTCCATTTGCCCGCTGTAGATTTCGCCGAGCCAGTATTCCCCTATAGCGCTCCAGCTCATTTCCAGCGCCATCTCCGTGCGCTGTTTGAACTCACCCAGGTCGACGGGGGGAGAGCGGCGAAACCCTTCATCCAGCGATGGCAACCGGTCCATGGGCGCACCCAGGGCATTGATAGTGCGCAGGTAGCGGCCGGTATAGGGCGCCTTCTCCGCCAGGAACAGGTCCGCCTGGTCCACCATCGCTCCCCGTCCTTGCTGGCGCGCCTCGACCAGTTCCCGGTAGAGGCTGTTCTGCGGCGCCGAATCGGTATCGTATTGTACGAAGCGATTCTCCAGTTCCACGGCGGTAATACCCGGCCACTGGGCCAGGTACAAATACGGGAACAGATCGGATTCCGGAGGGCGCTCGACGATCACCCCGATTTCCGCCGCCTCACTGTCGGGCGGCAGCGGAACCGGCGGTTGCGGGTCCGGGGAGCCCCCGGTAAACAGCAGTTCGTTCTGGGCCTCGCCGCCGGGGTACTCCAGGCGGGTAACCAACAGGCTTTTGGAGCTGGCCGTATAATGCATTTCACCGTTGACGGTCCGTTTTGGGTCTTGCGGGTCCTGCTGCCAGAAGTGCAGCGGGTTTTGCTTCTCGGGCAGAGGCAATGGTGCCTGGGCGATAATGCGCCCCAGCCATTCGACTTCTATGTAACCGCGACCGATACCGCCAAATCTCCAGCGAAAAATTACCGGTCCGATCTCTCGTTTTTCAGGGTAGTCATTCATAAATCGTTTCCAGATCTCAGCAATCAGCGGCAGATAGAGGATCGGCAGGCGAGCACAACTGCCGGTAATATGACAGTTGAGCTGCGCCATCCAATCACGCGGAGAGGCAATCCGGTTCGCGGCTAAAGCTCACTCCTCAGGGCGACGTAACGCGGATTCCCACAGTGTGCACATTGGGTTGGGTGGGAACTTCGATATAACGGGTCCAGCCTTCCTCTCCTTCGAATACCGTGTAAAAAGCATAGGCTGAGGTTATGGGAGAATTACCGGCACCCGCGATCAGGTCGAGGAGGTTGACATCACCGTCGACGCTTTCCGCCGAGAAATCCGTCTTCAGTTCGATATACAACGTCTGCGTCGGCGCCGCTTGTCCGTCCTCAGTCAAATAGACAACGCCGATATCGGCCCGGTTGGCGAAACCGGTATAGTGCAGCTCGCTGAATACCATGGCGGTTTCCTCAGAGTCGTTCGCCATTATCCAGTCTGTCAGCAAACGACTCATCACCGTTTTCACGGTGTCCTCGTTGAAGTAGTTGTTCGGCCCGAAATAGCCACTAAAGGAATCCGACTTGCCATTGAGATACCTTGCGGTTTCATCGGCGAGATTCCTCTCCACATATTGGGCCATGGTTGCAAAGGTCATCTGTGATCTCCTCTTTCAATACAGCCCCCGCAATGCGGGGGCTGCGGGGCCTTACGCCTGGGCAAAACTGCCGGTAGTGGCGTTGTAGTTGGCAGTGAGTTCGGTGGTGGAACCGCCGAAGGTCAGGGTGAGGCTGGGGCTGAAGATATCGGTGACCACCATGCCGTCCTCGATGTTGTGGTTCATAAAGATCTTGATGTTTTCGTAGGGCGTGAAGGTGGCCACGTGCTTGCTGGGCACCCAGTCCGCATTGATTGGCCTGTTGACGTAGGCGGTGCCGTTCACCTGCACGTTCTGCGCCAGCCCGAAAGTGAGGCCCGTGGCCTGGCTGAGCGGCGTCTGGTTGCTGACACCGTACTGGCCTTCGGAGAGCTGCCCGGAAGGAGCCGGCGTACCGAAATTGCCGTTTTGGAAGGCATACATCATCTGCTCCTGGGCCATCTCGTCGGACATCTTCTGGATGGTCGCACCGCCTTGAATCATGGTGGTGGAGGCATAGATGGCATACTCCTCCTCCCAGGTGATGGTGTTGTTCTCGAAGGGATAGAAGCACACCCAGGCAACGGGCTGGCCGTTGGCGGACTGCTTGATCAGGGTGACCTTTTCACCCGCTTTGTAGAGTGTGTCCAGGTCCTGTTTGCGAAAGTCGATATTGAGGGTATAGGTAGGCATCGGTATGACTCCTGTTAATTGAAAAATTAATCGCAGCGATGTTTGTGCTGCGGCCATGCGGTGGAAACCGTCTGACAGGAGTCTCTATCTCAAAAGCCATGCCAACTTTAAAATTCAATAAAAACAATAAGTTAGAGTCAGACAAGACAGACATCTCGGGTGTCGGCAGTGTCTGTTCCGACACTGCCGACACCGCCGACAGCGAATTCTTGTGACTGCAGGACAGGTGGGTATAATCGGTCTGTGCCGGAGAGCACTTCCGGCAAAAATAAATATTAAAAAAACTTTCAGGATAAGCGGACTGCCGCCAGGGCGGTCCTGCAGGAGGAAACATGGCTGTTTTCAAATCACTCGACACCGCCGCACCCGACTATATCGTCGATGTGGACTTCGATACCCAGACACTGGAACTGAAGCTGCCCATTCAGAACCTGTCGATCCTCGCCGGAAGCAATCTTTTGCTGCGTTTCCAAAACCTGCCCTCGGGCTGGTCCCCGATGGTGGAATTCAGCAACAACGACGGCCATACCATTATTGCCGGCGGCCCCTTCGAGCAGATAGTGGTGGGACGCAATCAGGTGCTGGCCATCAACGCCCAATCGGATACTTCCCTGTTCCAGTTCCGCGCCCTGATCCAGCGGGGATTCGGTGTCCACAATGAGAACAATTCCGCAATCATCTTCTCCCAATGGCTCCCCTTCGAACTGATGCGGGAATCCGAGGAAGAGCGCCTGATTACAATCCAGGTACTTCCGGACGGAGAAGGCCTGACAGTGAATCCGCTTCAAATCACTATCAAGGGGGGAATGCGGGTTGTCTGGGATTTCAGCGAGGTTGCCCAGGAGTATCACCAACCGCTGGTTGTCTACGGGCGGCCGGTACTGGAACAGCCACCGGCGGACCCCCAGACCTTTTTCGGCCCTCATGAAAGCTTTGTTTATCGCGGTAATACCCTGGTGGAGGGCAACGGTAATAATGGCATCAAGGGGATTTATCGTTACGGGGTTTATCTGATGGATATTCGCACGCGGGCGATTGTTGTAAGGTCCAGTGGTGATCCGCAGACGGATAATGAGGGGGATGCTGCGGGTACGATTCGCTCCCCCCTTCTCAAGGAAAACGTATACTGAAAAAAGAAGTGGATTAACCTTGACGCTGAAATCTTACTCAAAAAGCCAATATTTTTCTTTCATGAAAGGTGTAGCTGAAAAAATCGGAAGCTTGAACCAGCGCCTATCCATTCCGCCACGTATTGCTGCACGCGCGTTGACCAGTGCGGACTCGTTATCTCCGGAAAGTGCATATACTAATGCAGCCTGAAATGCGATTTCAGGCTCTCCGGAAGATTTTGCTAATGCACTCAATGTAATTTCAATAGCTGCACCGTATTTTCCCAAGTGGGCTAGACATTGAGCATCTACCATCTGACGGTAAGCATTTCCTTCCATCCCACTCTGGATCATCAAAATTTTTTGGTATAATTCAAGAGCTCTCTTTTTATTACCTAGCGCCATTTCAGCATCGGCCAGATTCAGCATAGTCACGCGATGCCCGGGCTGGAGCTCCAATGCATGCATAAAATGCTCCCTGGCCTCATAATACTCACCTTTGAGCATCAGGGCCAAACCAAGATTAACAAAATAACTGCGATGTTTTTTTCTCTCCAGCAGTCGCTCGTAGATTTCTATTGCACGACCAACATCACCATAAAGCAATTCCACAAGTCCGGACTGACCCAGAACAAGAGTATTATCGGGAGTTATTTTCAAAATCTCGAAAATATTAAACCTGGCCACCTCTATATCTCCGCTTCGGATAGCCAATATTACTGCGCGATACCTTAAGCTCCAGGGCGGCGGAGCCATAGAAATAGCTCTATTAACAAGCTGACTAGCTTCAGCCAAATCTCCACGCTTCTCAGCCAGACGAGATTTAGCCATGAATATCATGGGATCCCCCGGTGACAACTTACTTAATCTATATAGCAATTGCTCGGCGCCCTCCACATCATCCCTGTCTATAGACAAAGTAATTTCTCTCTGCAAAATAACCGTTGAATTCGGATAGTAGAGGCGAAGCCTACTCAACACTTCATCACAAATATCCAAATAATATTCATTATCAGTATCAGTAAATAAATCATGAGACAAATCCACAAGCAATATCTCTGCGGCCGGGAAAATTGATGAACCAGAAACAAGCCTGTATAGATCCTCAAATATTTTTTTTCGATCTCCGACACCTTTATATAGATTCGCGTATATTCCTGCAAAGTGGCTGTATGTATTACTAGAAATGGAGAGATAGTCGCCAACTTTTGATATATCAGAATTACGATATAGTGCTAAAATCTGTGAAGATATAGCCTGCGCACTGCGACTCACATCGCCTGTAGACACGAAAAACTGTACCTGATCGAGAAGAGCCCCATCATTAGTGCGAATTCTCTGCAGCTGCACATTGCCAAGCGGATTCTCTGGCTGAAACCGGATATGAATCCATTCATCGGAGCCTGATAGCTTCGCCAACTGCGTCAGATTAGACTTATCTGCCGGCGGTTGGTGATAGAGAATAGGCTGCACAGATCCAAGCAAGTGCAGCCCGTTAACAACACTGCTCCAAATTACTGCATCCAGCGGCGTCCCATCTCCCTTTTGATAGGACTCCGGCTGCGCCAGGAAGACGCGCAGCTGTCTCTCTGAGATACTGGGCTCAGAGACTAAATACATCAACAACCCCAGAAATACAGTAAAAATCACAGGCAACCAGCGTCGAATTACAGGCACGAAAAAAAATCGACGTTTTATCCTGGGCTTGGGCACATCGACACCGTCGCAAAGATCTCGCAGTACGACTATCGCATCACCGAGTGTCGAGAGACGGCGGTTGGGGTCTTTTTCCAACATCCGCAGAACCAGGTCAGCCAAGGTCGCCGGCACTTTCTGGCGTAGGATTTCGATACCTCTGGGCATGCGGTTAAGCAGACTATTGAGAGTGGCCGCGGGATTATCAGCGGAAAAGGGGCGCAGCCCGGTGAGCATTTCAAACAACACACAGCCGAGGGAGAAAATATCGCTGCGACAATCGAGCGCCCGCCCCATTACCACTTCCGGCGACATATAGGGAATGGTGCCGGCCAGCTGCTGCAGATGTTCTCCGCTGTCGGAAATGGTCTGCAATTCTTCGAACAGCCGCCAATGTGCCAGACCAAAATCCAGGACTTTGGCTCGACCGGTCAGGTCAATCATGATATTCGAGGGTTTGAGATCCGCGTGAATCACTCCCGACTGGTGGGCATAGTGAAGCGCTTCAGCAATTTGCAGCCCCAGGCGCACGGCCTTATCCAGGGCCATTCCATCTGGCAAAAGGTGGGCCGAAAGCGTATCGCCACGAATATACTCCATGGCAATACAAGGCCCTTCGCTGACAAAGCCGTAGATGGTGACGATACCTGGATGCTGCAGGGAGGAGGCAATTTTCGCCTCGCGAATCAACCGCTCGACGCGCCCTTCCGGGGCGCCGGCCGAATCGACATATTTGAGGGCCACATCGCGGTCGAGCACGCTGTCGCGAGCGCGGTAAACCACGCCCATACCCCCGCGGCCGATCCTCTCGACGACCCGGTAACCGGCAATGCTTGTCGGATCCAACACACTCCCCCGGGCATTGTTCCAGTGTCCTGTCTCATATTAAATGGTAATTTCAGCGGGCCGCCCGAAGGGAGCCCCCCAAATCGTCCACAGCTGCGTTGCAGCTCTTGAAAATGGAATGACCATTCCCTGCGAGCTGCGCCTAACTGTGAACAATTTGAGGGGCTCTGAAATCACCATTTAATATGAGACAGGACACTACCTTTGATTATTGTTCGGGATGCAACTTGGAACGCGGCGGCGACTATATCATAATCGACCGGAACCAGTTCTCAGGAGGAGTGCTGTGCTATGCCCATCGGCGACCGGGAAACAGACACATCGGAAGACACCCTGAGTGCCTCCCGCCGATTCCAGTTCGAAGGCGAACTACTCCTTCCCACACTTACCATTCTCTGGCATCCGGATCGCCGCTGCATCGGCGCCAGCACTCCCGTGCTATGGAATCGCGCCGGTGAATTCGAACTGTCCCGCTGGGCGCCGCTGTTCCTGCTGGGGGACGGCTCCGAATTCTCCCTGGGCGACCGCCGTATATCCCGCAACCCCCTGCTGCTGAAACAGCTGGCGGAGGGAATCTCGATTCAACCGCCCCCCACCACCATGCCGGTGCAGGTCGGCGCAGAACAGATTGAAAGCCCCCTCACAGTGAATGAACAATCGCTCGAGGACGGCATTGCCATCTGTCTTGGGCGCCGGGTGGCACTCTGCCTGCACAGGGCGCCACCACAGCGCGAACACTGCCCGACCCGCCTGGATTTGATCGGCAGCGGCCACCGTATGGGCCGGGTGCGGCAGCAGATCCGCCGGGCGGCGCATGCAAATACCAGTGTACTGATACGGGGGGAGAGCGGAACCGGTAAGGAACTGGTCGCCCGGGCCATTCACCACCTCAGCGGGCGGAGCGAACGGCCGATGGTCTCCGTGAATATGGCCACACTGGGCGGCGAGCTCGCCGCCGCCGAACTCTTCGGTGTGCGCCAGGGGGCCTATACCGGCGCCCGCACCAGCCGGCCGGGCCTGATTTGCGAAGCGGACGGCTCCACCCTGTTTATGGATGAAATCGGCGACGCCAGCCTCTCGGTGCAAGTGATGTTGCTACGGGTTTTGGAGGACGGCTGCCTGCGGCCACTGGGGGACAGCCGCGAGCGCAGTGTGGACGTACGCTTTATCGCCGCCACCGACCGTCCCCTGGAAGCCGACGTGGAACGGCCCTTCAACCAGCCCCTGCGGCGCCGCCTGGAAGCGGTGTGCATTCAGCTTCCCCCTCTGCGCCAGCGGCGTGAGGATTTCGGGGAATTGCTGGCGGGCTTTGTCACCGAGGCGGAGGCCGAACTCGGTCACCCGATCCACCTTCCCGCCGACTTGGTGTGCACCCTGGCCATGCAGCCCTGGCCCGGCAATGTGCGCGAACTCAGAAACTTCGTCACCCGCCTGGCCATCCATGCCAAGCCCGACGGAACCATTTGCTGGGATGACGAGCTGGCGGAGCAGCTGCACATCGACCCGCGAAAGGAGGAAGCCGACACGGCTCCCGCAACGAACCGCATCCGCTACCGGGACCCGGCCACCGTCTCGGAATCCGAGCTGCTGAGGGCGCTGAACGACAACGGCTGGCGGGTAATGCCCGCGGCCAAGTCCCTCGGCGTCTCGCGGACCTCCATGTACGCCCTGCTGAAACAGAGCCCTGAAGTGCGGGCCGTGGAGAAAATCCCCGAGGAGGAAATTTACCGGGTTATGGAACAGGGCCCGGACCTGGATGCCTGGGCGACACAGCTCAAGACTCCCCGGGAGGCCCTGAAACGCCGCGTCAGCACTCTCGAACCGGAGCGGGCATGATCAGGCGGGTTCGACGCCGGCTTCTCCACTGGTAGAAATCCGACCCAACCGCGCCTCATTGCCCTTCCCGGGCAATCCGGGAATGTTCTGCGCCAGCAGCAGGGAGACCGCGGCCATTCCCGCACCGCACCAGAACACCGCCGCCGGCGATACCAGCCACATTAATCCGAACAGCACTGGAATCACCACCGCGGCGATATGGTTTATGGTAAAGCTCACCGCAGCTGAGGCGGCGATATCCCGCTCGTCGACGATCTTCTGGAAATAGGACTTGATGGCAATGGCCATGGAGAAAAACAAGTGGTCGACGATATACAAGGCTGCGGCCACTTCCGCGCTCTGCACCAGGGCGTAGCTGCCGAACACCAGGATCAGGCCGATATATTCGATGGTGAGCGCGTTGCGCTCGCCGAAGCGCACGATCAATTTGCCGATGCGGGGAGCCACGAAGAGATTGAGCAGGTGGTTGAGGATAAACAGCGTAGCGATCTCGCCCACGCTGTAGCCGAATTTCTCCACCATCAGGAAACCGGCAAAGACCACGAATATCTGCCGGCGCGCGCCGCTCATGAAAGTGAGTGCGTAATAGAGCCAATAGCGCCTGCGCAGGATCAGTTTCTTGTGCTGGTTATGCGGCTGGGGAAACTCCGGAAACAGCAGCCAGACCGCCACCACCATCCCCACAGTAACGCTTCCGCCCAGCAGATAGATCCAGTGGTACTCCAACTGCAGCAGATCCGAAGTCAGCCATACCAGGCCATAGGCGACCAGCGAGGCCAGGGAGCCGGCGGCCACCATGCGCCCGAGCCAGATGGCCGAAGTCTCCTTCGGCAGCCACTGCAGCGCCAGTGAGGTCTTCAGCGCTTCGTAGTAATGGAATCCCGTAGACATCAGCAGCGTGGTCAGCAGCAGGCCCGCGGTGGTCGGGAACCAGCCGGTGAGCGCCACTCCCAGGCCGGTGGCGATCAACGCCAGGAAGGCCAGCCGCTGCTCGCGCACCAGCAACAGCACGAAGATAACGGTGAAAGCCAGAAAACCCGGAATCTCCCGCACGCTCTGCAGCAGGCCGATCTCGGCGCCGGTAAAGGCGGCCCGCTCGATCACGAAATTGTTGAGCAACGCCTGCCAGACACCGAAGGAAAGCGGCATGGCCGCCGCCAGCAACAACAACATGATTTCCGGACGGCGCCAGTTGTGCAGGGTACTCATTGGTGAACTCTTCTCGAACAGCTGTAGATACTTCGTCATACCAGTGCAAGCCGGTATCCAGTGCAATGGCCCCCTGGGTTCCGGCCTGCACCGGGGCGACGAAAGCGCGAGGTAGGGGAATCAGGCAGACATTCTAACCCTTCGGTCGCCGGAAGGGGGCCGCGCCGGGGAGGCGCGGCGAAGTGGCATAATTTCAGGTTATTTGATTCGGGACATGGCCTCCAGTCCCAGGCGCCGCGCGGTATCCCCCAGCAACCTCTCCAGGCGATCCGCCACGCGAACGGGTGCAGCTTCTCCGGCGGCGCTGGTTTTCTTTGCGGCACAACAATTTTCGTTGCTAACATAACGACTGGCTGACATGGCTGTCTCTCCCTGGCTGTTGAATCCGGGAGTTATTCTGCCGCCGGAACCCGCGGCAGACCAACGATCCATTCTTGAATAAATCATAAGAAAAACTTATGACAAAAATACTATCCCAACTGGGCGCGCTGCGCTGTGTCGAGGCCGCGGCGCGACACCAGAGCTACACCCGGGCCGCGGACGAACTGCATGTTTCCCAGGCGGCGGTCAGCCAGCAGATCCGCCAGGTAGAGGAAGTGCTCGGGGTAAAGCTGTTTATCCGCCGCGGCCGCGGCATGGTCCCCACCGCCAAGGGCAGGCAGCTCGCGGCACAACTGACGAAAGGGTTCCAGGCCATTGTCGACGGCGTCCACCAGATCCAGACCGAGCCGGTGGCGGGCACCCTGAATGTCACCACCACCCAATCCCTGGGCACCATGCTGCTGATGCCCAACCTGTGGAAATTCCGCCAGCAGCATCCGGAGATCAATGTGCGGGTGATGGTGTCCGCCGAAGTGGAGGACCTGAAGCACGGGGACATGGACGTAGCGATCCGCTTCGGCTTCTCCGAACACCCGGGGCTGCATCGGGCGATGCTGTTCGAAGATCCCCTGGTCGCCCTCTGCTCACCCCGCCTTCTGGAGCATGTGGACCTGTCCGACCCGCAGAATCTCAGGGAGTGCTGGCTGGTGGACGCCAACTACCGCCCCGGGCTCGACTGGCCGGCCTGGCTGAAACTGGCGAGGCTGGATTTCCCTCCCCACGAGATCAAGTGGCTGCAGGTCAACAACCTGGACATGGCGCTGAGCGCGGTGCTTTCCGGGCACGGGCTCTTCCTGGGCTCCCTCACCCTGTCGAAACAGCTGATCGACGCCGGCACCCTGGTCAAGCCCTTCCCCCACCGTATTGAAAACGGTATCCGCTACAGCTTCCTGTACGACGAATCCTCGCCGCGGGTCGAGCGGATACAGGTGTTCAGGGACTGGTTGTTCAAACTGGTGCGGGAGTCCGACGATATCGGCTGAAAGGCGTCCTGTCAGCACTCCGCCTGCAACTGCTGCGGCTTCTGACAAACGCCCCGTCAGCTACTGGAAATAGGTCTCGTATTGCTGCGGCATCGCCTTGATGGGGCGGATCTCGATGTCCTTGTAGAACACTTCCGCGGCTTCGCTCTGAATCTGCAGTTTGCCTCCGGTCAGAGGCTCGACCTTGCCGTTTACCACGTGGCGTGAATTCTTCAATGCCATGACGACCTTGCCGTTGGCAATGTGCACGCAGCGGTCTTCGTAACAGATCAGTTCGATCTGGTTCCAGTCGCCCTTGATCTCGACGTCCTCACCGCGGCGGCAGTGATTGGCGACCGCGCCGAACTGCTCGCCATTGGCGGCGAAGGTGAGCCAGGGCGCGCCCTTTTTGTAGCTATACAAATCGCTGCCGGCTGGTTTGGCTGCCGAGATGTCGATCTGCGCGTTTCCGATGGTCCAGTAGTCACCGATGCCTTCCTCGATGATCTGGAATTCCTGCGACTGCATCCACGAATGCCAATAGTCGACGCCGAACTCGCCCGTACTGTGGTAGAGCACGCCGGAGTCCTTGAGCTCGGTAAGACGCGGCTCCCACTTCCTGTCGCCCCATTTGAACCTGGCGCGAAAATGGTAGTTGGAAAACTCCTGTTTGGTGGCAGAGCTGCCGTAGATCTCGCCGCTGATACGCAACACCAGTGTGCCGTCATCATCGATGACCGAGAACACCCGTCTTTCGTCCTTGTTGAGACCGATGGGCTTGAGCGATTTCGGCGCAGTGCCGGTCACGACACCGTTGATCACATCGCCCGGGTAGCTCAGGTACACGTCCCACTGGCTGAAATCCTTGTCGAGCAGATTGTGCCACGACGAGTCAGCGGCATACGTCGGCAGACCATGACAGGCGATCAGTAACAATATGGCGCGGAGAGGGGTTCTCATTATTTCTATCGTCTTCAAGAAATTATTTCAGTTTTGGATTTGCACTGCGCGCAACGCGCCGCTCCATAATACCAGTACAAAAGCCAACAGGCTCAGAATCCCCGCCCACAGCAGCGTAGTGAGCGGCGCAGCGTATTCGCTGAGCGCGCCGGCGGCCAGGGCGCCCAGGGCTGCGGAGCCGAACAGCGCCAATTGGTAGATGGAAATAATCCGGCTGCGATACTGGTCCGGCGCCAGCAGCTGCACTATGCCGCGCCCCAATGCCGCGGAAGCGGCGGCCACCGCGCCCCAGCAGGCGCACAACAACATCAGCCCCAGCGGCGTGGGCCCGAAACTGATCGCCACCAATAGCGCCGCGCTGTACAGCAGGCACATCAGGATGCCCCGCCCGGGCTGTGCCCCCTGGCCCCGGCGCAGCAGGGTGACGGTGGCGGCGACAGTGCCGGCGACAAACGCCAGTTGCAGGGTCGCATAGTAGCTGGCGCCGCGGCCGCCAGCGCCACTATATTGTGCCGCCAGCAGCGGCAGCACCACCAGGAACACGCCGATATGCACGAAGCCATTGAAGGCCATCAGCGCGATCAGTTCACGCAGTGCCGGCCGGCGCCAGGCCTGCGACAGCCCATCAATAATCAATGTCAGCGGCAGTTTTTCCCTCGAAGGCACCCGGGGAGTTTTCTCGCGCAGGGAGAACAGGAAAACAGCGGCAATGGCCAGCACCGCCACCTGCACGGAAAGCAGCAACTGCGGTCCCCATTGGTCGAAGCGGCTCGCCAGCAACATGCCCACCGCCTGTCCGCCGTATTGTGCCAGCATCATCCAGGTCACGGTTTTCTGCACGCGGCTCTCGGTGGTGTGGCCCTTTCTATCCCGGGCAGTGCGCTGCACCAAGTTGTCCCGAGCCGGTTGCAGGAACGCGGTGCAGACACCGAGACAGACGCCGTAGAACAACAATACGAGCAAATCGGGCAGGCGCTGGGAAAAATACAGCAGCAGTCCGGCATGGCACAGGGCCAGGCCGACGCAGGCCAGGGCCGCCACCGCGGCGGAATCGCGCCTGTCCGCGAGAGCGCCGCCGAACAGCAAAAATACAAGGTTCGGCAGCAGCACCGATGCCTGGACCCAGCCCAGTTGCAACGCCGGCAGCCCCACCACTGCCAGCGCAATCCAGGGCAACAGTATGACCTGCAGGCCGGTGGCCAGGGAGGTGCCGCTGTAGCCGAGAAGAAATTTTTGCAGTCTTGCGGGCATATCGAGTGGTTAGCGGTTAATGGAAAGCAAGGGGTGGCAATTGTAGATACTTGTTTCGAATAAACTCTATTTACTCGTCATACCGGCGCAGGAACGTCATGCCGGACTCGATCCGGTACCGGTATCCAGTCTGGTGGCACCTGGATTCCGGCCTCCGCCGGAATGACGACTCACCACCCGCCATTGCCGCAACAGCCGGCGTAGTTGTTTTTCCGCCTCCTGGTCTTCGCAGTAGGCCGCTTTCTCGAAGGCTGCGGTGATGCGCTCGGCCATGGGCCCCAGATGCGGCTTCTCCGCGCGCACGCGGCGCGCGAAATCCCGCGGCGCCTCACCGGGGCGGCGTTCGATACCGGCGCGGGCCATGCGCCGGCAGAATTTGCGGTACAGCCGGCTGGCCGGCGGCAGGCGCCGGCTGCGGCCGCTCCACCAGAGCCAGGACAATACGCACAGCAGCGCCGCGCCCAGCGGCACGGCGATAAACAGAGCGATACGCAGTGGGGACACCTCCCCCAGAATCCGCTGCAACAGACCCCGCTGCCTGTCGCTATCGAAACTGACCACCGACTGATACCAGCGGTAGTTGATCATATCCCACTGCAGGCGCAGCCGGTTGAGCACGGAGATGCGGTGCAGAGGCAGCAGCGAGTCCTGCATAAACTCCTCCGCGGCGGCACTGCGCAGGCCGTCGCGAATACGCTCCGGGGAAACCGCCGCAGTGGGGTCAACCCGCTGCCAGCCCCGCCCGGGAATCCAGATCTCCGCCCAGGCGTGGGCGTCGTATTCGCGCACCAGCAGGTACTCCTCCTGTGCCACCCACTCGCCACCCTGGTAGCCCGCCACCACCCGCGCCGGCACGCCGGCGGCGCGCATCGCGAACACATAGCTGCCGGCAAAGTGTTCGCAAAAGCCCTGCTGGCTTTCGAACAGGAATTCGTCCACGGAATCCGCCCCCAGGGCCGGCGGCTTGAGGGTGTAAACAAAGCTCCGATTGTAAAACTGCAGAATCCACCGGGAGATCTCCTCGGTATCGGGATTTTTCGCGCGCAGTTCCTGCGCCCAGGCGCGGGTCCGCGGATTGCCTCCCCCGGGCAGTTGCAGGTTGCGGCTGCGCTCGAAGTCGCTCAACTCGGGAACAGCACCGAGAGTCTCCCGCGGCCAGGTGCGCACCTCGTAGGCAAAGCGGTTGTACACCGGCGCTTTCTTCAGCAGGCGGTCATCGGAGGTTTCCCCCACGCCATCGGTATCCGAGTGCGGCCGCGCCATGGCGAACAGCCAGCGGTTGTTGGTGGGCTCCTGGATCACCCGGTAGCGGTAGCGCGGACCCACCGCCGGCAGCGGCTGTTGCGGCGGCCCCCAGCTGACCCGGCCGCCCTCCCGGGGATCCACACCGAAACCCTGGCTCCAGCGCCGGCCGTCGAAATCCGAATAGACCAGTCCGCGCCAGTAGCGCTGCTCCGGCGGCGGCACCGGGCCGTCAAAGGCGATGCGCAGGGCCGGCTTGTCGGACTTGGACAGTTGCGCGAAATCCCCCGGGCTCATGGAATCGCTGATGCCGGTGCTGGCGCCACCGGTGTTTTGCGGCACCGCCCACAGCGGGCCCAGGCGCGGCATTACGATAAACAGCAGCAGCATCAGCGGCACCGCCTGGGCCAGCAGGCGCAGGGATAGCCCCAGGGCGCGGCGGGGGCGGGCGCTGGAGCTGCCCTGCTGGGCCGCCAGCGCGGCGGTGATCAGCACCACGCAGACCGCTCCGTAGAAGGCGTGGGGGATGGTCTGCTCGAACACGAACAGGGTGGCGGCGACGAAATAGGCCAGCAGCAGGCTGAGAAAGGCGTCGCGGCGGCTGACCAGTTCCAGGTTCTTCAGTGTGAAGGACACCGCCAGCAGCGCCACCATCGGTTCCAGCGCAAACCAGCGCCGATAGGAAAGCGCCAGGCCGCCCACCGCCAGGGCCACCGCCAGCAACTTGACGGTGCGCCCGGGCAGGTCGCGGCGGCCGCGGTAGACCTCCAGACGCCAGTAGACCGCGAAGGCCCAGGCGCAGACGATCCACAGCGGCAGGAGCGCAAATTGCGGCAGCAGCGCGGCGAACTGGGCGGCGAAGATCCACAGCAGGCTCTCCCGAGGCAGCATTTCCCTGCTCTGTGACATCAGGCCCCCTGCACCGGAAACAGCGCCAGCGCGCCCAGCACCCGCTGCAGATGCGGGTTGCCCAGCGCCGGGGCTATCTCGCTGCCCGGCAGGCGCAGGCCGTAGGGCGTCTGTTCCCGCTCCGCCTGCAGCGCCCAGTGGCACAGGTTGCTCAGCCGGGTTTCCACGTCGCGCCCGGCGAGCAGGTCCCAGTCGAGCCACAGGCGCGCATCGGCGCCGCTTTCGTACTCCTTGCTGTAGAGGTCGCGCCCCCCGGCGTATTGTTTCCAGGCCAGGTGACGCAGGGAGTCCCCCGGCCGGTAGGGTTTGAGGCCGGCGAAGTCGTCGCCGCCGCGCAGCTTCTGCTCGGACTCCCCTTCCCCCACGGTGGCGCCCACCGGCAGGGGGCCGGCGGATTTCGGGCGGGGGTAGACCAGGAATTCGATATCCAGGTCCACCGGGCTCCAGCAGCGGAACAATCCCAGCGGAAAGCGGCTCTCCACCCGCAGGCGCGGCGCGCGCTGCCGCCCGCGTTTGATCACCGGCAGCGCCACCTGCACCTCGGCGCGGCTCTGTTCACACAGGTCCAGTTCAGCGCCCTCTTCCGACGGCCAGAAAATCCGTATCCGCTCCCGGGACCGCCGCCCCTCGCGGCCGACCTCGATCCGGGCCTCGGCGTAGTCGCCGGCAAAGGCGGGGCGCGCTTCCAATAATTGCAACTGCACGCCGGACAGGTTGGCGAAGGTGTGTACCGGCAGCACCGCGAACAGACTGACCAGGAGGAAAGTGAGGGCGAACACCAGGTTGTTTTCGTAGTTGGTGGCCAGCAGCCACAGCAGCGCGATCACCAGCAGGAAGGCCATGCCGGCGCGGGTGGGGAGGATGAACAGTTTGCCGTGGTCCAGGCCGACGCTGCGCGCAGCGGGGGCGCGGCGGCTCAGCCAGCGTTCCATGATGTCGCGCCAGTGGCCGGCGGGCGAACGATCTGTGCTATTCGGGGCGGCCATGGAATCAGGCCGCGATGATATCGACCTGGTGCATCAGGCGCTCCACCAGATGAGTACTATCGCCGCTCTCACTGTGCAGCCGGTGCCCGGCCACCGCCGGCAGCACCGCCTGCACGTCCTCCGGCAGCAGGTGGCCGCGGCCGTGGATCAGCGCCCAGGCGCGGGCCGCATGCAACAGCGCCAGGGCGCCGCGGGGGGACAGGCCGACGGCGCATTCGGGGCTCTGGCGGGTGTGCTGCACCAGGCGTTCGACATAGTCCAGCAGGCTTTCGGAGGCCTTCACCTGGCCCACTAGGCGCTGCATTTTCTGCAGCGTGGCGCCGTCGATCCGCGGTTGCAGTTGGCGCAACTGCGCCCGCGGGTCGACACCGTTGAACAGCGCCCGCTCCGCCTCGCGGGTGGGGTAGCCCAGGCCGATGCGCATCAGGAAGCGGTCCAGTTGGGATTCCGGCAGCGCGAAGGTGCCCGACTGGTGCAGCGGGTTTTGCGTCGCGATCACGAAGAAGGGTTCCGGCAGCGGGCGCGTCTCGCCGTCGACGCTCACCTGGCGCTCTTCCATGGCTTCCAGCAGCGCGCTCTGGGTCTTGGGGGACGAGCGGTTGATCTCGTCCGCCAGCAGCAGTTGGCTGAACACCGGGCCCTCGTGGAAGCGGAACTGGCCGGAGTCCCGCTCGAAGATGGACACGCCGAGAATATCCGCCGGGAGCATGTCGCTGGTGAACTGCACCCGCTTGTAGGACAGCCCCAATACCTGCGCCAGGGCGTGGGCCAAAGTGGTCTTGCCCATGCCGGGCAGGTCCTCGATCAGCAGGTGTCCGCGGGACAACAGGCAGGCGAGCGCCAGCTTGACCTGGTGCTCCTTGCCCAGCAGCACCCTGCCGATATCGGCGACGATATGGGAAATCAGTTTTTGCACGGCGAATCCATTACTGCTCGGTTTTTTGTTCGGAGTTTCCGGGTAATTGGCCCTGTTCTGACTCCGTGGCGGCCCCGCTGCCGGGGGCTTTTTGCCAGACACGGGCTGGGCGCCCCCCTTAAATACGTCCCTGTACGCTCTCCACGGCCATCCATGGCCGCAGAAGGTCTGGCAAAAAGCCCCCGGCATCAGGGCCTTCGCATCGTGTTGTCGTTGTAGGAGGGCACAGTCGCAACTGAAGCGACAGTGCCAATAGTTAATCATAGGTGTTTGGCGCAAGGACTCTGCCATCGCCGTCACAAACAGCGCCAGTTACAGCTGCGCCAGCCCCCGCTTCAGGTCCCGCTGCAGATCCCCTATATCTTCCAGGCCCACGGAGACGCGGATCAGGTTTTCGGTGATACCGGCGCGAGCTTTATCCTCCTCGCTGAGGCGGCCGTGGGTGGTGGTGGCAGGGTGTACGATGGTGCTTTTGGCGTCACCCAGGTTCGCGGTGCAGGAGAAGATCCTGCAGTTGTCGATCACTTTCCACGCCTCCTCGCGGCCGCCGCGTACGGTGAAGCTGAACACACCGCCGAATGCGGACTGCTGCTTGGCCGCCAGGAGGTGGCCTGGATGCTTGGGCAGGCCGGCGTAGTTCACCTTTTCCACCGCGGCCTGCTCGTCCAACCACCAGGCCAGCGCCAGCGCGTTGCGGCAGTGGGCCTGCATGCGCAGGTTCAGGGTTTCCAGGCCTTTGAGGAACACCCAGGCGTTGAAGGGGCTCATGCTGGGGCCGGCGGTGCGCAGGAAGATCACCAGTTCGTCCATGATTTCTTTGCTGCCCACGGCTACGCCGCCTACGCAGCGTCCCTGGCCGTCCAGGTATTTGGTGGCGGAATGCACCACGATATCCGCGCCCAGTTCCAGCGGGCGCTGCAATGCCGGCGTGCAGAAGCAGTTGTCCACCACCAGCAGCGCGCCGGCGCTGTGAGCCAGATCCGCCAGCTGGCGGATATCCGCCACTTCGCACAGCGGGTTGGAGGGCGTCTCCATAAACAACAGCTTGGTGTCGCCATCGAGGGCGCCCTGCCAGGAATGCATGTCGGTGAGGTCCACGAAGGCCACGCGCACGCCGAACTTTTCCATATAGCGGGTGAACAGCGCGGTGGTGGTGCCGAAGACACTGCGCGAACAGATCACCTTGTCGCCGGATTTGAGCAGCGCCATGCACAGGCTGAGGATTGCGGCCATGCCGCTGGAGGTGGCCACCGCCGCCTCGCCGCCTTCGAGCGCGGCGATACGCTGTTCGAACATGCGCACCGTGGGATTGGTGTAGCGGGAATAGACGTTGCCGGTGGACTCACCGGTAAAACGCGCCGCGGCTTCTGCGGCGGAGGGGAATACGTAACTGGAGGTGAGGTAGAGGGCCTCGGAGTGCTCGCCCTCGGGAGAGCGGCTCTGCCCGGCGCGCACTGCCAGGGTATCCAGTGAATAGCCTTCGTCTTCGAACATAAACCGTCCCGGTTTTTTTTAAAGAGAGATGCTTTTTGCGGAGGCGGTTATGTTAACCGATATGGCGGAGAATGGCTCACCTGAGCGGGCCTTAGGCCCGCAAGCCGAGCTGGGGCTCGGCGGTGACTCGGCACATCCATTTGCCTCCGCCTCCGGCCGGCTTGAGAAGCTGCCCAAATTTGCTCCCGGCAAATTTGTCCCGGCTACAGCGCGCTGTGGCTGCCCTTGTTGTTTTTCGCCGCGTCGTTGCGCTCGGCGTGCAGTTGCTCCAGGTACTCTTCGTCCACGTCGCCGGTGATGTAGTTGCCGTCGAATACCGAGCAGTCGAACTGCTCGATCTCGCTGTTGCCTTCGGCGGAGCTGACCACCAGGTCTTCCAGGTCCTGGTAGATCAGCCAGTCGGCACCGATCTCCTTACAGATTTCCTCGGTGGTGCGATCATGGGCCACCAGTTCGCTGGCGGAGGGCATGTCGATGCCGTAGACGTTGGGATATTTCACCGCCGGCGCCGCGGTGGCGAAATACACCTTGGCGGCGCCCGCCTCCCGCGCCATCTGGATAATCTGTTTACAGGTGGTGCCGCGCACGATGGAATCGTCCACCAGCAGCACGTTCTTGCCGCGGAATTCCAGCGCGATGGGATTCAGTTTCTGACGCACGGACTTCTTGCGCTGTTTCTGCCCCGGCATGATAAAGGTGCGGCCGATATAGCGATTCTTCACCATGCCCTCGCGGAATTTCACCCCGAGGTTGTGGGCCACCGTCTGCCCGGCGATGCGCGCGGAGTCGGGGATGGGAATCACCACGTCGATATCGTGATCCGGGCGCTCGCGCAGGATCTTTTCCGCCAGGTGTTCGCCCTGGCGCAGGCGCGCCTTGTGCACCGACACGCCGTCCATAATGGAGTCCGGCCGTGCGAAGTACACGTGTTCGAAAATACATGGGTTGAGGGAGGGATTTTCCGCACACTGCTCTGCGTGCACCGTACCGTCCAGTTCGATATAGATGGCCTCGCCCGGCGCCACGTCGCGCACCAGGGTGTAGCCCAGCACGTCCAGGGCCACGGATTCCGAGGCCACCATATACTCGGTGCCCTTGTCGGTCTCGCGCTTGCCGTACACCAGCGGGCGTATGCCGTGGGGATCGCGGAAGGCGACGATGCCGTAGCCGACGATCAGCGCTACGCAGGCGTAGCCGCCGCGCACCCGTTTGTGTACCGCTTTCATCGCGGTAAAGATATCTCCCGCATCAGGCTGCAGTTTGCCCAGCTTGTGCAGTTCGTGGGCGAACACATTCAGCAGCACTTCGGAATCGGAATCGGTGTTGATATGGCGCAGGTCCTGCTGGAAGATTTCTTCCACCACTTCGCGCATGTTGGTGAGGTTGCCGTTGTGACCCATGGCGATGCCGTAGGGGGAGTTGACGTAGAAGGGCTGGGCAAGGGCGGGGCCGGAACTGCCGGCGGTGGGATATCGCACATGGCCGATGCCGAAGTTGCCAGTGAGCCTCTGCATATGCCGCGCGCGGAACACGTCGCGCACCAGGCCGTTGGCTTTCTGCTGGCAGAGTCGGTCACCATCGCAGGTGACGATGCCGGCGGCGTCCTGTCCGCGGTGTTGCAGCAGGGTGAGCGCGTCGTACAGCTGCAGATTGACGTCACTCTTACCGACAATACCGACAATACCACACATAGTTTTTGCCCCAGTGAAAACAGTCAAAAAAGATTTACAAAGAATTCCTTGAGCGCAGCGGCCGCCTCCCGCGCCCGATCCTCGAACTCCAGGAAGTGGGGAATCAGCACCGACTCCCGCCACCAGCCGTCCTCCTCCACCGGCACCAGAGCCGGGGCCACTATCAGCACCGTCAGCACGACAATGCCGCCGCGCAGCAGTCCGAACACCATCCCCAGCACCCGGTCGGTACCGGACAGCCCGGTGGCCTCTACAAAGGCAGACAGGGTCATATTGAGACCGGCGCCGGCGAGCAGGGTAAAGATAAACAGGATGGCGAAGGCGGCAATCGCCTGCAGCGAGGGGGTGTCCACCAGGCGGGAGAGCAGCGGGGCCAGTTCGTCGCGGAACATCATCGCCACCACGAAGGCCGCCACCCAGGTGAGCAGGGAAAGGGTTTCGCGCACAAAACCCCGACTGAGACCGATCAGCGTGGAAATGGCCACGATCGCCAGGATGGTCCAGTCAGCCCAATTCATTCAACCTACCCGCCTCGGCGGCTGCCGCGAAGAGCGCGCATTTTACAGTGATCGATGGTCAGTGAACAGGGATCAGGAAAGGGAATCGCGGAAGGATATGCATTGCGCATCAGGGCTTGAAACGCAGTACCAGAGTCTGCGCGCCGAGCAACTGGTCCAGCTCGCGCTTGGCCCCCCGGGCATCCGCCTCGCTGACTTTCGGGCCTACAAAAACCCGTACAAAGCGGCCTTTGTCGGTGGTCACTCCGCGGGTATAGGCCTTGTAGCCCTCGCCCATCAGACGCGTGCGGAGTCGTTCCGCGCGGGCTTCATCGCTGTAGGAGGCCACCTGCACTACCCAGGCGACCGGCAGGCCGCGGGCGTCGAGAATGGGTGGATCGTCTTTTTGCACCGCCGGTTTTTCGCTTTCCGCAGCAGGCTTTTGCGCAACATCTTCCTCCGGCGAGGCAGGAGGTTTGGAAGGCTGTTCCACCAATTCCGGCTGAAAGGCCTCTTCCGGTGCGGGAGCCGGGGCCACATCTGTCACCGGCCGGGGCTCGGCGATCTCGATGGGCTGGATATCCGGCGCCGGCGGGATCTGGCTGGTGGCGTCGATATAGCGGGCGCCCTCGCGGTCGAACAGGGTCGGCAGGAAGATCACCGCCAGCGCGGCGAGCACCAGCGCGCCCACGATGCGCTGCTTGAAGCCATCGTTCAGCCGGGCCCGCCTTACCGGGCCGTGTTTTGCGAGATCAAAGTCCCGGCTCGCCATCGCCGCCTTCTCGTATGCACTGTAAAACTTCCGCAACAGTAAAGAAGGAACCGAAGACAAGCAACCTGTCTTTGACACCGATCTCACCCAGGGCCCGCTCCAGGGCCTCTCGGACCGGCGCGCAGTCGGCGCGGATACGGCCTTCCGCCACGCCGGCGCTGCGCAGCCCGGCGATCAGCGCGGGGCAGCCGGCCGCGCGCTCGTTGCCCGGCAGCAGCGACGGATACCAGGTATCGACCTTTTCGACCAGGGGCGCGAACAGCCCCGGCAGGTCCTTGTCGGCCATGACCGCCACCAGTGCCCGGGTCTCGCCGGCAATGGGGTTGCCGTCAAGCCGGCGCGCCAGGTACTCCGCGGCCGCCGGGTTGTGTCCCACATCCAGCAGCAGCGAACGGCCCCTCCAGTGGATCTGCTGGCAGCGCCCCGCCAGCTCGAGCGGCGCCAGCGCCCCTTCGGCATCCTCCGGCAGCGCGTCGAGCACCGCCAGCGCGGTGACGGCGGCGGCGATACTGGGGCGCGGCAGGCCGGTGGGCGGCAGTTCGAGCTCGAACTCGCCAAAACGGTAGTCGGTGCCGCCGACCAGGAAGTCGCGGCCGATAAAATAGCTGGGGCAGCCCAGCCCCCCGGCCGCCGAGGCGACCGACAGCGGCGGCTCCGGATCGGCGCAGACAAAGGGGGCCCCCGGGCGCAGAATGCCGGCCTTCTCCCGGCCGATGACCTCCCGGTCGCTGCCCAGCCAGTCTTCGTGATCCACCGCTATGCTGGTGATCACCGCGATATCCGCATCCACCAGGTTGACCGCATCCAGGCGCCCGCCGAGGCCCACCTCCAGCAGTGCGAACTCCACACCGGCTTCCCGGAACAGCCACAGCGCCGCCAGGGTGGTGTATTCGAAATAGGTGAGGCTGACTTCGCCCCGCACGGCTTCCACCGCTTCGAAAGCGCGCACCAGTTCGACATCTTCCACCTCAATGCCGTCGATACGCACCCGTTCGTTGAAACGCAGCAGATGGGGGGAACTGTAGGCCCCCACCGAATGGCCGCCGGCGCGCAGCAGCGCCTCCATGGCGGCGATACAGGAACCCTTGCCGTTGGTGCCGGCGACAGTGATGACTTTGGGAGCCGGTTTCTGCACATCCAGCGCGCGCGCCACCCGGGCCACGCGGTCCAGGCCAAGTTCGATTTCCGTGGGGTGCAGCCGCTCGAGGCGGGAAAGCCAATCTTGCAGTGAGGACATAGATCAGAACAGAGATTTGTAGGAGCGGCGGGGCGGCCATCCGCCCATGGCCGCGATCGATCTCGCTTCGCAGCATAAAACGATCGCGGCCATGGGCCGCTCCTACAGGGTTATTTACGCAGCGGTCAGCTTGCCCAGCAACCGCGCAACCGTTCTGCGCATCTCCGCGCGGGGAATGATCATATCGATGGCGCCGTGCTCCAGCAGGAACTCGCTGCGCTGGAATCCCTTGGGCAGCTTCTGGCGGATGGTCTGCTCGATGATATTGGGGCCGGCAAAACCGGCGCGGGCGCCGGGCTCGGCGGCGTTGATGTCTCCCAGCAGGGCCAGGGAGGCGGACACGCCGCCGTAGACCGGGTCGGTCATGATGGAGATATAGGGCACACCGGCCATTTTCAGCTTCTCCAGCACCGCGGAGGTCTTGGCCATCTGCATCAGTGAGATCAGCGCCTCCTGCATGCGCGCGCCGCCGGTAGCGGAAAAGCACACCAGTGGGATACCCTCATCCAGCGCGCGCTGGGCCGCACGGGTGAAGCGCTCACCCACCACATAGCCCATGGAACCACCGTGAAACGCGAACTCGAAGGCCACCGCCACCAGGGGTTTGCCCTTCAGGGTGCCTCGCATGGCAATCAATGCGTCCTTTTCCCCGGTCGCCTTCTGCGCCTGGGTGAGGCGGTCCTTGTATTTTTTTACGTCCTTGAATTTCAGGCGGTCCACCGGCACCACGTCGGTGGCCAGCTCCTCGCGCTCCTCTTCGTCGAGGAACATATCCAGGCGGCGGCGGGCGCCGATACGGAAGTGGTGGTCGCACTTGGGGCACACATCCAGATTGCGCTCCAGCTCCGGGCGGTAGAGCATGGCGTCGCACTTGACGCACTTTTTCCACACGCCCTCCGGAACCTTGCTGGCGCCCTTGCGGCGCTCGGTGCGGATTACTGCGGGGACAATTTTTTCTAACCAGCTCATCTCGTCTTCCGATGGTTTTTTTCCAGGCCGGCGCTATTCTACCAGCCGGTATTTTTCAGGCTGAGAATTAAAACACTAAGCGAAACGGCAGACTTGGCCAGATCAGTCGCAGCACCGGGCTTTCTGGCCACTCCGCCATTCAGGTAGGTGCGCCATGCGCACCGGGTTACGCATCCAGTGCCGCGCGCATTTCGCCGACCAGCGATGTGATTTTGCCTTTGGCCTCGGCGGCATCCCGTGCCTCGCCGATGATGGATACCAGTACGCTGCCCACAACCGCACCGTCGCCAGGTTCACTCACCGCGCGGGCGGAGGCGCCGTCCTTGATACCGAAACCCACGCACAGCGGCAAGTCGGTGTGGCGGCGGATGCGCGCCAGGTTGTCCCGCACCGAATCCAGGTCCAGGTGCCCGGCGCCGGTGACTCCCTTCAGGGAAACATAGTAGACAAAGCCGCTGGCCAGCCGGGTAATCGCTCCGATGCGCTCTTCGCTGGTGGTCGGCGTGAGCAGGAAAATATTGCGCAGGCCGCGCTCGCCCAGCAGCTGATTCAATGGCCCCGCCTCTTCCGCCGGCAGGTCCACGGTGAGCGCGCCGTCCACACCGGCATCCCGGGCCGCATCGGCGAACTGCTCCGCGCCCATTTTTTCAATGGGGTTGGCGTAACCCATCAGGATTACCGGGGTCTCCCCGTCCTCGCGGCGGAATTCCTTCACCAGCTCCAGGCACTTGCGCAGGGATGACTTGTGCTCGAGGGCCCGCTCGTGGCCCTTTTGGATCACCGGCCCCTCGGCCATGGGATCGGAGAAAGGCACACCCAGCTCGATCAGGTCGGAACCGGCCTCCACCAACTGGTGCATCATCGGCACGGTATTTTCCAGGCCGCCGTCGCCGGCGACGATATAGGTCACCAGCGCCTTGCGGCCCTCGGCGCGCAGTTGGGCAAAACGGCGGTCGATGCGGTTTTCTGTTATCACGAAATCATTCCTAAAGCCGATCGCGGGCATGGCCCGCTCCTACACTTTGATGCCGTCGATGGCGGCTACGGTAAAAATATCCTTGTCGCCGCGGCCGGACAGGTTGACCACGATGTTCTGTTCCGGCGTCATGGTGGCGGCCAGCTTCAGCGCGTAGGCCACCGCGTGGCTGGACTCCAGCGCCGGCAGGATGCCCTCGGTGCGGGTGAGTTTGCGGAAGGCGTCCAGGGCCTCGCTGTCGTCCGCGGTTACGTATTCCACGCGGCCGATATCCTTCAGCCAGGCGTGCTCCGGGCCCACCCCCGGGTAGTCGAGGCCCGCGGAAACCGAGTGGGTCTCGATAATCTGGCCGTCTTCATCCTCCATCAGGTAAGTGCGGTTGCCGTGCAGTATGCCCGGCACGCCCTCGTTCAGCGGCGCCGCGTGACGGCCGGTGGCCAGGCCCTCGCCGCCCGCTTCCACGCCGTACATTTTCACTTCACTGTCATTCAGGAAGGGGTGGAACAGGCCGATGGCGTTGGAGCCGCCGCCCACACAGGCTACCAGGGCGTCCGGCAGACGACCGAATTCCTCCAGGCTCTGGCGGCGCGCCTCACGGCCGATCACCGAGTTGAAATCCCGTACCAGTTGCGGATAGGGGTGGGGGCCGGCAACGGTGCCGATAATGTAGAAGGTGTCATCCACGTTGGTGACCCAGTCGCGCATGGCCTCGTTCATGGCATCCTTCAGGGTCTTGGAGCCGGATTCCACTGGAATCACTTCCGCACCGAGCAATTTCATGCGGTAGACATTGGGGGATTGGCGCTTGACGTCCTCCGCGCCCATGTACACCGCGCATTTCAATCCCAGGCGCGCGGCCACGGTGGCGGTGGCGACGCCGTGCTGGCCGGCACCGGTCTCGGCGATCACGCGGCTCTTGCCGCTGCGCTTGGCCAGCAGCGCCTGGCCCACGGTGTTGTTTACCTTGTGCGCGCCGGTGTGATTCAGGTCCTCGCGCTTGAGCCAGATGCGCGCGCCGCCGGCCTGCGCCGTCAGCCGCTCGGCCAGGTACAGCGGCGAGGGGCGGCCCACGTAGTGGGCGAGATCGTAGTCGAAGGCGGCCTGGAATTCCGGATCGTCTTTCAGGCTCGAATACATCGCCTGCAACTCATCCAGCGCGCTGATCAGCGTCTCCGACACAAAACGGCCGCCATATGGACCGAAGTGCCCGCCGGCATCCGGATAAGCAGAAAAATCCACCACGTCTGAATCACTCACTTTTTAAAGACTCCGTTTCCCACTGATCACTAACCACCAACCACTCATCACCGGCCTTTGGCCGCCTGAACAAATTCCCTGACCTTGTTATGGTCCTTGCGCCCCGGCGTCGCCTCCACGCCGCCGCTGACATCCACCGCCTGCGGCCGCGCCGCGGCGATGGCCGCGGCCACATTGTCCGGGGTCAGGCCGCCGGCGAGTATGACTTCGCGCCCGCTGTCTTGGGGCACCCGCTGCCAGTCGAAGGTTTCACCGGTGCCGCCGGGCACCCCGGGGCGGTAGGCGTCGAGCAGAAATCCCCGCGCTTTCGGGTGCGCCGCCATGGCCGCGAGTACATCCAGGCCGTCTTTCATGCGCAGCGCCTTGATATAGGGGCGCCGGAACTGCTCGCAATACTCGGCGCTCTCATCGCCGTGGAACTGCAGCAGGTTGAGCGGCACCTGCGCCAACACCTGTTCAACCTCCGCCGCCGTGGCATTCACAAACAAACCTGTGAGGGTGACGAAGGGCGATACCCCCGCGGCGACAGCCGCCGCCCGTTCACCGTCGATACAGCGAGGACTGGCCGAGTAAAACACCAGGCCAAGGGCATCGGCACCGGCATCCACTGCGATCCGCGCATCATCGATAGTGGTAATGCCGCAGATTTTTACGCGCATTCGACCGGCCGTTCAAAATTAAAGGAGCCCGCGATACTAGCAGTTCCCGCGGGATGGGCAAAGTTGTTATGGGGACGACTGCCGCCTGTGATCGGGTTTTGGGATACTCGCGATCCAGGTCGCGGCCAACGGCCGCTCCTACAAAAGTGGCGTTTCCGCACCCAGCCCGCCGAGGGGCAGGGGCACCAGCAGCGGTCCCGGTTCCGATTCGGGCAGGTTGAACTCCCGTGGGTACTGCACATCCACCAGATAGAGCCCGAACGGCGGCGCGGTGACGCCGCCGGCGGTGCGGTCGCGGGACTCCAGGACTGCCTTCACCCACTCCGGCTTTCTCTCGCCGCGACCCACCGCCATCAGCACGCCGGTGATATTGCGCACCATATGGTGGAGAAAGGCGTTGGCGCTCACCTCCAATACGATCAGCTGGCCGACGCGGGCGATATCCAGGCGGGTGAGGTCGCGCACCGGGCTTTTCGACTGGCATTGGCTGGCGCGGAAGCTGGTGAAATCGTGCCGCCCCAACAGGTGGGCGGCACCTTTGCGCATGGCCTCAATATCCAGCGGGTGCTGGGTCCAAGTCACCTCCGCAGCGGCCTGGGCCGAGCGGGTGGGCGCGCTGTGGATCAGGTAGCGGTAGCTGCGCGCGCGGGCGGAGAAGCGCGCGTGGAATTGCGCCGGCACCTCCCGCGCCCAGCGCACCCGCACTGAATCCGGCAAGCGGGTGTTGACGCCCTGCACCCAGGCGCGCTGCGGCCGCACTGCGCGGGTGTCGAAGTGAATCACCTGGTTGGTGGCGTGTACGCCGGCGTCGGTGCGGCCGGCGCATACCAGGGTCACGGGCTCATTGGCGATGCTGGACAGTGCCTGCTCCAGGTGGGCCTGCACCGTCTCTGCGGCGGATGCCTGCTTCTGGAAACCGTGCAGGCGCGCCCCGCAGTACTCGACGCCCAGCGCAAGGCGGCGAAGGCCCGCGGGCAGTTGTTCGCCGGGGGGGACTTCGCCGTTGGGTTTGTAGATATAATCACGCTGCATTGCGTTTGTTCCACCTCTGATCGCGGCCAACGGCCGCTCCTACAACCGGTAGCGGGCAGCGGGTCTGAATCCCATCTCCCAAAATAAAAAAACCCCGCAGCCAGTGCGAGGTTTTTGGGGCGGGAAGCGGGCCTTACGCCATCCGCTCCAGCATCTCCTTCGCGCGGCGCTTGTGTTCGTCGCCGCCCTCCTCCACTACCTCGGAGAGGATGTCCTTGGCGCCGTCCCTGTCACCCATGTCCAGGTAGGCCTGTGCCAGTTCCAGTTTGGTGCTGACCTCGTCGCTGCCCTCGAGCAGATTCAGTTCGGAGTCCAGGTCGCTCTCCAAATTGAAGCTCAGGTCGCCCAGGTCCGCCGATGCGTCCTGCTCTGCGGCGGGCTCCTGGACCGCGGCCTGTTTCGGCTGGGGTTGCGGCTGAGACTGGGGCTGCAGTGGCTTTTCCTCGGCCACGGCGACGTCGGTATCGCTCTCCGCGGCCAGGGACCCATCCAGACCGGCAATGTCGTCCAGGTCGATGGAATCCAGATCCAGGCCACCGTCCAGCTCGCCGCCGAAACTCTCCAGGTCGTCCAGGGAGAGGTCTCCCAGGTCGTCCTCCGAAGCAATTTCAGAGGAGGTTGAGAAATCTTCCAACTCCGCAGCGCTGTCGTCCTCCATGGGCGAGAGATCCAGGTCGAAATCCAACCCGCCGTCGTCGCTCTCCGCAGTCTGCTCGGGCTCAGCGCTGTCGGTGCCCCCATCCATGTCGCCGAGGTCCAGCTCTCCACCGGACATCAGGTCGTCCAGGTTGAATTCCTCACCCTCGGATTCGGATTCCCGCTCGCCGGTGGTATCGCCACCCAGATCGGTATCCAGCTCCAGGTCGAGAGTGAATTCCCCGTCGTCATCTCCGGCGGTATCGCTGCCGCTGTCGAAGGAGAGGTCCATGGTCAGGTCGTCCAGCAGCGAGCTGTCGCCCTCCCCTTCACTTTCGAAATCGGAAGAAGAAGAGCTTTCGAAACCGGAGGAGGAACTCGCACTGGAGAAATCATCTTCAAAAGAAGCACTGATGTCGTCCAGTTGCGTGGCCTCCAGGGATTCGCTGGAGAAATCCATCGCCGGCGCCTCGAACGGCGGCGCACCGGCGATACTCTCGCGCAGGCGCGCGGCGCGGTCCGCAACCGGGCCGTCGCTGACGCTGAGCAGCTGGCGATAGTGATCGTCAAACTTGTCGATACTCTGCTGGTGCGCGTACACCTCGAGCAGCATCAGACGCGCCTCCACATTGTCCCGCGCAGTTTCCAGGCCGGCCAGCAGCTTATTCTCCGCGTCGCCGTACTGGCCCAGGGACAGGTGGATTTCCGCTTCCGAAACCGGATCGCCGGTATCCACGTCATCCAACTGGTCCAGGTCGAAATTGTCTTCGACCTGCACGTTTTCTACAGCGCTCAGGTTCTCGTCCACCTCGCCGAGTTCCGGCGCTGTGGCCAGGGTGCGCTCGGCGGCCATCTCCGCCTCAACCTGACGCATGGCCTCCTCTTCCTCTTTGCGGCGGCGCCAGGTGAAGAAACCGAACAGACCGATCAACAGGGCGCCCGCAGCGATCCCTATCAGTTGGATATTGTCCATCAGCCGGTCCACCAGGGTGGGCTCCGGCTGGGTCTGCACCGTTACCACCCGGTTGCGGTCGCTGTCCGCTTCCACCTCTTCCTCGGAGGTTTCCTCTTCCACTGGAGCTTCTTCCACCCCGGCAGCGGTTTCCGCTTCAGTGAACTCCTCGGTTTCCTCCGGAGCGCCATCGACGGCGGCCTCTTCGGAGCCGGAGTGTTCAGCGGCGGCCTGGACGGCCTGCATTTCTTCGTTGGAGACCTCTACCAGGCGCTCCATGGTGTCGATCTGTTCATCCAGCTCCGAGATGCGCTCCTGCAACTCCTCGTTTTCCAGGCGCGATTTGTCCAGTTCCTCCTCGGTAACCGTCAACTCGCCGGCCAGGGCCTCGCTGTCCCCAGTGCCGCTGCCGGAACCGGACAGGACGGACTCGTTGTCCCCCGGCGCAGCCAGACTCACCCGGCCCTCAACACTCTCAGCGGCGGGCGCTTCCGCGGTGGCCGCACGGGCGTCCAGCGGAGCCCCGGTGGCAGGTTCGTCGACCGAACGCTGGCGCCAGGATTCGTTCTGCGAGGCCACTTCGGCAATGGCTTCGGTAAGAGTGAGCGCGCGCACATCCTCGGCGCTGGGCAGGCGCAGCACCGCGCCCCGCTTCAGCAGGTTGATATTGTCGTTAATGAATGCGTCGGGATTGAGGCGCTGGATCGCCAGCATGGTCTGCTGCACGGAGAGACCATTGCCGACGCGATTGTCGACGGCGATTTCCCACAGGGTCTGGTTGGCGGCCACCGGGCCGTACACGCGGCTGCCGCTGTCGTCCTGAACCTGGGCGGTCTGTGTCTCACGGCGCAGCTCGAGCGGTTCTTCCGCCACAGGTTGCTGCGCTTCGGGCTCTTCCGCCGGCGGTTGCTGCTCCCGGGGTTCGGGTGCTTGCTGCGCCTGCACCGGCTCGGTCCGGGTCTGTTCGAGGGGTTTCTGCACCGGCGCCTGGCGGCGGACCTGCTGACGCTCTCGCTCGGCAGCGCGCACCGGCTGTTGCGCGATTTCGCCGGAGAAGGCTGGCAGATCCATCAGCAGGGTGTACTCCCGCAGCAACCGGCCGCTGGGCCAGCGGGTCTCCACCAGGAAATTCAGAAAGGGTTCGCGAATGGGAACACGGCTGGATATGCGGATCACCGGCTCGCCACCGGAATAGTCCACATCAAATTTCAGTTCGTTAAGCAGGTAGGACCTGTCCACGCCCGCCCGCTCAAAATCCTCGTGGCCGGCGAGGCGCACCTTGATTTCGTTGTCGCCAAGACCGCGTGTTTGCAGCAGTTTGATTTCTGCATCGAGAGGCTGATTGAGGGTCGAGTTCAGCTTGATCTCACCCAGCCCAAGCGCCAGAGCCGCGTTGCCACCCAGTGCGCTGACCAGACCAACCGCTAGTGCCAGCTTTCGCACACGCATATCCGATTCCCTTTATTGTTAGAATCACCGGGCATTTCCGAAATGTGCACCTTCAGAAAACCCCATCACTGTACAGTAAACGTTCAATGGAGCGATTGTCGCAACGACAGACTTCCATCCCGGGCGAATTACTCGCCATCCCCATTTAAACGAAGTTAAGAAGAAACCTTCACTATGGCGGCTAAGTATTAATTATCAGTGGTTTTTTAGCAACAAGTGAACAATCTGTGCGCAGTTCATTGCCACATCTTTACGCAGATTATCCGATGCTGTACAAAAATTAATCTGGTGCCTGCTGAGCAGGCTCTGCCGCAAGCGTCCGATCAGGGTCGCCTCACCGCCAACCGCCTCCTGCGCCGAAGGCCGTTCCATCAATTGAAGACGCGCGCCATTGCGCAACAGTGCGCGCAACTTGTCCAGCGCCACTTCCTCCTTTAATACAATGCGCAGGTTGGCCAGCTGGCCGTGAAACACCGACGCGGTGTTGATGCTGGCATCCACCGCAACGCTGTCGCCGAGCAGCCGGCGCAAGTCGTGCACCAACGCCAGTTCGCCGAGGCTGTGACCACTGGAGAGCAGTGGTTCGCTGGCGCTCAGTTGGTTGAATGCCAGGCGCTGGCCAATGGCCGGGTCCACTTCCGGCTCCTGACCGCTGAACAAACGCGCGGTCTGTGCGGCCATGGAATCCACCGCGGCCTTGCCCAGCGCAGACACCGGCTGGTTCAACAATACCTCCACCGCCTGCAACTGCCCGCGCAGTGGAAACAGTGCCTCCGCCACCATCGCCGCTCCCGGCACGGGCAGCGCCAGCAATCTGCGCTCCGCGGCGTCGATATCCCGGGGATTCAGCAGCGGATGGAGCAGGGTCACACTCTCATCGCCGCGGGTGTTATCCGCGCCGTCCAGAATCCAGGCACCGGCGGCCTCCGCCGCGGCGAGTGCCGCCCCCCCGACCTCGCCGCCCTTCAATAGCACCACCACCTGCTCCGGGGAAAAGGTGAACTTTTCCAGGGATTGCACCGGAATGCTGCGATTGGCAAACACCTGGGGATCCGCCACACCCTCCTCCTCTTCCAGCAGGCGAAGCTGGGCGGGCTCCACGATCCTGCGCTCTTCGAGTATTTCCAGCAGGGGGGCAAAGGCGGCGCTGTCTACGCCGAGGACTACCAGTTCACGGGAGGCTTCCGTCATAACAACTCACTTCGGATGGGCTGGCGGGGTAAAAGCGGGGCGATTATACCTGCGGAGAGAGAAGGGGAAAGCCGCCCCGGCAATGCGGGGCGGTTTTTTGCGACACAGGTAGGGAATTCCGGGTCAGAGCTTGCCCAGCAAAATCAGCAGCACCCGGCGCAGCGGCTCCGCGGCGCCCCAGAGCAGCTGGTCGCCCACGGTAAAGGCGGACAGGTACTCGGGGCCCATGTTCAGCTTGCGCAGGCGACCCACCGGGATATCCAGTTTGCCGGTAACCGCGGTGGGGGTCAGTTGCTGAAGAGTGGCTTCGCGCTCGTTGGGAACCACTTTTACCCAGTCGTTCGCGGCGCCGATCAGCTGCTCCACTTCAGACACGGGCACATCTTTTTTCAGTTTGACGGTAAACGCCTGGCTGTGGCAGCGCATGGCGCCGATGCGCACGCAGGTGCCGTCCACCGCTATCGTGGAATCGGTGCCGAGGATCTTGTTGGCCTCCACCTGCGCTTTCCACTCCTCGCGGCTCTGGCCGTTTTCTAACTGGGTGTCGATCCAGGGCAGCAGGCTGCCGGCCAGGGGTGCGCCGAATTCCGCGGAGGGAAAATCCCCGCTGCGCATGTTTTCCGCCACCTTGCGGTCGAGTTCCAGAATGGCGCTGGCCGGATCTGCAAGTTCGCCGGCCACGCCGTCGCGGATGGCACCCATCTGCGAGATCAGCTCGCGCATATTCTTTGCACCGGCACCACTCGCGGCCTGGTAGGTCATCGCGGATACCCACTCCACCAGGCCGGCCTTGAACAGCCCACCCAGCCCCATCAGCATCAGGCTGACGGTGCAGTTGCCGCCGATAAAGTTTTTCACCCCGGCGTCGATACCGCGATCGATCACATCGCGGTTGACCGGGTCCAGCACGATAATTGCGTCGTCGTCCATCCGCAGGCTGGAGGCGGCGTCGATCCAGGAGCCCTTCCAGCCCTGTTCGCGCAACTTTGGGAAAACCTCTTTTGTATAGTCGCCACCCTGGCAGCTGACGATGGCGTCCAGCTCCGCGAGGGCGTCGATATCATTAGCGTCGCCCAGGGGCGGCAGCTCGAGGCCGATATCCGGTGCTTTACCACCGGCGTTGGAGGTGGAGAAAAACACCGGCTCGGCGATATGGGCGAAATCGTTTTCCGCGCGCATGCGATCCATCAGTACGGAGCCGACCATACCGCGCCAGCCTATAAAACCTACTTTTTGCATTGCAGTATCCTATTGAATCTGTGGTCTTCTGGACCCCGGCCTGCGCCGGGGTGACGAGAGAAAGCGACATTAAGAATTAGAAAGCGGCCACCACTGCCGCGCCCATTTCCGCGGTGGATACCTTTTTGCAACCATCGGTATAGATATCCGCGGTGCGCAGCCCCTCGTCCAAAACTTTGCTGACAGCCGCTTCGATCGCATCGGCGGCCTCACCCCTATTCAGCGAGTAGCGCAGCATCATCGCCGCGGACAGGATGGTCGCCAGCGGATTGGCAATTCCCTGGCCGGCGATATCCGGCGCGGACCCGTGACAGGGCTCGTAGAGACCGAAACCGCTCTCGTTCAGGGACGCGGACGGCAGCATGCCAATGGAGCCGGTAAGCATGGCGGCGGCGTCGGAGAGGATATCGCCGAACATATTGCCGGTGACCATCACATCGAACTGCTTGGGCGCGCGCACCAGTTGCATGGCCGCGTTGTCCACCAGCATGTGAGACAGCTCCACATCCGGGTACTCCGGCGCCAGGCGATCCAGCACTTCGCGCCAGAGCACGGTGACCTCCAGCACGTTGGACTTGTCCACCGAGCACAGCTTGCCGTTTCTCTTGCGCGCGGCCTCGAAGGCGGTGCGCGCGATGCGCTCGATTTCCGACTCTTTGTAGACGTAGGTATTAAAACCCTGCTTCTCGCCGTTATCCAGGGTGCGGATACCCCGCGGCTCGCCAAAATAGATACCGCCGGTGAGTTCGCGCACGATCAGGATATCCAGCCCGGCCACCACCTCCGGCTTGAGGCTGGAGGCCTCGGCCAGCTGCGGATAGAGAATCGCCGGGCGCAGGTTGGCGTAGAGGCCCAGGCCGCTGCGGATTTTCAGCAGGCCTTTTTCCGGGCGGATTTTCGGCTCCACTTTGTCCCATTTGGGTCCGCCTACGGCACCCAGTAGCACCGCGTCGCACTGACGCGCCGCTTCCAGGGTGGCATCGGTGAGCGGCTCGCCGTATTCGTCGATAGCGGCACCGCCGATCAGGCCTTCGCTGAATTCCAGGTCCAGTCCGAATTTACTGTCCACGGCGCTCAGCACCGCCAGTGCCTGCTCGACGATTTCCGGGCCTATGCCGTCGCCGGGCAGGATCATGATTTTCTTGCTCACATCTGTTCCCTTAATTTATTCACCACTTCGTAGGGTGCGCCGTGCGCACCGTCCAAGGCCAAAGGTGCGCACGGCACACCCTACCTCACCAGATCACTTGACCGCGTCAAACAGCCAGGGCGACTGCTCGCGGCGCTTGGCTTCATAGGCGCGGATCGCATCCGCGTCTTCCAGGGTGAGGCCGATATCGTCGAGGCCGTTCAGCAGGCAGTGCCTGCGGAAGCTGTCCACCTCAAAAGCGATGGTGTCCCCGTTCGGCTTCACCACCTGCTGTTTTTCCAGATCGATGGTCAGCTCATAGCCTTCCTGCGCGTACATCTCCTGGAACAGCTGATCCACAACGACCTCGTCCAGCACGATCGGCAGCAGGCCGTTCTTGAAGCAGTTGTTGAAAAAGATATCGGCAAAACTCGGCGCAATTACCGCGCGGAAGCCGTAGTCGTCCAGGGCCCAGGGGGCGTGTTCCCGGCTGGAACCGCAACCGAAATTCTTGCGCGCCAACAGCACCGAGGCGCCTTTGTAGCGCGGAAAGTTCAGCGGAAACTCCGGGTTCAGCGGCCGCTTGGAGCAGTCCTGTCCCGGCTGGCCCTCGTCCAGGTAGCGCAGCTCGTCGAACAGGTTGGGGCCGAAGCCGGTGCGCTTGATGGATTTCAAGAACTGCTTGGGAATAATCAGGTCGGTATCCACATTGGCGCGGTCCATCGGCGCCACCAGCCCCGAATGTTGGGTAAAAGCCTTCATTGGACGGCCTCCTTTTGCATTTCGCGCACATCGACAAAGTGGCCGGCGATCGCCGCGGCCGCCGCCATACCCGGGCTCACCAGGTGGGTGCGGCCGCCGTAGCCCTGGCGCCCCTCAAAATTGCGGTTGGAAGTGGAGGCGCAGTGTTCGCCCGCGCCCAGCTTGTCCGCATTCATCGCCAGGCACATGGAACAGGAGGGCTCGCGCCACTCGAAGCCGGCCTCGATAAACACCTTGTCCAGGCCCTCTTTTTCCGCCTGGGCTTTTACCGCCTGGGAGCCGGGAACCACCAGTACCTGTTTGACGCTGTCGGCTTTCCTGCGGCCCTTGGCCACCGCCGCCGCCGCGCGCAGATCCTCGATACGGGAGTTGGTGCAGGAGCCGATAAACACCCGGTCCAGCTTGATATCGGTGATCTTCTGGCCCGCGTTCAGGCCCATGTACTCCAGCGCGCGCTGAATACCGGCGCGCCGGGTGGCGTCCGCCTCGGCCGCGGGGTCCGGCACCAGCGCATTGACCGGTGCCACCATTTCCGGAGAAGTGCCCCAGCTCACCTGCGGTTCGATTTCTTCCGCGGCCAGCTCCACCACTGCATCGAAAACCGCATCGTCATCGGAATGCAACCGGCTCCAGGCTTCCACCGCTTTATCCCACTGTTCACCTTTCGGTGCATAGGGTTTGCCTTTCACGTAGTCGAGGGTGACCTGATCCACCGCCACCATGCCGGCGCGCGCGCCCGCCTCGATGGCCATGTTGCACACGGTCATACGGCCCTCCATCGACAGCTTGCGGATTGCCGAGCCGCCGAACTCGATCGCATAGCCGGTGCCGCCGGCGGTACCGATCTTGCCGATGATCGCCAGCACCACGTCTTTCGCGGTCACGCCCGGGCCCAGTTCGCCGTCCACACGCACCAGCATGTTCTTCATTTTCTTCTGGATCAGGCACTGGGTGGCCATCACATGCTCCACCTCGGAGGTGCCGATACCGTGGGCCAGCGCCCCCAGCGCACCGTGGGTGGAAGTGTGGGAATCACCGCACACCACCGTCATACCCGGCAGGGTGGCGCCGGTCTCCGGGCCAATCACATGCACAATGCCCTGCCCCGGCTCATTGATGCCGAACTGCACCACGCCGAAATCCCGGCAGTTCTCGTCCAGCGTCTGCACCTGCAGGCGGGCGATCTCATCGCGGATGCCATCCAGGCCCGCGGCGCGCTCCGCCGCGTCCGAGGGCACGTTGTGGTCCGGGGTGGCGACCACCGAGTCGGTGCGCCAGGGTTTGCGCCCGGCCAGGCGCAGGCCTTCAAACGCCTGGGGCGAGGTAACCTCGTGGATCAGGTGGCGGTCGATATAGATCAGCGCAGTGCCATCATCGCGGCTCTTCACCAGATGGTCCTGCCAGAGTTTGTCGTAGAGCGTCTGCCCGGCCATCGCCGTGTCCTCTAAATGCGGAATAATGAATGCGGAATGCGGAATTTGGGGCAAGTCTAATACCGGGCATTGAATAACATCAATTTATATTTATTATATAGTGAAGTCCTTTATGGAATATGTGGTAGAGCCCGGCTTCAGCGCATTTTCGTAGGTTTCGGGACTCGGGACCCGGGGAAGAATACTGAGGCCTAATGCGAAGGACCTGATGTCGGGGGCTTTTTGCGGGACCTTCTGCGGCCACGGATGGCCGCGGAGAGCGTACAGGGACGTATTTAAGGGGGGCGCCCAGCCCGTGTCCCGCAAAAAGCCCCCGGCAGCAGGGCCGCCTCCACTGCCAACTACGGAGCCCCACCCAATGGAAATCCAGTGGCTAAAAGCCTTCTTAAGTATCGCCGAACAGGGCTCGGTCTCCGAGGCCGCGGAGCAGTTGCATCTTACCCAACCGGCTGTCAGCAAGCGCCTGGCCGCCCTGGAACAGCAGTTGGGCACACCGCTGTTCGACCGCATCGGCCGCAAACTGCAGCTCACCGACGCCGGGCGCGCACTGCTGCCCCGGGCGCGGCATATCCTCAACGAAGTGAGCGAGGCGGAACGGGAGCTGCGGGCCCTGGGAACGGAGGTGGGCGGCAGCCTGCGTATCGCCACCAGCCACCACGTGGGCCTGCACCACCTGCCGCCGGTGCTGAAGGAATTCAGCACCCGCTACCCCGAAGTGGCACTGGACATCAATTTCGTGGACTCCGAGCGAGCCTACGAGGCACTGATGGCCGGTGAGTACGAACTGGCGGTGGTCACCCTGGCGCTCAGGGAATACCCCAGCCTGGAAGCCCACGTCATCTGGCCCGATCCCTGTGTGGTGGTGGCCGCGCCGGACCACCCCCTGGCGCAGATGCCGGCTCTGGATCTTCCCGACCTGGCCCGCTACCCGGCCATACTGCCAGACCTGAACACCTATACCGGGCGACTGATCAAGCGCGAGTTCGACAACCGGGGGTTGAAGCTCACCGCCAAGCTGGCCACCAACTTCCTGGAAACCATCAAGATGATGGCCGGCGTCGGCCTCGGCTGGAGCGTCCTGCCGCGCACCCTGGTGGACGACAGCCTGGCGATACTGCCGGTGGAAAAACTGCACATTGTGCGCAATCTGGGGGTTATCAGTCACCGCGCACGCACCCTTAGCAACGCCGCCAGCGCCCTGCAGCAACTGCTTTTTGCAGCTGCTCACACTTCAGGGGAGGAGGCTGGCGCGAATAGCCGCACGACGGGAAAATAATAGTACACTTCCCCACAGCCCAATAACGGAGAGAATCCATGAGAAAAACAACACTTGTCCAGAGTCTGATTTTGAGCACGGCCCTGACCAGCGGCGCCGCCAGTGCCGATACCATCCTCGGCTTCGACGCCAGCGCCGGCGTCTGGCAGCCCAGCTACAGCGGCAATCTCGGTGCGGACGACTTCGACGTCGACGAGTTTTCCCTGGCGGAAGACAACATCACCTTCATCCAGGCCGCACTGGAACACCCGGTTCCGCTGATCCCGAATATCCTGGTGGCCCACAGCAGTGTGGAAACCGATGGTACGGCCATGCTGGGAAAACCCGTCACTTTTGATGACGAGACCTTCACGGCCAACACCGAAATCAGCGCCAATATGGACCTGTCCCACACCGACGCCACTCTCTATTACGAAATCCTCGACAACTGGGTCAACCTGGACCTGGGTCTGACCGCGCGCCGGTACGACGGCGCCCTGGAAGTGGCGAGCGAAGACCAGACGGAAAATATCGAGCTGGCCGGCGTACTCCCCATGGCCTATGCCATGGCCCGCTTCGACCTGCCGTTCACCGGCTGGTCCATCATCGCCCAGGGTAACGGCACCAGCTACCGAGGCGACTCCCACACCGACTTCACCGCCAAAGTGCGCTGGGACTTTATGCCCGCGGCGGACTTCGCGGTCGAGGCCGGCTACCGGATGATGACCCTGGACCTGAAAGAGCTGGACTCCCTGCAGAGCGATCTGGAGATCAAGGGACCCTACCTGGGGCTGAATCTCCACCTGTAAGGACTCGGGACTCGCAAGATTGTAAGGAGCGGCCGTTGGCCGCGATCGGACGGGATATAAACCACCGCCGATCGCGGCCAACGGCCGCTCCTACAGAAGAAGTGAACCGGCCCTCGCCGGTTTTCCGCTCATCCCTCCGCCATTCACAGAAACTTAACGCACGACTTACCCCGTTACGGTCACCACACCCGGCTGCACATCGCCGTTTTGCGCGCGCTGGCGCAGGGCGTGGTCCACCAGCACCAGGGCCATCATGGCCTCGGCGATGGGCGTCGCGCGGATGCCCACGCAAGGGTCGTGGCGGCCCTTGGTAACCACCTCGATGGGATTGCCGTGCACATCGATGCTGCGCCCGGGAAGGCGCAGGCTGGAAGTGGGTTTGAGGGCGATGTGCGCGATGATGTCCTGGCCGCTGGAGATGCCGCCGAGCACGCCGCCGGCATTGTTGGAGAGGAATCCCTCAGGGGTTATCTCATCGCGGTGCTCCGTGCCCTTCTGCTCCACGCTGGCGAAGCCCGCACCGATCTCCACGCCCTTGACCGCATTGATGCTCATCAGCGCGTGGGCCAGGTCCGCATCCAGGCGGTCGAAGATGGGCTCGCCCAGGCCCGCGGGCACGCCGCTGGCGTGCACCGAAATCCGCGCGCCGATGGAGTTGCCCTCCTTGATCAGCGCCTGCATGTAGTCCTCCATCTCCGGGACCTTATCGGCATCGGGGCAGAAAAAGGGGTTCTGCCCCACCTGGTCCCAGTCCAGCTTTTCCACCCGGATGGGCCCCAACTGCGACAGGTAACCGCGCACCTCTATACCGTACTGTTGGCGCAGCCACTGCTTGGCGATGGCCCCGGCGGCCACGCGCATGGCGGTCTCCCGCGCCGACGAACGGCCGCCGCCGCGGTAGTCGCGCAGGCCGTATTTCTGCCAGTAGGTGTAGTCCGCGTGGGCCGGGCGCACCTGTTCGGCGATATTGGCGTAGTCCTTGGAGCGCTGGTCGGTGTTTTCGATCAGCAGGCCGATGGGTGTACCGGTGGTCTTGCCTTCGAACACACCGGAGAGAATCTTCACCTGGTCCGCCTCGCGCCGCTGGGTGGTGTAGCGGGAAGTGCCGGGCTTGCGCCGGTCCAGCTCCAGCTGGATATCCGCCTCGCTGATCTCCAGCCCGGGGGGGCAGCCGTCCACGATACAGCCCAATGCCGGGCCGTGGCTCTCGCCGAAAGTGGTGACGCAAAACAGCTTGCCAAAAGTGTTGCCCGACATAATGTGAAATTCCCTGCCTGCCAATCAGTGATTTATCTAGTTCCGGAATTCAAGCTCGAGGCGGCTTTGTGCCACATTGAGCCATTTGAACTCTGAGACCCGGGTATATCCGAGGAAAGCGGCGCATTATAGAGGATTCGGGCGGCGGGTGATTGGATTGAAACGCAACCCGCTGCCGCGAACACCGATTACCGGCCGTTGAAAAACTTCCGGTAGGCCAGCAGTTCCTCGCGGCGGATCACAAAGACCCCGTGGCCGCCCTGCTCCAGTTCCGGCCACACGAAGGGCACCTGCGGAAAGGCCTCCTCCAGCGCCTCCCAGCTGTTGCCCACCTCGCACACCAGCAGCCCCTCCGGCTGCAGGTGGTCCACCGCCTCGCGCAGCAGCCTGCGGGTGAAGTCGAGGCCGTCGTCGCCGGAGCCCAGGGCGATCTCCGGTTCCGCACGGTACTCCGCGGGCATCTCCGCCAGGTCGCGGGCATCCACATAGGGGGGATTGCACAGGATCAGGTCGTAGCTGCAGCCCTCGAGACCGGAGAACAGGTCCGACTGCACGGCGCGCACCCGCTGGTTGAGATGGTGGCGGTTGATATTGATCTGCGCCACTTCCAGGGCCTCGGCAGAGATGTCGCTCAGGTCCACCCGCGCCTCGGGAAAGGCCATGGCGCTGGCGATACCGATACAGCCGCTGCCGCAACAGAGGTCCAGCACCGCCAGCGGCTCCCCCTGCAGCCAGGGCTGGAATTCACCGCGAATCAGCTCGCCGATCGGCGAACGGGGCACCAGCACCCGGCTGTCCACGTAAAATGGGATATCGCAGAACCAGGCCTCGTGGGTGAGATAGGGGGCCGGTAACCGCTCATCGACCCTCCGCTCCAGCAGCGCGATCACTTCGCGCCGCTCCTCCGTGGTCAGGCGGGCCTGCAGCACCTCCGGCTTGCTGTCCAGGGGCAGGTGCAGGGCGTGCATCACCAGCAGCAGAGCCTCGTCCCAGGCATTGTCGGTGCCGTGGCCGAACCAGAGCCCGGCCTCGTTGAAACGGCTGGTTCCCCAGCGGATATAGTCCAGCACCGTACACAGCTCGCTGGCCTCACGCTTTTCTATCATCAACTCTGTCCTTTACTAAGGGGTAACAAACGCTTAGGGTAGCGCGTCTTTCAATATCGCAAGTCAACCGAGATGAACGAACACTACGCGCGAATTATCGAAGCAATCGGCGAGGACCCGCAACGCCCGGGTCTGCGGGATACCCCGGCGCGCGCCGCCAAGGCCATGGATTACCTGACCCGCGGCTACCGGCAGACGGTGGACGAAGTGGTCAATGGTGCCCTCTTCCCCTCCGACTGCAGCGAGATGGTGCTGGTCAAGGATATCGAACTCTATTCGCTGTGCGAGCACCACCTGCTGCCGTTTATCGGCAAGGCCCATGTGGCCTATATCCCCGACGGCAAGGTGGTGGGCCTGTCCAAGGTGGCGCGAATCGTGGACATGTTCGCGCGGCGCCTGCAGATCCAGGAACAGCTGACGGTGGAGATCGCCGAGACCCTGCTGCGGGTCACCGGCGCCGCCGGCGTGGGGGTCATTATCGAGGCCAAGCATATGTGCATGATGATGCGCGGGGTGGAGAAACAGAATTCAGTGATGAAGACCTCCGCCATGCTGGGCACCTTCCGCTCCTCCCAGGCCACCCGCAACGAGTTCCTGTCCCTGATCCGCTGAACCCGGGCAAACCCCAAGGTGCGCCCGGCGCACCTTGTCCTTCCGCCCGGTATCACACTCTCCCCGGACTCCGCTGAGCCTTCTTCCGCTAAGCTTTATAGGGAAAACCGAAGCCGGAAAGAGACGCCCATGCCCCATCTGGTCATCGAATACGCCCACAAGCTGGAAGACAAGGTCTCCATCAGCGCGCTGGTCAGCGCGGCCCAGGAGGCCCTGAGCCAGACCGGGCTCTTCGCCCCCCACACCATCAAGACCCGCGCCCTTCCCTACCATCACTTTATCGCCGGGGAAAAGGGCGGCTGCTTCGTTCACGCCGAGGTGCGCCTGCTGGAAGGCCGCAACGAACAGGAGCGCGAAGCGGTGAGTTCCGCGGTGTTCAACTGCCTGTGCCAGTTTGCCGACGGGGTGCCGGCGGTGACGGTGGAGGTGCGGGAGATGGATCCGGGGTGCTATTCGAAGCGGCTGCCTTTTTGAGTCCCCTGTAGGAGCGGCGGGGCGGCCATCCGCCCCGCCGCTCCTACACGGTTTCGCTGCGCAGGAAGGGGCCGAACCATTCGGCGATGGGTTCGGCGCCCTCCTCCATGTGCAGGTGATGGCCGCCGGGCATTTCCCGCACCTCGATATTCCCGCGACTTTCCAGCACCGGGCGCAGGCGCCCGATCATATCGGCGATGCCCTCCTCGGCGATAACCAGGCGGATGGGCATGGTGGCCCGGTCCAGGAAGGCCTGCACCTGGGCGTTGTTGAGTTTGGCGGTGGAGGTGGACATCAGGCGGGGGTCGCTGCTCCAGGTCATCCCGCCGTCCAGGGGGCGGGTGCCGCGTTCGGTGAGAGCCTGGGCCGCTTCCCCGGAGAGGCGGAAGAGGCCGTTGCGGCGAGCCTCCACCGCGGCCTCCAGGCTGTCGAACCGACGCGGTTTGCGCCCGCCGTAGCGGGCCCGCTGGGCGATGGCCCTGGCGAGAATCTCCGGGGCATCGGCATCCTCCGCCGGCGGCGGCACCAGGCCGTCGATCAGCGCCAAGCGCTCCACCCGGTCGGGGAAGGTGCCGGCGGTGAGCATCGCCGCCACCGCGCCGCGGGAGTGGGCCAGCAGGGAAAACCTGCGCCAGCCCAGGGCGTGAGCCATGCCCAGCACATCCTCCACCTCCTCCCAGATGTTGTAGTTGGCATCCCGCGAGCGGTGGTAGCTGCGCCCGTGGCCGGCCATATCCACCGCCACCAGATCGAGCCCTTCCAGCAGCGGCGCCAGGCGGTCAAAACTGGCGCAGTTGTCCAGCCAGCCATGCAGGGCCAGCACCGGTTTGCCATCGGGACTGCCCCAGCGGCGGGCGGCGATGGTCTTGCCGTCGAATTCGAGATTTATTTCATGGGGGGATTGGTTCATGGGCGGCAGCATCCGGAAGAACGGACGGCCGATGTTGCAGTGGCCTGTGAAGGCTTGCAATGACCTCGGGGACCAGAAGTACTGGTCGATCGGATTGGCGCTCCCGGCATTCCGCATTTATTCAGGGTGTTGCAGCCACTCCAACTCGGCGCAGCCCGTGGCCCACACCTCCGCCTGCAGGCAGGCCAGGCTGGCGGTACCCAGGGAGTGGGCGTTGTCGCTGCCACACAGGCCGTTGACCAGCCTGCCCACCAGCGGCTGGTGGCTCACCAATAGCAGCGGAAAGCTTTTCGCCTGGCCCAGGGCATCGATAACCCGTTGGGGCGGGGTGCCGCCGATCAACAGCGGCTCGGTGATCACCGGCAGTCCCAGCGATTCGGCAACGATTTCCGCGGTCTGCTGGGTGCGCACAAAAGGGCTGGCCCAGATGGCGCGCACCTGCTCCAGCTCCTCTGCGCGCAACTCGCAGATCCGGGACACCTGGGTGCGGCCGCGTTCGGTCAGTTGGCGGGATTCATCCGCCGCCGCAGCCATGGGCTCGGCTTCACCGTGGCGCAAGATCAGCAGTTGCACGGATTTTCCTCGGGCCGGTGCGGGAATGTTACTCTTTGCCACCGCCTTTTTCGGTCTCCGCAGCTTCCTCGGAGCCCAGCTCTATGACTTCCTCTTCCCTCCCCTGTTCGGGGACCACTTCCGCCTCAACTTCCTCGGCGCTCTCGTAGCCGGACAGGTCCTCCATATCGGACTCTGGCCATTCGGAGAAGGGAAAAGGTTTTTCCTCGGTGTTGTAGATCAGAAATTGCAGCGTCTGGTAAATATAGGAGGCGATCTGGTCGCCGAGGCGGCGGAGGTTGTCGTTGGGGCCGCCGGTAATGATCGAAAACAGGAATTGCAGTACCACCACCGCGAGCATCACAATGCCGGCGATTTCCAGCAGTATTGCAAAGAGCACCATATACAGAAGGCGCAGCCAGTGGTTGCCGGAGGTCAGGTTCCGCTTCAGTTCTTCATTCTTCATGGGTGGATCACCATTAGGGTTTTTGCACTTTTTACCTATTTCTCAACCTTGACTGAGTAGGCCACGTCGAAGGTTTGCGCGCCCGACATCAAATCTCGAATTACCTCCGGAATCGGGCGCTCTTCAAATAATATGGCGTGAATCGCGGAAACCAAGGGCATATACACGCCCATTTCGTCCGCCTTGTGTTTAATCAGGCGCACGGTGTTGACCCCTTCCGCCACCTGGCCGATTTCCGCCACCGCTTCTTCCAGTGCGCGCCCCTTGCCCACCAGGTAGCCCACCCGGTAGTTGCGACTGAGATCCGAGGAGCACGTCAGGATCAGGTCGCCCACACCGGCGAGGCCGATAAAGGTCATGGGATCCGCGCCCACGGCCTCGGCAAAGCGCATCATCTCCGCCAGTGCGCGGGTGATCAGCAGGCTGATGGTGTTCTGCCCACGCTCCAGCGCCGCGGCCATGCCGGTGACGATGGCGTAGATATTTTTCAGCGCTCCAGCCAGTTCGACTCCGAACACATCGCTGCTGGAATAGATGCGGAAGGTCTCCGAGTGCAACACCTTCTGGATACTGGTGCACAGCGCTTCATCTTCGCTGGCAATCACCGTGGCGGTGTAATGCCCTTCGACAATTTCCTTGGCGAAGTTGGGCCCGCTGAGCACCCCCACGCGCATGTCGCTGGTCTCCTCCCGCAGGATATCGCTCATCAGGTGGAAGTTGCCGTGCTCCACACCCTTGGTGGTGGAGATCAGCATGGTACCAGCGGCGAGCAGCGGCGCCACCGAGTGCACCACTTCGCGAAAGGATTTGCTGGGGATGGCCACGAACACTATCCGGCAGCCGCGCACCGCCTGTTCCAGGTCGCTGGTAATCTGAAGTTCCGGGTGCAGCGGCACTCCCGGCAGGTAATACTGGTTTTCGCGCAGTTCGCGGCAGCGCGCGGCGCGCTCCGGATCGCGCATCCACTGGCGGGTGTCGTGGCCGTTACCGGCGACAATGTTGGCGATCGCGGTGCCGAAGCTGCCACCGCCCAATACGGCAATGGCAATGGACTCGCTGGTTTCCGTAGAAGTCATAAATCTGGTTTGTTTTGAGTTTTGCGGATTATAGAGGGCGGGCCGGGCCAGCCCAATGACAGCGGGAAAAAAATGTGAGTTTCGGTCAGTTCGCGTAAAAATTGAGCGATTGAGAGGTTGTAGGAGCGACCCATGGCCGCGATCAGTATCCCGGCAACCGGGCGAGTCCGATCGCGGCCATGGGCCGCTCCTACAGGGGAGCGAGCTAGGTGTTCAGTTCCAGCAGCAGCGCATTGAGCCGACGCACATAGTCCGCCGGATCGGCCAGCTGGTTGCCGGCGGCCAGGTTGGCCTGGTCCATGAGGATGTTGGTGAGATCCGCAAAGCGGTCTTCATCGGCCTCTTGATCCAGGCGCTGCACCAGCGGGTGGGAGGGGTTCAGCTCGAATATGGGCTTGGCCTCAGGCAGCGACTGGCCGGCCTGTTCGAGAATGCGGCGCATCTGCGGGCCCATATCCTGTTCGCTCACCACCAGGCAGGCGGGGGAGTCCACCAGGCGGGTGGTGGCGCGCACATCTTCCACGCGGTTTTCCAACACGCCCTTGACCCGCTCCACCAGCGCGCCGGCATCCTTCTCCACTTTTTCGCGCTCGGCCTTGTCCTCTTCGGTCTCGGCTTCGCCCAGATCCAGTGCGCCCTTGGCCACGTCCTGGAACTGCTTGCCGTCGAATTCATGCATATGCCCCACGAACCACTCGTCCACCTGATCGGTGAGCAGCAACACTTCGATGCCTTTCTTGCGGAAGACTTCCAGGTAGGGGCTGGATTTTGCGGTGGCGAAGTTGTCGGCACACACATAGTAGATGTGCTTCTGGCCGTCTTTCATCCGGCCCACATAATCTTCCAGGGACTGATCCTGTTTGGGCTCGTCGGTGTGAGTGGTGGAAAAGCGCAGCAGTTTGGCCACCTTTTCCCGGTTGGCGAAGTCCTCCGCCGGCCCCTCTTTCATTACACTGCCGAACAACTCCCAGAATTTTTGATACTGATCCGCATCCTTCTTCGCCAGTTTTTCCAGCATATCCAGCACGCGCTTGGTGAGCGCGCCCTTGATGGCGTCGGTATTGCGATCCTTCTGCAGTATCTCGCGGGAGACATTCAACGGCAGGTCGTTGGAGTCCAGCACGCCCTTGACGAAGCGCAGGTAGAGCGGCAGGAACTGCTCGGCGTCATCCATGATAAAGGTACGCTGCACGTAAAGCTTGAGACCGCGGGCGGCGTCGCGCTGGTAGAGGTCGAAGGGAGCGCGGGCGGGGATATACAGCAGACTGGTGTAATCCTGCTTGCCCTCCACCCGGTTGTGGCTCCAGGTGAGCGGCTCGTCGAAATCGTGGGAGATATGCTTGTAGAACTCCTTGTACTCCTCCGCCTTGATATCGCTGCGCGAGCGGGTCCACAGGGCCTGGGCGGCGTTGACCGCCTCGAATTCCGGCGCATTCTTCTCTTCACCCTCTTCCTCACCTTCGGTCGCCGGTGCTTCTTTCAGCATCTCCACGGGGATGGCGATATGGTCGGAGTATTTTTTGATGATGGAGCGCAGGCGCCAGCCGTCGGCGAACTCATTCGCCTCCTCTTTCAGGTGCAGTACCACACGGGTGCCGCGCTGCGGCCACTCGATGTTTTCCACACTGTACTCGGCCTCGCCGCTGCATTCCCAGTGTACGCCCTGATCGGCCTCAAGGCCGGCGCGACGGGTGAAGACGTCCACCTTGTCAGCGACGATAAACGCGGAATAGAAGCCCACGCCGAACTGGCCGATCAGGTGCGCATCCTTCTTCTGGTCACCGCTGAGGTTCTGCAGGAAGCTGGCGGTGCCGGAGCGGGCGATGGTGCCCAGGTTCTCGATGACCTCGTCGCGGCTCATGCCGATGCCGTTGTCGGTGATGGTGAGGGTGCCCTCTTCCCTGTCAAACTCGATGCGGATGCGCAGATCGGGGTCGTCCTGCAGCAGTTCCGGCTTGGACAGGGCCTCGAAACGCAGCTTGTCGGCGGCGTCGGAGGCGTTGGAAACCAGCTCGCGCAGGAATATCTCCTTGTTGGAGTAGAGCGAGTGGATCATCAGGTGCAGCAGTTGCTTGGCTTCAGTCTGGAAGCCGTGGCGCTCTTTTTGGGCCTCAACGGTCATGGATAGGTCTCCCCGATCAGATGAATCAGAACGAGGAGGAATATTGGGACAGGGTTTCCGGTTTCAAGGGCGGACCGGACACGCGGGGGCAAATCCTGCGTTTGCCTCTATCGGGTCATGGCGGTGGAGAGGGCGCCGTTGCCGGTGATATCAATCACGAAATTGGCGGTGAGGTCGGCGATTACCTGGGATTCCGCGTTCATCAGGATGACGATGCCGATCTTCTGCTTCTCCGAATAAGCCACCGCGGCACGGAAGCCGGCCACCCAGCCGCCGTGGTAGATAATGCGGTCGTTGCCTATGGTATACAGGCGCCAGCCCAGGCCATAGCCGGCGTGGGTGAGGTAGTCGCGCCAGATACGGTGGCGCATATGCCGCTGGGTCTCCACCCGCTCGGTGGTGATGTCCTGGATCACCTCCGGCGACAGCACCTTGGGGTAGTAGCCCATCTGCGCCTTCAGCCACTGCGCCATATCCGCGATGCTGGCATTGACCCCCGCCGCCGGCGCCGCCAGGTAGTACTCCTTTCTCACGGTCACCGGACTCCAGCCACGACCGGTCTGCACGTGGGGGGCGGCGCGGTTGTCGGAGGCCATGAAGCTCTCCCAGCCCAGAGAAGCATTTTTCATCTTCAGCGGAACAAAGAAACGCTCTTTCAACTGGCGCTCGTAGGTGACCCCGGTGGCCTTGTAGATCACGTCCTCGATCAGGCTGAACAACACATTCTGGTAGCCGTAGCAGTTGCCCGGCTTGCAGCGCGGATCGATATTGGCGAATTGGGGCAGGATCTTGGACAGCGGCTTGTTGTCTTCCAGGTAGTTGTCGTAGGCGTTGGGGGTCAGCCCGGATGAGTGGCTGAGCAGATGCTGCACCTGCAGCTGGCGGGACAGCGCGGGGGTCTTGAAGCTGAGCTCGGGTACATAGCGCACCACCCGGTCACCCCAGCTGAATTTCTTCTCGTGCTCCAACACCGCGGCCATGCTGCCGGCGAAGGTCTTGGATACCGAGGCCAGGCGGAACACCGTGTTGCGGTTCACCCGGGCTCTCTTGCCCTTGACCCGCACGCCGTAGGTGTTCATGGCCACCACCCGGTCGCCGTCCACAATCACATAGGCGGCTCCGGGGATATTCTGCTTTTTCAGCAATTGATGGAAATAGCGGTCGAAATCCCTGGCACTGGCGTCTATATCACCCGCAGCGCATACCGGCAGCCAGGCACCACAGAGTGCCGCCAGCAGGCAACGCAGCGCACTGCGCCGACGCCGAGGGAAAAAAGAGGACCATAAAGACAGAAATTTCATGCCGTACTTCGAGCCGCCGCGGCAGGGTGTAAATCTAAAATCTGTGTTTAAGACTAGCAGCCTGCGGAAAAATTCTCTCCCAAGGCCGACTGGCCGGACAAAGCGGGGCATTGTAGCTCAATGAGCGCGTGCCGGGGACATATCGGCGGATATGTAGATCGGAATGCCTCGGCGGCCGGAGACCAGCAGGGCATAGGGGTGACGGCAAGGCCAGAATGACACCTATTAAAAAGCCGCCCGAAGGCGGCTTCCCAGCATCAAATCAGCATTAAACGGGGATTTCCGTTGATGCTTACAGCTTCTCAGCGTGCTCGCTCAGGTAGGCGGCCACACCTTCCGGAGAGGCGCTCATGCCCTTGTCGCCTTCCTGCCAGCCGGCCGGGCAGACTTCGCCATGCTCCTGGTGGAAAGTCAGCGCGTCGACCATGCGCAGCATCTCGTCGACGTTGCGGCCCAGCGGCAGGTCGTTAACCACCTGGTGGCGCACCACGCCCTGTTCGTCGATCAGGAAGGAGCCGCGGAAGGCCACACCGCCTTCAGACTCGACGTCATAGGCCTGGCAGATCTCGTGCTTGGTATCGGCCACCAGGGTGTATTTCACCGGGCCGATGCCGCCGTCGTTGACGGAAGTGTTACGCCAGGCATTGTGGGAGAACTGGGAATCGATGGATACGCCGATTACCTCCACACCGCGCTTCTGGAACTCCGAGTAGCGGTGATCAAAAGCGATCAGCTCGGACGGGCACACGAAAGTGAAATCCAGCGGGTAGAAGAAAACTACCGCCTTCTTGCCTTTGATGGCTTCGCTCAGGGTAAAGGTGTCGACGATTTCGCCGTTGCCCAGTACCGCTGCAGCTGTGAAATTCGGTGCTGGTTTGCCTACCAGTACAGCCATGAGAACCTCCTCATTCCGATGATGGGTTAGTAAATTGAAACGACAATGTGGTCAATTTATATGCAATCGCTATAAATTGAATCAGATTTGATAGTGGCCCGCTATGATACACAGGCGCCCCTTTCAGTCCCATTAATTTTTTATATGGCTTCGATAGATGAGAGATTGACCTTTCTTCTTCTTTCGGTCACACCTTGCTCTCCCAACCGGGACGACCTTGATCTAGTATAAAAACTGGCCAGACACAGAATCTTATTGACACTCATTCTCACTTGCAATACGATCTTCGCAGATTCAGTTTTAGAGCAAAATTTGCGCCAGGGCTTATCGACGATGTACGTATGTATCTGTAAAGGCATTACCGACCGCCAGATCAAGGAAGCGGTCTACGACGGCTCCACGTCCGTCAAGGCCCTGCGCCGCCAGTTGGGCGTGTCCTCCCAGTGCGGCCGCTGTGCGGAGCTGACCCAGGAAATCATCGACGAGACCATGAGCGGCGGCATGGTGGCCGCGGGCAACAACGGACTCTTCTATTCCGCCGGCTGACCTAGCCCGGAGCCCTCGAGCCGCCCCTCCTCCCAAATACTCCTACAGCCAACCGGCAACACAGGCCCTCACGCCCTGGCGTAACTGCCCGCCTGTCCTATCTTTAGCGGAACACTTCCCTCGACTGCCGGCCGGCCCATGAAACAGTATCTGCAGCATCTCGGCGAACGCCTGCGTTCCAGCTTCTGGCTGGTGCCGGCGGTGATGGCGCTCGCCGCCATCGCCCTGTCCCAGGGCATGCAGCTGGTGGACCAGGTCGCGGGGCCCGCCGGCCTGCCGGGAATGAGCTGGATGCACCTGCAGGACCCGGACAGCGCCCGCTCGCTGCTGGCCATGATCGCCGGCTCCACCATCACCGTGACCGGCACCGTATTTTCCATCACCATCGTGGCCCTCACCCTGGCCTCCAACCAGTTCGGCCCGGGACTGGTGCGCAACTTTATGCGCGACCGCGGCACCCAATATACCCTCGGGATATTCCTCTCCACTTTTGTGTACGCACTGGTGACGATGCGCGGCATCGACGCCCAGACTGACTCCACCACCAACCTCGGCCTGGCGGTACACACCGCAGTGCTGCTGGCCCTGGTCAGCATCGCCTTCCTGATCTATTTCATCCACAACATGGCGCAGTCCATCCAGGTGGACAACGTCACCTTTCACATCAACCGCGAGTTCAGCGATGCCATCGACCGCCTCTACCCCAGTGCACACGACTACTTCGGCCAAGGTGCCGAGCGCTGCGACACCGATCGCCTGCCCCTGGGCGAAGACCGGCTCAGCGTCTTTAGTGCCAAGAGCGGCTATGTACAGACCATCGACCGCGAAAAACTGATCCGCTGGGCAAGCGAGCACGACTGCTGTGTCCGCCTGGAGTGCCACCCGGGCAGCTACCTCAATTCCTGGGCGCTGGTGGCAAGCGTATTCCAGCCGCCACGGCACCTGGACAGCGACACCATCAGCAAGAGTGTCGCCGGCGCCATCGGCACCGGTCACCAGCCCACCGCAGGGCAGGACGTCGTCTTCTCCATTCACCAACTGGCACAGATTGCGGTGCGCGCCCTGTCCCCGGGTATCAACGACCCCTACACCGCCTACGCCTGCATCGATCGCCTGGTGGACGGTATCGGCAAGGTGCTGCAGAGACCGCAACTGCCCATCTGTTTTCACGATGACGGCGGTGAGCTGCGCCTGGTAACCGTCGAGCTGGATTTCGCCGAATTGCTGCAAGCGGCTTTCGATGAAGTCCGCGAATACGGCCGCCAAAGCGGTGTAGTCATGCACCACTTGCTGAATACACTGCTCGATCTCACGGAAGTCTGCACCCGCACGGAAGACAGGCACGCGCTGAGAAGATATACCGACCGCCTGGAAGAAGACTGCGAAAAATTTATCGAAGACCGGTTCGATCGGGAAATTATCCAAAAGAAAATCTCAGGAATCCGCCAGCGGATCAACCTTCCCTGAACACCATTGGACAGGTCTTTTTCATCCGCAGGAAACAATCTAAAAGGGAATCATTCTCGTTGTAATTTTCTGCCGAATTCCCCTTAATTTCCCTGGTTTTTCCGCACACAAACAAAACTCGCCTTTTTCTTGACTTGCCCCAGCCGGAGACGCAAACTCCACCGGCATAGCGGCGGCGACTCTACAATATAGGTAGCAAAACGACTGCGGCTTAATCTAACAAATAGGAATATCCTGAACATCCATTCAGTCTCATCAGGGCCACAGGAGCAAAAGCTATGAAAGGCGATCCCAAAGTTATCGAACATTTAAACAAAGCACTGGGCAACGAACTGGTGGCCATCAACCAGTACTTCCTGCACGCCCGCATGTACAAAAACTGGGGACTGAAAGAGCTGGCGGAAAAGGAATACCACGAATCCATCGACGAGATGAAACACGCCGACTGGCTGATCGAGCGGATTCTGTTTCTCGAAGGTATTCCCAATCTACAGCACCTGGGTAAGCTGCTCATCGGGGAAGACACCGTGGAAATGCTCAAGTGCGACCTGAAGCTGGAATCCAAGGCCATCCCCGATCTGCGCGACGCCATTGCTCACTGCGAATCAGTGCGCGATTACGGCAGCCGGGAACTACTGGAAAAAATCCTCGAATCCGAGGAGGAACACGTGGACTGGCTGGAGACCCAGCTGGACCTGGTCGACAAAGTCGGCCTGCGGAACTACCTGCAATCTCAGATGGAAACCGGGGAGTAATCCCGAGCACAACCGACGGGCGGGATGACGAACCAGTGAGCGCTTGATTGAAACAGGATGTCCACAGTCATCCCCAAACAAAAAAGCCGCGGTAACCACCGCGGCTTTTTTGTTTGGGCAAAGAGGAAAAAAACCTATTCCCCGCCTTCGCTCTCGGCAGAGGCTTCTTCCACCAGGGTCTTCAGCTCGCCGTTTTCGTACATTTCCATAATGATGTCGCAGCCACCGACCAGCTCTCCCTTGACCCACAGCTGCGGGAAGGTCGGCCAGTTGGCGTATTTCGGCAGCTCGGTGCGGATATCCGGATTGGACAGCACGTCCACATAGGCAAAGCGTTTGCCGCAGGCCATCAGTGCCTGGGAGGCACGCATGGAAAAGCCGCACTGGGGTGCGTTGGGGCTGCCTTTCATATAGAGCAGGATCGCGTTGTCGGCTATCTGCTGCTTGATGTTCTCCAGTGTGTCCATAGGTATGACCAACCTCGATTAGAAAGTGTTTCGGCCCGGCGCCCGGCGCCCGTTCGCTGTTTTGAGGGGCGGGATTGTACCCCACCCAACCCACCGGTGCATCTCGCGACCAGTGCGCTAGTGCCCGCCCTGGTCCATCGGAAAGTCGCAGGCGCCCCAGGCCTTCATCCCCCCGAGCAGGTTGCGCACATCGGTGAACCCCAGGCGCAGCAAAATACTGACTGCAAGCCCTGCACGATGCCCGACCCCGCAGGTCACCACCAGGGTCCGGTCCCTGTCGAGGCCCGTCTCAGAGAGGCGCTCCTCGAGATACCCGACGTATAGATGGACCGCGCCGGGAATATGCCCGCTGTCAAACTCGCCGTCCTCGCGCACATCGAGTACCTGCATTTCATCGAGCCGGTCGATCAGTTCACGGGGGGTGATCACGCGGTTGTGCCGGAACGGGTGCCCACTGTTGCGCCAGCTACCAAAACCGCCGGCCAGGGCGCCCTCGACCCGGTCGATACCGATGCGGCTGAGATACAGCGCGGCAGTTTCCATGTCCTCGCCGCGGTCTCCCACCAAAAGTAGCTCCGTGGTTTCGTCGGCCAGCCAACCGCCAAAAACCGGCAAACCCTGCAACCAGATACTGTAGCTGTCGGCAATATGGCCACCCGCAAAGGCTTCGGGTTCCCGCGTGTCGAACACCTGCCGCCGCTTGCGCGCATCGGCAAACTCTTCCGGCCCCAAGAACCTGACCGCACCGAGAACCTCCGGTGGCTCCAGCCCGCCGTGCAGGTTCACCTTTTCCATCAGGCGAAAGTACGGCGGCCGCGGCAGCCGCTCGCCGCCTTTCTTGCGGGCAAATGCATCCCGGTCCAGGGTGAACACATCGTTGAGACGCCGCTCCTCACCGATGGTGGAAAACGGCTTTTCCGACATACCGCTGCCACACACGGACCCCGGCCCATGCGCGGGAAAAACCAACACGGTATCGCCCAACGCCTTCAGCCTGCCGTGCACGGAGTCATACAGTAATGCCGCATTCTCGACCGATTTATCGGTGTCCGGCAGATCACTGCGACCCGTATCGCCAAAAAACAACGTGTCGCCGGTAAATACGCCCCAGGGGATATCGGCCCCCTTTTCATAGACTGCGTAACACATACTCTCAGGTGTGTGGCCGGGGGTATGAAGGGCGCAAATTTTCAGGCTCCCCAGCGTGAAGCTGTCACCGTCCCCCAGCCGCAGGTCGCCATGGCCGAACAGCTCGTGCTCGCCATTGACTACCCGGGCCCCCGTCAATCTCGCCAGGTAGGCCGATCCCATTACGAAATCCTCCTGGCGGTGGGTTTCGATTACATGAGTGATGCGGCAGCCGAATTCACGGGCTGCGGCCAGGTAGTCGTCCACATCGCGGCGGGGATCCATCACCGCCGCGCAATTGCCGTCGGCAATCACATAAGCGTAGTGAGAAATGGCCGGGGTTTCGATACATTTGAATTTCATGATTTACTCGGCGCGATGGCGCGGAAGTGGTTTGGAATTCTCTGCCCATCGGATCAGGGAAAGCGGTGCTCTCAGAATAGTAAACATGGGGCTGGCGACGGTCCGCAGGGGCACCGCAAATGTCGCTGGAAAAAGATGGCCACACAGGGCCTTCAGCACCACACCAAGTGACCGCGCCGCGTAGCGCGCCACCACAAGTATGTTAGTATTGCCGGCTTTCCCGGGGAAACTGCGGACGAACGGCGCTCATGCCGAACTTTCTGCGGCTCTTCCGGTTTTTCAGGCCCACCATAGAGGAGACAGCAAAGTGGCCATTCCCGCACTCATGCAGAACTACGGCACCAGAACTCTGACCCTGGTCAGGGGTGAAGGCAACTACGTGTGGGACGACGCCGGCCGACGCTACCTGGACGCCATTTCCGGAATCGCCGTGTGCGGCCTGGGCCACTGCCATCCGGCAGTCACCGAAGCGCTGCAAGACCAGGCGCATACCCTGCTGCACGTGTCCAACCTCTACAATATTCCCGCGCAGGAACAACTTGCGGAGAAACTGGCAGCCCTGTCGGACATGGACAATGTGTTCTTTTCCAACTCCGGTGCCGAGGCCAATGAGGCGGCGATCAAGCTGGCGCGCCGGCTCGGCAACGAGCGCGGCCTTGCAGTGCCGCGCATCGTGGTGATGGAGGGGGCCTTCCACGGCCGCACACTCGCCACCCTTACCGCCACCGGCAACGAAAAGATCCAGCAGGGTTTCGCGCCGCTGCCGGAGGGGTTCCTGCGCGTGCCCTACGACGACATCGCCGCGATCGAAAAGCTGGCCGCCCAGCACAACGACATAGTCGCGGTGTTGGTGGAGCCGGTGCAGGGAGAGGGCGGCATTCGCGTGCCGGCACCAGACTACCTGAACAAACTGCGCGACCTGTGCGACAGACAGGACTGGCTGTTGATGCTGGACGAGATCCAGAGCGCCAACGGCCGCAGCGGTAAACTGTTCGCCTACCAGCACAACGGCATACTGCCGGACGTGGTCACCACCGCCAAGGGCCTGGGCAACGGCGTGCCCATAGGCGCCTGCCTGGCGCGGGGCAAAGCAGCGCAGCTATTTACGGCCGGCAGCCATGGCTCCACCTTTGGCGGTAACCCCCTGGCCTGCCGCGCCGGCCTGGCGGTGCTGGATACCCTGGAAAAGGAATGGTTGATCGAGCGCGCCGCAAAACTGGGGGAACAGCTGCTGCAACAGCTGCGCGAACAGCTGGCCGACTGCGCCGCGGTCCGCGAGATCCGCGGCCTGGGCCTGCTGATCGGCATCGAACTGGACCGTCCCTGTGCCGAACTGGTAGAACAGGCGCGCACCTGCGACCTGCTGATCAACGTCACCGCCGGCAACGTGGTGCGCCTGCTGCCACCGCTCACCCTGAGCGACGCCGAGTGCCGCCAGATCGGCGCCACCGTGAGCACACTGATCGAGAACTTTGCCCGGCAAGTGGCTTGAATTTAAGAGGGAACAACTTATGGCCAGACACTTTCTCACCCTGCTGGACCTGTCCGGGGATGAACTCAACGGCGTTATCGAGCGCGCCATCGAACTGAAAGCCCTGCGCGCCCAGGGCATCGCCACCGAGCCCTTCCGCGACAAGGTGCTGGGGATGATCTTCGAGAAATCCTCCACCCGCACCCGGGTGTCCTTCGAGGCGGGCATGGCGCAGATGGGCGGCAGCGCCATTTTCCTGTCTCCCCGCGACACCCAGTTGGGCCGCGGCGAGCCCATTGAGGACAGCGCGCGGGTCATCTCGCGCATGGTGGACATGGTGATGATCCGCACCTTCGGCCACAACGTGCTGGAGCGCTTTGCCCAGTACAGCCGGGTACCGGTGATCAACGCCCTGTCCGACAGCTACCACCCCTGCCAACTGCTCGCGGACATCCAGACCTTTGTGGAGCATCGCGGCAGCCCCCGGGGCAAGGTGGTGGCCTGGGTGGGCGACGGCAACAACATGTGCCACTCCTACATCAACGCCGCACGCCGCTGCGACTTCGAGCTGCGCATCGCCTGCCCAGAGGGTTACGAGCCGGACGAGGCCATAGTCGCCGCCGCCGGCGACCGGGTGAGCATTGTGCGCAAACCCGCGGAAGCGGTGCGCGGCGCCGACTGGGTGGCTACCGACGTCTGGGCCTCCATGGGTCAGGAAACCGAGCAGCAGGAGCGCAAGCGCGCCTTCCAGAGCTTCCTGGTCGACCACGAACTGATGAGTCACGCCAACAGCGGCGCCGTGTTCATGCACTGCCTGCCCGCCCACCGCGGCGAGGAAGTGAGCGGAGAACTGCTGGAGGACGAGGACATTTCCGTGGTCTGGGACGAGGCGGAGAACCGCCTGCACGCGCAGAAGGCGCTGATGGAGTTCCTGCAGGAGCACAGCAGTTGACCCCCTGCGGGCTGCCCCATACCCTCGTCATGCCGGCTTGGCCGGTATGGCGAGTCAATAGGAAGCTGGTTTGAAGCAGAGCACCTACACGATATTGTAAAACTTCTCCTGTAGGGGTGGTCGCCGGCTGCGGTCGTTTGCCGGCTAAACATCGTACAATAATGAAATAGGCGCCAAAACCCCCCGCCAGCCGAGTACCATTTTGCTCAAAGACTAAACAAACCGAAACAGTTATTGCTACGGTTAATTTAGCGCTCACTTACTATTAAAAAAAATTCTTAAAACCATCCCCGGGTAAAAAACCACTGTACAGGTTTAGCCATCCCCAGTAACGGCGGGCGCTGGCACGAAAGTGGCCACTGACAATTACCCGGCTACCCACAAATTATCCACAGCAAACTACGAAGTTATTCGCCTTGAAATAGCCCCTCTATCGCATTATCTTGTTGGTCAGTCGAGACGCAACCCCAATATATTGGGGTGCACCCCAGGTACAGCCCCTAGCCGACGGGGGCCGATCCGACCCCGGCGCCGCCATTGCGGCGCACCAGTCAGGCACAGCTTTCCAAAAGCAAATCAGAGGTAACCAGGCGGAATGGACTATCCGCCGCAGGCACCCGGAGGCCCCCATTCCAACCGGAGGGGCGCCGACGGCAAAGCGGCCTGTTCCCACCCCGGGGCCCGGAGGGCTGCCGGAAGGGAAAAACGAGGGACCCGTTACCGCCCAATATCCCCCTTCGAGGGTGCTGTCCGAGCGGACAGAAGCGGAAAAACAGTACATACACGCGGAGAAATTCATGCACACAGAGACAGGGCGCTCTCAATCCGTGCCTACGGAAAAAACAGCTACAACCAGGGAGCAGACCGGCGGCAACACCACCCTGGCCGCAACCGCACCGGGACAGATTCGCGTCATCAAGCGCAACGGTACCGTAGTGCCCTACGATGACAGCAAAATTTCCGTTGCGGTCACCAAGGCCTTCCTCGCCGTCGAGGGCGGTACCGCCGCGGCCTCCAGCCGCATTCACGAGCAGGTGGGCGACCTGGTGGCGCAGATCAGCGCCACCTTCCAGCGCCGCATGCCCTCCGGCGGCACCATCCATATCGAGGAGATCCAGGACCAGGTGGAACTGGCACTGATGCGCTCCGGCGAGCACAAGATCGCCCGCGACTACGTGCTCTATCGCGAGGAACACGCCCGCCTGCGCGCGGAGAAGGGCCAGCACAAAGCCGTCGCGGAGGCCCACCCCAGTATCCGCGTCAAGATGGAAGACGGCACCCTGGTTCCGCTGGATATGGAGCGCCTGCGCACCGTGGTGAGCGAGGCCTGCGAGGGCCTGAAGGACGTGGACGGCCAGGCGATCCTCTCCGAAGCGCTGAAGAACCTCTACGACGGCGTCTCCGAAACCGATATCAACACCGCGCTGGTGATCACCGCGCGCACCATGGTCGAGCAGGAGCCCAACTACACCTACGCTACCGCCTGCCTGCTGCTGGACAAGCTCCGCGCCGAGGCGCTGCGCTTCCTCGGCGTCGCCGAGCGCGCCACCCAGCACGAGATGGAAACCCTCTACGGCAAAGCCCTGGAAGCCTATGTGCAAAAGGGTATCGAGCTGGAACTGCTGGACCCGGCGCTGGCCACCTTCGACTTGGCGCAGCTGGGCGAAGCCCTGAAAGGCGAGCGCGATCACCTGTTCAGCTACCTGGGCCTGCAGACCCTGTACGACCGCTACTTCCTGCACTCGGACGAAACCCGCTTCGAGCTGCCGCAGATCTTCTTTATGCGCGTCGCCATGGGCCTCGCCATCAATGAAGACGATCCCAACGGGCGCGCGATCGAGTTCTACAATCTGCTGAGCTCCTTCGACTACATGAGCTCCACGCCCACCCTGTTCAACGCCGGCACCCTGCGCCCGCAGCTGTCCTCCTGCTACCTCACCACGGTGCCGGACGACCTGGAGGGCATCTACGGCGCCATTCGCGACAACGCCATGCTCTCCAAATGGGCCGGCGGCCTGGGCAACGACTGGACCCCGGTGCGCAGCCTCGGCGCCTACATCAAGGGCACCAACGGCAAATCCCAGGGCGTGGTGCCGTTTTTGAAAGTGGCCAACGACACCGCGGTGGCGGTGAACCAGGGCGGCAAGCGCAAGGGCGCGGTCTGCGCCTACCTGGAGACCTGGCACCTGGATATCGAGGAGTTCCTCGAACTGCGCAAGAACACCGGCGACGACCGCCGCCGCACCCACGATATGAACACCGCCAACTGGGTGCCGGACCTGTTTATGAAGCGCGTCTTCGAAGACAAGGAGTGGACCCTCTTCTCCCCCAGCGACACCCCGGACCTGCACGACCTGTTCGGCACTGCCTTCGAGGAGCGCTACGCCCACTACGAGCAACTGGTCGCCGAAGGCAAACTGAAGCTGCACAAGAAAGTGCGCGCGGTGGACCTGTGGCGCAAGATGCTGGGCATGCTGTTCGAAACCGGCCACCCCTGGATCACCTTCAAGGACGCCTGCAACCTGCGCAGCCCGCAGCAGCACGTGGGCGTGGTGCACTCCTCCAACCTGTGCACCGAGATCACCCTGAACACCCGGGCCAACGACGAAATCGCCGTGTGCAACCTGGGTTCCGTGAACCTGGCCCAGCATATCGAAGACAATAAACTCGATCAGGAAAAGCTGGCGCGCACCGTGAAGACCGCCGTGCGCATGCTGGATAACGTGATCGACATCAACTACTACTCCGTCGAAACCGCGCGCCAGTCCAACATGCGCCACCGCCCGGTGGGCCTGGGCCTGATGGGCTTCCAGGACGCGCTCTACAAGGCCGGCATCTCCTACGCCAGCGATGAAGCCGTAGCCTTCGCCGACGCCACCATGGAGGCGATCAGCTACCAGGCCATCTCCGCCTCCAGCGACCTGGCCGCAGAGCGCGGCAAGTACCAGAGCTATGAGGGCTCCCTGTGGAGCAAGGGCATACTGCCGGTGGATTCCATCAAGGTCCTGGCGGAGCAGCGCGGCGAGCAGTTTATCGAACAGGACACCAGCGCCACCCAGGACTGGGACAGCCTCCGCGCAAAAGTGAAAAAACAGGGCATGCGCAACTCCAACGTGATGGCGATCGCGCCCACCGCCACCATTGCCAATATCACCGGAGTCTCCCAGTCCATCGAGCCCACATACCAGAACCTGTATGTGAAATCGAACCTGTCCGGCGAGTTCACCGTGGTCAACCCCTACCTGGTGCACGACCTGAAAGCCCTGGGCCTGTGGGACAAGGTGATGGTCAACGACCTGAAATATTACGAGGGCTCGGTGCAGAAGATCGACCGCGTACCGGCGGAACTGAAAGCCAAGTACGCCACCGCCTTCGAGGTGGAGCCGCGCTGGATCGTCGATGCCGCCAGCCGCCGCCAGAAGTGGATCGACCAGGCGCAGTCACTGAACCTGTACATCGCCGGCGCCGACGGCAAGAAGCTGGACCTGACCTATCGCATGGCCTGGTACCGCGGTCTCAAGACCACTTACTACCTGCGCGCCCTGGCCGCCACCAGCACAGAAAAATCCACCGTGAACACCGGCAACCTGAACGCGGTGAGCTCAGGAGCCAGCGCCCCGGTAGCGGCAGCGCCCGCGCCGGCGGAAGTACCCAAGGCCTGCTCCCTCGACGACCCGGACTGCGAGGCCTGCCAGTAAAGCCCGGGACCGCGGAGCTCCAGCTCCGCTTGCGGGCCACAGGCCCGCTGGAACAGGCAAAAAGAACTCTCGGGGGAGAGCGTCGCGACCGCGCAAGCGCGGCCAAGACCATTCGCACCCGCCCGGCTCGAGCAGTGACAGAGCCGGAGCGGGCCGCGACCCGGGAGCGCCGGGCCAAACTCGGCAAAACGGCGGCACAGCCGCCCCTTGGAACGCCGAGCTCCAGCTCGGCAAGCCGGCGAAAGCCGGCCCTGGGAACGCGGAGCTCCAGCTCCGCAAGCCGGCGAAAGCCGGCCCTGGGAACGCGGAGCTCCAGCTCCGCAAGCCGGCGAAAGCCGGCCCTGGGAACGCGGAGCTCCAGCTCCGCAAGCCGGCGAAAGCCGGCCAAAATCAAAAGACAAAACCAGACACACACAGACAGAAAAGACGGATCAAAAGGCTAACTATGCTGAGCTGGGACGACATCGACACACAGCCAAAACCCTCAACCAAAGCCATGGCCAACAAAGCAACCGAACCGCGACCGACGCCGGAGACGCTGCAAAAAGAAGTAACAGAGCCAAACGCGTCCTACGCATCCAGCGCTCCGGCGTCGCCCGCGGCCCAAAGCAGCAATTCCACAGGGGGCTCCTCCACGCCCCCCTCCTCCGCCGTGGAAGCCGCGCGGGCCGCCGTAGCCAACCTGGACCCGGCCCCGGGCCTGGAAGAGCTGGAAATGGGCGCCGCGCGCATCGAAGTGGATGAGAAACGCATCATCAACTGCCGCGCCGACCTCAACCAGCTGGTGCCCTTCAAGTACGACTGGGCCTGGCAGAAATACCTGGACGGCTGCGCCAACCACTGGATGCCCCAGGAAGTAAACATGAACAAAGACGTGTCCATGTGGAAAGACCCCGAGGGTCTGACCGCGGACGAGCGTCGCATCGTGGAATACTCCCTGGGCTACTTCTCCACCGCCGACTCCCTGGTAGCCAACAACCTGGTGCTGGCCATCTACCGCCATATCACCAACCCGGAGTGCCGCCAGTACATACTGCGCCAGTCCTTCGAGGAGGCCATCCATACCCACGCCTACCAGTACTGCGTGGAGTCCCTGGGTATGGACGAAGGCGAGGTGTTCAACATGTACCGCGAAGTCCCCAGCGTGGCCAAGAAAGCCGCCTGGAGCCTCGCGCACACCGGCTCCATCAGCGACCCCAACTTCAAGACCGGCACCACCGAGAAGGACCAGGAGCTGCTACGCAACCTGATCGCCTTCTACGCGGTCACCGAGGGTATCTTCTTTTATTGCGGCTTCACCCAAATCCTATCCATGGGCCGCCGCAATAAGATGACCGGTGTCGCCGAGCAGTTCCAGTACATCCTGCGCGACGAGTCCATGCACCTGAACTTCGGCATCGACGTGATCAACCAGATCAAACTGGAAAACCCCCACCTGTGGACCGCCGAGTTCCAGCAGGAAGTGGCCCAGATGATCCTGGAAGGCATGGAACTGGAAGTGGCCTACGCCCGCGACACCATGCCCCGCGGCGTACTGGGCATGAACGCGAATATGATGGAGGAATACCTCCACTTTATCGCCAACCGCCGCCTGGTCCAGCTGGGCCTGAAAGAACAATTCCCCGGCGCCCAGAACCCCTTCCCCTGGATGTCGGAGATTATGGACCTGCGCAAGGAGAAGAACTTCTTCGAGACGCGGGTGATTGAATATCAGACGGGTGGTGCACTGCAGTGGTAAGTGCCCACCGGTAGCGAATTACTATATAAGGAAATGTAGTCGCTCACAGGAAGAGAGGTATTTAAAGCGGGCGAAAGCCCGCTTTTTTTGTACAGACTTAAGCACACAGCCAACCTTAGACGAAAATGATTTTTAGGGAACCCTAGATTATGGCGCTCGGATCACTCTCCGAAGAAGAATTTGCCAATCAACTTAACGAATTAGTTTCACCAGCGCATCCCATTCCATGCCGAACGAACACCAATTATCCAAGCTAGGAACACCTAGCAGATCCTTTGTATTATAAAGTCCCCGCCATAGAGTGCATGACTGGAAAAATTCTTCAAAACAAGGAGACACAAGGAAGTAATGAGCAATGAAAAATATGTCCATCAATTTAAAACAATGGATGACCTAAGAGCAATAATCAAGGAATTTGAAGGTGCACTGGCAAGACCAACCAGAAACTGGAGCCACCCAACTCTCTACCGAAAACGGGATGCCCAAGAAGGCGACAAGTTAGTTCAAGGCGTTAGAAAAAAGGATTGGCTGCTCTCCGAGGATGAAAAATGGGTTCTCCCTCACAATCAAATGGGGCTCTCTTTCTCATCCCATTGGCAACACCTGAAGGGTGTTTACAAGATGAAGCAAAAACACAACCCGGGGTTCCCTATCCATGTTTACTGGGTTCTGGAACAAGCCGACCTACCTCCTGGCCTGAAGTTTGAGTCGGACCACCAAAAGAAAGGTCATTATTTGCTCACCGTTACAGAGAAAATTCTGGTTCACCAATTGGTTGCCAAGTTAAGATGGGTCGCCGACAGAATGTCCGTAATCAAGGATGCCGGAGAGAATCTATGATCAAATACAAGTACGACGAAGAGAAAATCGTAGCCCTCTTTCTCGCCGAAGAAATCGGCGATTCTTTGGCTAAAGACATTATAAATAAGGGATATGTATCTTCAAAAGAAGAAGCTACACATCTTAGCAAGTTCTTCTGGTTAATGGTCAACAAATCTGCCGAAAGCAATCTCGAATTGCCATGCGAAGGCAGCGCCCAATACTGGACTGAGAAGCTTTATAACTCCATCGGCGGCTATCTTGAACGATCTGGTTACGAGGAACAATGGAATGATGAAATTGATAAAGCATAATACGAAAATAAATGGGGTCACACAAATAAATGGCAAAATAAATGGGGGCAGATCAACATTATGACACACCCCAATCAACCGAGAAAGAATATTAACTCATCGTGACATGGACAGATCAATATCTTGGCATAGAACAAGACAAAAAAAACCCAAAAAGTTTAATCCGCCTCCATCTATTAATTATTGCGCTTTACATGGCCGCTTTTTTTGCCAGAAATATGGTATGTCGTGCACCCTTGCCGGGGCGCTCACGCACGGTTTTGACCTCGACGTCAAAGCCGGCTTTCTTCAGCCGCTGAACGTACAGGGTGTCGGGCCCAGCCGACCACACCGCCAACACGCCGCCTGGCGTAAGGCAGTTGTAGATACAGCTGGTGCCATCGAGGGAGTAGAGCCAGTTGTTGTCGCTGTGGGTCAACCCCTCAGGGCCGTTGTCGACATCCAGCAGCACGGCGTCGTAGTCGCCGTCGTGCCTTACCAGTAGCTCACCTACGTCGCCGATATGGACGACGCAGCGGCTGTCGTCCAGGGGCCGGCCGGCGCAGGCTCCCAGTGCCCCGCGGTTCCACTCCACCACCTCGGGGATCAGGTCGGCGACAATGACCTCGGCGCAGGGCGGCAGTACCTCGAGGGCGGCGGCGAGCGTGTAACCCATACCCATGCCGCCCACGACCACACGGGCGCTCTTGTGCTTCTTCAGGTGGGCGCAGCCCAGTAGCGATAGCTCCCGCTCACTGTTAAAGCGGCGACTGTTCATTAATTCGCCGCGGGGGCCGCACAGGACGATCGAGAACTCCTGATCGCGCTGGCGAAGCTTGAGTGTCCCGCCGTCATTAGGAATGTGGGCAGTACCGAGTTCGACCCAGGGTTTCATGGCGTGTGCTCGCTGTGTGGCGGTGGAGATAGGGCGAGTAATGTAACATGAAGCCTCGCCGTATTGGTTAGCGATAAAAGATAAAGTGGATACCGGGGTCAGAGTGGATACCGGGGTCAGAGTAGATTTTTGACACCTGAAGCAACAGTCAAATATGCTCGACACATTACAAACTCATAGATAGAGCCAAATGAAAGACCTAGACGACCACAAGAAAGTCGCCGTCCTGATCGACGCCGACAACGCCCAGTACTCCAAGGTCAAGGCGATCCTGGATGAAATTTCAGCGCATGGCCATATCGTCATCAAGCGCGCCTACGGAGACTGGTCCAGCGATAACCTGAAGAACTGGAAAAAGTCGCTGAACGAGCTGGCCATCCAGCCGGTGCAACAGTTCGCCTATACCACTGGCAAGAACTCTACCGATGCATCGATGATCATCGATGCGATGGATCTGCTCTACTCCGAGCGCTTCGATGCCTTCGCGCTGGTGTCCAGCGACAGCGACTTCACCAAACTGGCCTCCCGCCTGCGCGAATCCGAGATGTTCGTATTCGGCGTCGGCGAGCGCAAAACACCGATTTCCTTCCGTAATTCCTGTGATGACTTTATCTTCACCGAGAACCTGGGCGGCGATGAATCCGCCCCTCCCAAGGCCACTGGCAAACCCAAAAAGCCCGAACAGAAGAAACCGCTGAATGATCCTGCCGAGCTGACCCCTCTGCTCACCAAAGCCTGGGAGCAGTACCAGGACGACGACGACTGGGCCAACGCCTCCGCCGCCGGCAGCTTCGTCAAGCGCTCCATGCCCGACTTCGACCCCAGATCCTACGGCTCCGCCAAGTTTTCACAGATTTTGGATAAGCTAAATGACGCCTTCGAGATCAAGAAAAGCAAGGGGAAAGGCAGCGGCAACCTTATCGTATATCGTATAAAAGAGCGCTAATAATGATGTGGCACAAATCGACATACGCAAAAACTTTCAATCATCATTACCTTTTCAGGAGTATGCTTTGAAACTCTGTCTTGCAATCTTGCTTTCCATCTGGTCAATTTCGTTATCCGCAAAAGTTATCGAGTCCATAGACAACATTCCGATATCAACGGAAGCTTCGTACGTATTCTTCTATCACGGTGCTATCGCCGAAGGGAAGAAAAATGATCCTGTATCCGAGCGCCATGGTCTGTATGACTTTACCGGACTGAAGCAGTCTCTGGATTCAAAATCCTATTACCTTGTAGCAGAGCATCGTGAAAGAAATGCCAACATCGAAAAGCATGCGAAAGAGCTGGCAAACAAGGTTTCTGATCTACTAAGGAATGGTGTAAATCCAAATAAAATCAGTATTGTAGGATTCTCCAAGGGAGGCGGTATTGTTGCCACCGCGGCCTCCCTGATAGACAATAAGAATATCCGGTACGTCTTGTTGGCCTCGTGTCCCAAGAGCAGCCAGGACGCGGAATGGCCGCCCTTCAAAGGCCGGTTACTTTCGCTATATGAAAGCGAAGACATTTGGGCAGACTCATGTATTTTCCTGGCAGACGGATCGCCAAGAGTGAGCGAGTTTAAAGAGATAGTACTGGAGTCCGGCCTGGGACATGGGGAGTTCTACCGACCGCATAAGCGCTGGCTTGCGCCGGTGCTCGCGTGGATTTCACCGGCAAGCTAAAAACGCTTAGAGCGGGCAACAGTATCGAAGTCATAGTCAAACATTGCACCAGCCAAACCTGTTCAGCGGCACAATAATCGGCTACGACCCCGGCGGTAGAAACGCACATGGGGTGGCAGCCTTGTGCTTTACGAGTGGCGAGCTTGCGGATATACAGATAAAAACACTAAATACCGCCGAACAGATCCTGGATTTTGCGGAGAAGTATCCCGATCTGAAAGCCGTCGGCATAGACAAGCTTACCTGCTGGTCGACTGGAGAGAGCGGCTGGCGGCCGGCGGACCGCTGGCTCAGAGAGAAGTATAGAGAAGTGATGAACAGTGTCGCCTCCCCCAACAGCCTCTACGGCTCGATGGGTATCAACGGTATGTCTGTACTGATCGCGCTGCGCAGTCAAAATGCCCCATTGGCGGTAACCGAAACCCAGCCCAAGGTTCTGTTTCATGCATTGACAGGCAAGAAGTACAACTACGACCAGCTGCACCGGGATATGGACAGGATGGCATCCGAATGCCTGGGAATACCCCTAGAGACCGATAATGACCATGAATGGGATGCCGTTATCTCCGCTTATGCCGCCTATGCCGGCCTCTCCGGCCAGTGGACAACGGATCTGCATCAAAGAGAGCGCTCCCAGCAAGAAAGACTTATCATGCCCTGCGGGGAAACCCGCTATTGGTGGCCAACAACCGCATAGAACCTTTCCATATGGGAGGATTGGAGCCTGACTCAATGACAGTAAAAGAGTTCAAATGAAGAACTTATTCCTCTTGTCTAGCTGCTGGAAAAAGGCCAAGAGTTAAAAGATATAACAAAGGGTATGAGATTAGGCCTCAGACTTCACATATGGAAATTAAAGCTTGCCGTTACTTCTGACATAATAGTCGGACTGATCGTTATGGTAAAAAAAGCACGACACCTTGAGAATGCGACTCAGTTATCGTCTGAAAACACAGGAATCTACCTGTACAATGTCCGCACTAGCAACAAAAATCGAGCAGACCATGCGTTACAAAATAGTCCTCATACTGTTACTCGCCGCCTCACCGTTCATCCACGCCAAAGAATTGGCGTTAACATTTGATGACGCACCCAGGAAGGCAACTGGTTACTTTGATGGCCCCACCCGTGCAAAAATGCTTCTGGCGGAGTTGGAAAAACACAAGATCCCGAAAGTGGCCTTTTTCTCGGTGAGCCAGAAGCTGGACCGGGAGGGCATGCAGCGCCTTCAGGCCTACAGTGATGCCGGCCATATCATTGCCAATCACACGCACTCACACCCTGACTTCAATGAGCTGAATCTACAGGATTATATCGATAACGTCGCCAAAGCCGACAAACTCTTACCTAATTACCACCTAAGCTAAGCCGAGTTTAAGCAATCTTTCCGGCATTGGTGGAGTCCGGAGAGAGGCGTAGATAAGCCGGGGAATGAGCGCGCAAAGATCGAATCTGCGGTTGAATCGGTACTGGAATTCCGCCAGATAGCGCTGCGCATATTTAGGCCGGATTGCGTGGTAGGTACTGCGCAAAGCGCTCTTTAAATTGCCGAGTACAGTATTCACCCAATAGAACTCGGGCTCTTCAACGGAAGCGCGGCCACCACCACAGACAATCTTATCGTGTGCGCAACCTGCTTCAGTGACGGCATTGAAACACGCGAGGCCATCCGAGATGACAGTGCTGCCTTCACTCAGATGGCGCTTACTCCAGGCGGAAATCTCGGTGCTTCGGAAACCCTTGATGATGGAGAGCTTGATCCGGGATGGCTGGCCTTCCTTGGTGGTTTCAACAGCGGCAACAAAGGGTGTCTTGCCGTCAGCGCCGCGTCCTGGCTTGCATCCGGTACGCTCGCCGCCAAGATAGGCGTCATCCAGCTCGATGAAGCCGGACAGCTTGTAGTGCTGGTCCCGCTCCAGCATTACCTGCATGAGCTTCTGCTTCATGCGCCAGGCAGCGTTGTAGGAGATACCCAGGTGACGGGCCAGCTCCATGCAGGAGATGCCCTTCTTATCCTGGGTAATGAGGAAGATACCAAGAAACCAGGTGGTAAGGGGTAGCTTGGTGGAGTCGAAGATAGTGCGCGAGGTTATCGACGTCTGGCGGCGACATCGGTTGCACTGCTTCAGCTTGCGGTGAGACAAGTCGCAATACTTGTCATGCCCGCAGTGGGGACAGCGGAATCCGTCTGGCCATCGCCACCGGCAGAGCGCATCGAAGCACTGGTCCTCGGTTCCGTGCTCCTTGAGGAATTTGGTCAAACTGATGCCCTTCTGGAACTGTACCTTGTTGCGAGCCATGGCGGATTCCCTTGCAGATCAACGAGATAACTGTATTTATATACAGGTAATCGTTACTTAGCAAGAGTGGTAATTAGGATACGTTTTAACCACAGATTCGACCTGTGCGCGCTTACTCCTCGGCTTGGCTTACCTTAGATGGTAATTAGGAACTCTTAAGTGGCTTCCCGACTTTTAAAAAGTGGTTTCGCTTCCCCTACTTGAGAGAGGGTAATACTACCGCCAAACGGGATGGTATGAGAATGTACCTGCAGGAAAACGGATATATTAATGCCTATATCACCCTCAACAATTACGACTGGTATATTGAAACGCTGTTCCAGGAGGCCATCGACAAGGGGATCAAAGTTGACCTGGAGAAGCTTAAGAATTTCTACGTCAGTGTCATAAGCGAAGGCATAGAGCATCACGATCAACTGGCAATAACTCACATCGGTCGCTCCCCGAAGCATGTACTCCTGCTGCATGAAATGGATATCACAGCGCTATTTGTAGGCGATCTGGCAGATTCCCTCAGGGAAGAAGGTTGGGATATCATCTCGCCGGAAAATGCCTACACAGACGACATCGCCAGCTACAAAACACAAAAGGTTCTGCGGTACAACCCGGGTAGAGTGGGTGAAATAGCCCTCGACAAAGGACAGAGTTCCAACCTGTGGCATCACACTCTGGATGAAAATTACTTGCGTGAACGCTTTAGAACCGAAGTTCTTGGGAGCGAAGCAGGTGAAGATTTTTGAAAGGCGTATTTCTGCTAGAAACCTATAGTAAGGTAAGATTTTTATGAAAAAATCCCTCTTCCTCTTTACCGCTTCTCTTTTGTCAAACTTTTGCTTTGCTGTACCCGAAATCAAGGGCACGCCGCAAGATCTGCGCGGACTACTCTACCCTTCCGATAATGTGGTAACCATCTCAGGCCACGCCGAAGAAAAGGCCTATTCAGATCAGGCAATCGTCAGCTTGGTCGTTACCACAGAGGAGAAGCAGTTGGCCGATGCAATCGCAAGCAACAGTGTTCTGCGGGATAGGCTAAGAAGTGCGCTCAACTCTGCTGGCATACCGCGGGACGCCATCCAAAATTCAAAGTTCTCTTCATCACCCCAGTATGGATGGTTCGGGAAGACCCCGAGCAGCTACAAAGTGATTAACCGAATGGCGGTTACCATCGACGAGGAATCCCAGCTGGAGGCAATAGCCCGGCTGGCGGACGAGAACCAGGAGGTGATATTGTCCGATACAACCTTCGAGCACTCCAATAAAGAGGAGTATAACAAAAAAATGAGGTCCATTGCCCTGCAACGAATCATGGAGCAAAAGGCTAACTACGAGCAGACATTGGGCGTCAAACTCACCCCTGTCGGCATCCGAAATGCAAAGATGGACTTTCAGGCGACCCGCGGCGCCATGGCTCTGGAAGAAGTAGTTGTAACCGGGTCACGAAAGGAGCGGGATGACTATGTTTCTCAATCCCTGGAGCCCTCATATCAAGCGCCGTCTTTTGATGAAATCCAGTATGAGGCCGAACTCTCGATTGATTTCAAAATTCAATAGCCGATAACGACAAATACTTACTAGAATGAAATGAAAAAATTACCAATTTTCCTTATTGGGGCAACAGGGGTTATAGCTCTGACTGTGTACCTCATTAACCCATTCGGCACTGCCACCCTGGATCCACGCGCAAGGATGTGGGGTATTATGTACTACCATATTCCATCCGCATCGATGATGCCGACGTTGAATCCTGGGGACTATATTCTGGTCAAAACCTTCGCCTACGCCAATACAACGCCAGAAATTGGGGATATAGTAGTCTACAAGCCACCGCAATTGGATGCCCCTTTTATAGGCAGAGTGATGGCCAGGCCTGGAGATAATATATCGGTCCAGGATTCTATTGCCATAGTTAATGGACAACGACAAGAAGAGAACTATATTTTAAAACCGGAAGGAGTCTGCTATATCCGGGATTTCCCCGAAACGACAGTTCCCGACGAGGCGCTTTTCATAGTCGGTGATAACCGTTGCAACAGCCGAGACTCGCGCATGTTTGGCACTGTCAGCCAGAATAATCTGATTGGCAAAGTATCTTATATTTGGGATTCTAGCGATAAAGATTAAGCGTAGAATCAAGAGATAGAACTTGACATTAAGGTCTCAGTGCGGACACTAGACCCAAACACTGATTACATCCTAAACCAGTATATAAAGCCAATGAAGAAATTATTTCTCTTGACGTCATCCCTGTGGCTAACCTTGTTATCCGGGGACCTCCTCGCAGCCGCCAAAATAGAAGCAGATGCCCCGGAACTGCTCTACACCGGCCGCATAGACTTCACCGACAAGAAAGCCCCCCAGCTCTCCTGGCCGGGCACCAGTATCAAGGCCAACTTTACCGGCACCAGCCTGGGCCTGGTGCTGGACGACCAGAAGGGCCGGAACTATTACAACGTGATTGTGGACGGCAATACCCTCCACCCCTATGTACTGGAGGCTAAGCAGGGCGAGCATAGCTACGAGATCTCCCGCGCCCTGGCGCCCGGCAAACACACGCTGGAAATCTACAAGCGCACCGAGGGCGAGGAAGGGGCCTCCGCCTTCAAGGGACTGCTCCTGGATGACAACGGCAAGCTGTCGCCCCCAACGCGACCGAAACGGCGGATGGAAATCTATGGCGATTCCATCACCTGCGGCATGGGCAACGAGGGTGCGGACAACGGCCGCGACGATCTGGCCTCGGAGAAGAACAACTACTGGGCCTATGGTTCCGTCGCCGCTCGTAAACTGGATGCGGAACTACACACCATCTGTAAGAGCGGTATCGGCATTATGGTGAGCTGGTTCCCCTTTATCATGCCCCAGTACTACGACCAGCTGAGTGCAGTGGGCGACAATGAGACCCAGTGGGATTTCAGCCGCTGGACACCGGATGTGGTGGTGATCAACCTGTTCCAGAACGACAGCTGGCTGATCGACCGGGAGAAGCGCCTGGAGCCCATCCCTTCCGATAAGGAGCGCATCCAGGCCTATGTGGATTTTGTACGCAGTATCCGCGCAAAGTACCCCGACGCACAGATTATCTCCGCCCTGGGCAGTATGGATGCCACCGCCAACGACAAGTGGCCTAACTATATCCGCGCAGCGGTCAAGCGCATGCAGACGGAATTCAACGACAAGAAGCTGGACACCCTCTTCTTCGATTACACCGGCTACGGCCAGCACCCCCGAGTGGCCCAGCATATCGACAACGGGGAGAAACTCACCGCCTTTATCAAACAAAAGATGGGTTGGTAGCGGACCCAGAAGAGAACTGATGCAGGCGAAAGCGCCAGCAAAAGCAGGAAACGGCCGGGGAATCCGGCCGATCCTGCAGGGCATTCGATGACGCCGTCGGCCACCTCGTATAATGATCTCCGCTCCGATTGTGATTCTGCCGGCAATTGCGTTTCCGGCACAACCTAAACCTTGAATAGCCAGGCCCATTCGACCGCCCAGTCAAAATACCAATTTTCCTTCCGGGATATTTTGTTTCCGCTATCGGTTAACAATTTGATCCGGAGTGGAATTTTGACAGGCACCTTGCTGGTTGAATTCTGCGTTATAACGCACTCTGATCTTGTCCTTTCAATAACAATATACTTGCTATTGGTTAATTCAGATGCCAAAGAGAAATGACAAAATACGAATTTACTGATTTTCGTTAACCGCATTGAAGTTTAACTTGAAAAAACAGTATTCAGCTGATATCAAGACCAACACCGGTTCCATTTATTTTTCGAGGTCGATAAGTTTCCGGTGGAGTAAATTTTGTAATACGGCACACATTTTTGCATTTATGTAGTACCCGGGTACTGAATGCATAATCTTAATTAGTCTTAATCATCCAGAATAAAAATAATACAAAAGCATTAATCCTCTTTCACTCTCCGGGCAAAACCCTATTGCTTACCTAACCACAATAGAGAGAAAGCAGGTGAAACAATCATGCAAATACGAACAACCTCCCTACTGGTGTCGCTGGTCCTGATGCTTGCCATACCGGCAGCTTCCCAGGCCGCCACAGGCATTGCTCTGGTACACGGTACCGGCCATCAATCAGACGCCTATAACGACTACTGGACCTATGAAATGGTGGAGTCCATTCGCCAGGGATTACCCAGCGGCGGCAATCTCCTGATAGTCAATTGTAATTTTGAAGAGTATATGTGGGACGACGCCGCTGCGGGGTGTCTGGCGACGCAGCTTTACGACTTTATAACTTCCATGAATATTGATGACCTGGTGGTTACCACCCATTCAAATGGCGGCAATGTGATGCGCTGGATATTATCCAACCCCACCTGGGACAGCCGCTACTCCACCATCATTGAAAATACCCGCTGGGTGAATGTTATCGCGGCCTCCAGTGCGGGCACGCCTCTGGCGGATGCCGTGATGGCGGGCAATGTATTTGAATCATCGGTGGGATGGCTGCTCGGCTACCAGAACGACGCCGTGCGTATGCAGCAAACCAGCTGGATGGATTATTACAATGAAAACTGGTTGCTGGGAACTTCCGGGCGTCCGTCGCTCCCGGTGGGTTTCTGGAATATTGTGGGCACGGATGTGGAAACCGCGGTCTGGGACTCCGACAGCTACTGCGGAGGGTACACGGAAAATCTCGGCCTGGAAGTAACCCAGGAGTGGCTGAGCAGCTGCTCTGATGGTTTTATCAACTGCTCGTCACAGAATGCCGCTGGCAACCTGTGGTTCTACGACCATGACAAAACCCGAGATGGCGAACCCCTCAGCCACAACCAGAGCCGGCGAAAGTGCTTTAATCTCGATGTTATCCTAAGAAACGACATTTGAGGTGACACAATGAAATCATTAATCATAAATTTGGTGACCTTAGCACTCGTATTTACCTCCTCGGCCTTTGCCCAGGATCTGGCCAACAATAAGCGGGAGAAGATTAGCTTCTCACAACATGTGGACAGCAGCATTGCACAGCGCCTTACTGATGTCGGTGCCATACAAAAAAGTCGGGTATTTTTCCGCAAAGTCAGCGGCGCAGAGCTGAATAGCGGCGTAGACCTGACCGTAGATGCAGATCAGGCCGTGATTCAGATCACTCCGCTCGACAGCGTCAGAAATGGAAAACGTATTGTCAACCGGGAAGTCCCTCGGGGAATGACCCTGTCCAACGGCGTACAGCGGCGGCGGGTTGACGATGACAGCATCGCTCTGCATCGAAAATCCCAAGGTCTGAGAGAGAATTTTCCAAAGTTCTACAGCCGTGCTCATGCCATGCGGGTGCCAAAGGATATGGGGCGGGGAAAGTTCAGGCTGGAGGCCAACGGAAACGCCAAAGATGATACAGACTATATCGTCTACGTCCTGGACAAAAACAGCGATATAGAACTGGAAGTACAAACGCCGAAAACCCGCTTCTCCCGCTCCGATAACCTGGTTCTGGACGCCCAACCCAGCCCAAAGTCCAAAGCCAAGATTGAGTCCATCTCATCCACTTTGGTGGCGCCCAACGGCAAACGCTACACGGTGAGCGGACGAATGGAAAACAACCGGTACAGGGTACACTGGCCAATCAAGGTTGACGCCCCATCCATGCCCGGCGAGCTATGGCAAGTCGAGGTACGCTCTACCATACGCAATTCAAGCAACGAGTCTATTGAGCGCGTGGCCGTGGTTTCAGCAAATATCTTCGAAGAAACCGCTGAAGTTTCCTCTGTCTACAGCGATGCTCAAGGTCTGAGATTGGCACTGGACGTGCAACAACCGGGGCGCTATGAAACCCGTGCGTTGGTATATGGCATTGCTCCCAATGGTGAGTACAAACCCACGCTGCTGAGCTATCAGGCCGAATGGTTCGAGCCCGGGCAGCGGGAAATGAAAATACCGGTGGATGACAGCACCCTGGTATCCTCCGGACTGGGTGGCCCCTATCGTGTACAAAATATTCAGTTGCTGGACCAGGGCCGTATGGCAGTACTTGAATACCTGCATGGCAATTGGGAATTAAAATAGCCAAGATCGGGGAGGCCAAGCAGCAATAGAAGGAATCGATTTATGGCCATGCTGTAAACGGCTTGGCAATGGGATCGCCACCGCGGTCAAATCTGAAGTCCAGCCTCTCCCCCAGCTCTTCTCCCCCTTGGGGAAAGGGGCTGGGGCTCTCGATATAAATCGCTCTCACCCCTCTCCTTTGCGCAAACTTTGATTGCTGAACCATCTCCGCCGCCGTAAGTATGGGCATGCCGGCATTACTGGTGACTTCGGTCAGGAAGGCGACTGATAATCATATCAGCATCTATATCAAGTACCAATACAGAAAAGCGCTATTCTGAACTATTCATCATCATTCCTAACTATTCCTTGGGAAAATACCAAGTGACGGCTAGCCTGGATCGCAGTCCATAAATCAATAGGGAGTTACTATGAAAACTTTTACTATAATTTTTCTTTTGATGGTCGACGCCGAAGTCAATGCCCTCAATATGGAAGCCCAGCAGCAGCCTATCTCGGAAGTTTGGACTGTGGTGAGCAAGGCATGTCCGTCAGAAACCAGTGACTATAAACTGAACAACCCCGATGAACCAATCAGTGTGCAGCTTGAAGATATTCATTGCGCAGATATCGTCAAAATGCTGATAGAATTCGATCGAGAACAGCCGACAACTGACGATAACCGCGGCGGGGGCTGACTTAAAGGGAGCTCGCTGCAAATATATTACAAAGATTAATTTATGAACAGCTTGGGAACTCAGTTCAAATTATTGCGCGCCGAGCGAAACTGGAGCCAGACGGAGGCGGCGCGCAAGATCGGTATTGAGCAGTCTTACCTGTCCAAGCTGGAGAACGATCAAGCTTCGGCTTCGATTGGCATCCTGAAGAAGGTCTGCCGTGCTTACAATACTGATATTACCACTTTGTTTCGCGATGTAGACCAGAATAGCCTCCGCGGTAATTTACATTATCAGTCTCTGCTGCTACAGACTCGCAAGAGAAAGAATCAAACCCTTCTCACTGCCTCCATGGCCTTCGGCCTGGCGGTTTCCGTAGCTTCGGTTTGGTTACTGAACGGACCGACGGAGGCTAAGCCGCTACAGCCTGTGCACGAAACGCTTTCTATGCACTTCGAAGATATTGAGGCTCGCCAGGCAATCGAGCTATTTGCCGAATTCGGCGGGCTCAAAATCCGTGGCTTAGACTTAGTCAGCGGAAAAATAGACAAATTGAAGCTGGAAAATACACCTTGGGATGCCGCACTGACCGAAGTCGCACACAAGTTGAATTTGCGCGCGGAAATCTCCGGCAGCTACGTAACCCTGGTGCCACAGCCCGACAGTGAGTAAATGTGTACAGCACGCCTAAACCAGCAACAATCAGCTCATTCCCGCAATAACCAGCGGCGCCACCAAACTGAGCACCGCTCCCTCATGCGCCATGTCCTGCATACGCACATTTCCCGTGCTCTAGGCAACGGCATTCGGCACACGGCTACCGACAGCACGCGCAACTCAGGAACCCATCTGTGTTTTTACGGCCTAACCTCATCATTTTCTGACTGAAAAGGAGTTAGCCATGAGACAGGGTCTTGCACGGGTACTCAGGGAGAATCGCTCTACCCTACTGTTCCCGATCCATGAAGCCCACCATACTGGAAGGCGATTATATCCTTGTCGATAAAATGGCCTACGATATCCGAGTTCCCTTCACCCACACCTCACTGGCACGGCTCGGCGAGCCGGAACGCGGCGATATCGTGGTATTCGATTCCGAAGCCAGCGGCAATCGGCTCGTAAAGCGGGTTGTGGGTATTCCCGGGGATGCGGTGGAGCTGCGCAACAACAGGCTGATCATCAATGGCGAACCCCTGTCATATACGCTCGCCAGCGAGTCCCCCTTCTTCCGGGAGGTTCGCAAAGACCTGCTGGGTGTGGAGCACTTGGTGCGGTTGCACAAGCGCGGCTCGGCAATGTCCAGCTTTTCCCCGGTCCGTGTTCCGCAAGACTATTATCTCGCCCTGGGCGACAATCGGGACAACAGCGCCGACTCCCGCGTAATCGGCCTTGTCCCCAGAAAAGAGATAGTCGGACGGGCCCACAAGGTAGTGCTATCCCTCGATTACGATAATCACTATCTCCCAAGGCGGGACCGTTTTTTCCAGCAACTGTTGTAAACCGTGGACTAAACACTTAGGCGAGAGGCCATTGGAGAAACGCCGATAGCCACCCCGCTTACCTCGGGTCTCTCCTGGTTGCCCCCGGCCAATTCAGCCTCCGGCACCATTCGACAGCTTCTGCCCGCCCCCTCCCAGGGGAGGGCGAAACCTCTCTCATCGCTGAAAATATAACCACCGCGCAACAATGGATCGGCGATTCTATTTGACCTTCAATGCCGGCACCCTGAGAATCCCACCGCCGACAGGCACAATGCCGCCCCGACAGTTGATATCCACAAGGAACGGTCCGTTCATGGCTAATATCCCCAACACCGTAGAAGTCCTGGAAAAACTCCGCTGGAACGCCCATCTGTGCAAACACAGCCATTTCCGCGCCTCCATGAGGGGGCGCAATATGCATGTGCTTTGCGGTGTGCCGATTGTGGTGATCAACCTGTTCCTGGGCTCGCTGTTTTTTTCGTTGATCAACGCCGAACTGCCGGACTGGACCAAGTGGACCGGCGCCGCGCTGGCACTGATCACTGCCCTGCTCGGTGGCGTGCAGACGTTTTTCAACTTCAAGAAGAACTACGAAGGCCACCGCGAGATGGGCAACGAGTACCTGGCCATCGCCCGCGAGTGCGAGCGACTGATCGCCCTCTACTTCGACGGCATCCTCGATCTGAACTATCTGTCACGCAAGATCGAGGAGCTAAACGAGCGGTACAGCAATATCAATCAGCGCGCCGAGGAATATATTGTCGCCGACCAGGTCTATCGCCGGGCATTGCAGGTACAGCAGAAAAAGGCCCAACTCGAACCGTCATTGGTACAGCAGATGCGTCAAAAACCCGAGGAACTGAGGACTGAACCTGTGGCAAACGCCCTGACCTGATTCCACGAAAAGTTACAGGCGGCTGCGTTTACCGTGAAGATTTACTCCGGGCCAATCCGGACGGCCCTCAGGTAACAAGCTCGATTCTGCCCCCGGTCAGATGGTACATACTACCGACTATTTTTATCTTGCCCTCTTTTTCCAGATCCGCTAACAGCGGGCTTCTGCGCCGGATTTCATCCACGGCGAGCCGGGCATTGGTGGCCGCCACCGCATCTACGAATCCGGCATTTTTGCCGCTGCGCTCGCCGTCATACCTGGTAGCTTCTACGGCGGGTTTAATGACTTCCAGTAGGCCGGTGAGATGCCCGAGTTCTACATTGTCGATCGCGCCCCGGATCGCGCCGCAGGCGGTGTGACCCATGACTAGGATCAGCTTTGCCCCCGCCAGGGCGCAGCCGAATTCCAGGCTGCCGACAATATCGTCGGTGCAAATATTGCCCGCGATGCGGGCGTTAAAGGTTTCCCCCAGTCCCGCGTCCAGGATAATTTCTGCCGGAGTTCGCGAGTCCATACAACTCAGGATGGCCGCCGCCGGATACTGCCCGGCAGCGCTTGCCCTTTTCTGGGCCAGGTAGTCGTGCTGGAGCATTTTTCCTTCGCGAAACCGCTTGTTGCCCTTCATCAGGAGTTCCAGCACCTGGTCCGGGGTCATCCTGTCGCGTTCTTCCTTGGTCAGTGCCGCGGCGTAGGTGATTCCGGGAAAGGAAGCCAGCCCGCCGACCGTCAGTCCCAGTGTACCCGCGCCAAAGGTGCCCTTTAGCAAGTCTCTGCGGCTGATCCGGGACCAATCGCCGCTCCCTGCCCGATCGGTTTTGTTGTGCATAGTCTGCCTCGAAAGATCATATGGCAAATCAAGTCTAGTCCGGATATTTGGGTTCGGTTCACGAAGGGTATGCGGAGCTGGAGCTCCGCGGTCCCGGGGGGTCAGTTTGGTACCGGTACTTTTTTGTTGATCTCGTGGGCGACATCCGGATCCGCGCCGAAGCGGTGGTTGCAATTGAGGTTGTCGATCGTCTTGATTTCCTCTTCGCTCAGCTCGAAGTCGTAGAGGAGAAAATTTTTCCGAATGTGATCCAGGTTTTCCGCTTTTGGGATCGCGATGCGCTGTTGCTGGATATTCCACTTGAGGATAATCTGCCCCGCGGTCACACCGTGCTTCTGCGCCAATTGGACAATCGCCGGGTCCACGACGGGTCTTGCCGTGGCCGGTACGCCGCTCCAGCTGCCGGAGCCCAGCGGGGACCAGCAGACAACGGCGAGCTTGTGGAACTGGCAGTAGTCCACCATTTCCCGCTGGGTGAGATAGGGGTGCAGTTCTATCTGGTTGCAGGTGGGCCTGACGCGGGCGAAAGTGGCGATCTGCTCGATATCGGACTTGCGGAAATTCGACAGGCCAAGCGCCCGCACTTTCTTCTCGTCGTACAGTTCCTCCATCGCCTCCCAGGTTTCCCGGGTATAGGCCGGCATCGGCCAGTGGATCAGGTACAAGTCCAGGTAATCCAACTGCAACCGCTCCAGGCTGCGCTCGAAGGCAGCCGCCGTACCGCGACCCTGCTCCGTGTCCCACACCTTGCTGGTAATAAACAGCTCCTGGCGCGGAAGGCCGGAATCCCTGATGGCCCGGCCGAGGGCGCGCTCGTTGCCGTAGACGGAGGCGGTATCGAAGTGCCGATAGCCGATGGACATCGCCTTGAGGATGGTGTCGGTGACGTAGCTGTTGTCCTGCTGCCATTCGTCGATGGCGGCGGTGCCGAATCCCAATTGTGGAATCTCGACACCATTGTTCAGCGTTATTGTGGTCATATCGAATCCCGTTTTACGGATCTGCATGGAGCCTGGCGCCAGAGTCGGCGCCGTCGTCAAAGGTAATTGTGAAAGTCAGTGTAGGGCAGCGCCGGGGACAGCGGTAGGCATGTGAGCCGATAGACGCCATGGGATCGGAGAGAGAGGAATAGGCGGGCCTGTGGCCTTCAGCCCAATAACTGGAGCCTTCAGCGCCAATAAACAGTTCCGCGCTCCCCAGGGTTACAGTAGCTGACGGTGGTTTTCGGCAATTTGTCGGACAAAACTTTCCTTCACCCCTGCTCTTTCGGCAAATTCCGGCCAACGCGCCACCGCGGCGGCGACCTCCTCAATAATGTCCCGCGGTTTCTTGATACTGATGGACTCAGCCACTATGACCAGATCCTCCAGGGTGAACTGATCGCGCTTGCCATTGATGCTCATCTGGTGCTGGTTGGTCCAGCGGCCGCCGGGGTTATGCGCGTAGGTGAGGTCGAAGGCCGGGGACAGGGACCACTCGCCCCCGCGGTCCATCAGGAAGGCGATATTTTTGGTGTGATCGTCCTGGTTGCGCGCCAGCACGTTGAATACCAGGCGCCGGTACTGCTGGATGGCCTCACTTTTGGGCAGGCCCAGTTCACGCATGACCGCAAAGGCCTGCTCGTAGGAGTGGGCGCCGGCCTGATTGAAGTCCAGATGGGCGATACCGCACAGGGAGAGCATATGCAGCTTGTCCCCGTCCACACGGTCAAAGCGCCGGGTCATAAAGTGGGCGCGGCCGTTTTCCTCCAGCAGGCGGGATTCCATCATCCCGACCCCGGCGGCCTGCGCCATTTGATAGTAGGCGTACTCGATACGGCCGAAACCCTGGGATTCGCCCAGCTCGATATCGTCCACGCCGTCGAATTTCAGCAGCCAGTAGTCGTAGCCCGACGGTGCCGGCACCTGCCCCGAACGCACATCGCCGGCGGCGTTCATCGCGATCACCGCCTTGGCTCGGGCACCACCGGCACTGGTGCCCACGCGCAGGATATCCGCCAGGGCGCCGGCATTCCCGCTGTCGTCCGCGCCCAGGCGCGAGGCCAGGTGCTCCTGCCGGTGGGTGACGGACTGGGCCAGCTTTACCAGCTCGGCGATCTCCACCGGCGCCGACTCGCGAAAGCGGCCGTCCACCGCCGGCTCGAATTCCAGCGCTCCCATACCGCGGTGGCCGGTGTAGCAGAGCCGCTCGATGGGGCTGAAATCCCCCGGCGTGCGGCCCTGCCGCGCCAGCCAGGCGTCGATGATCGCGTTGCCGAATTTGTCCGGCAGGGAGTCCGCCAGCAGGCCCGGCAGCCCGCGATAGGTCTCCCGACTCAGGCTGGGAAAGGAAAACAGCCGGCTGCCGCTGTAAATGGACATCACCACGGGGGACAGGTCCAGCCCGCGCTGCACGAACTCCGGATCGTACTCAAATACGCCGTAGCCATTCGGGTGCCAGGAAACGGCACCCACCCGGTCGCCCCAGAGTTTGACGGTTGCCGTTTCGATACGCTCTACCATGGGGTTTACCAATCCGATTCAGGTTTCTTTTTACCGCGCGGTGCGGCCTGGGAAGTGCCGCTGGCGCGCTGTCTCGGCCTGCCCCGCCGCTCCGCCAGCTGCAGCGGGCTGATACCCGGGTCCGGCAGGAAGGACTCCAGCCCGTCCAACTGCCCGAGCTCCCGCAGCACCGCCACCAGGCTGTCCAGCCGCCCGCGGCCGGACTCCAGCCCCTTGATTGTGGACACGGAGAGGCCGGCCCGCTCCGCCAGCTGCTCCTGGGTGATATCCCGCCGCAGGCGGTGCCCGCGCAGGCGCTCGCCGAGGGTTTGAAGGATTTGTTGGTCAGACTTGCCGTGAAAACTCATAAGAGGTTGAAAATCATCTATTGATTTCTAATTTTATACACAAAAGCTGCTTTTACAACTATTAAATAAAGAATACCAATAGATTTAAAACCAGCTATCATGCGGGCAGAATCGAAATTGTAGCTGGATTTTAAACCATTAATAACACCTTTCATGTATTGATCTTCTGCCGCCGACAGAAAACAGGTTAGCCCTGCTGCCTGGCACTAAGAGCCTGTTTGGAGTCTCGCGCAAAATCCGCCAGGCCGGTATGGGTGCCTCTTTCAGGGACCGTATGAGGCATGGATGCCGATTACGAGTGTACAGGGACGTATTTAAGGGGGGCGCCCAGCCCGTGTCCCGGAAAGAGGCAAAGAGGCACCCATACCGGCCCCGCACGGAACGGGACGATATGAAGACTCCAAACAGGCTCTTAGTTAAGCGATACAGGGCGCCATGCAACGCCCATGCTATTGCGGTAGTATTTCCGCCACGCCAAACAATAACCACAGAGCGAGCCGTATGGCGAACCAGCTCCAAGCACTGCTCGAACTCTGGCACCGCCACAAAACTACCCGCAAATGGGTGCTGGGCACCGTCTACAAAACTTCCGGCCCCTGCTACCGCAAGGCCGGTGCCATGATGCTGTTCGACGAACTGGGCAAGCACTACGGCCTGCTCAGCGGCGGCTGCCTGGAAGCGGATATCCAGCGGCACGCCCAGCGGGTGCTCGGGTCCGGCCTGTCGAAAACACTCTGCTACGACGGCAGCGACGAAGACGACCTGTCTTTTCAACTGGGTATCGGCTGCGGCGGCACAGTGCATATTCTGTTGCAGCCGCTGCTCGCGGAAAACCAGTATCTGCAGCTGGAGCAATTGCGCAATCACCTGCTCCGGCGCCAGCCCTGCCACTATCGGCAAAAAATTCCCACGGCCGGTGAAACTGTGGCGCGAATCTCTTCTTCATGGGCAATCAATTTCACATCCAGAGCGGAATTGCTCCACCTCGACGACGGCGACTGGCTGCAGACACCGGTCGCCCCCTTGCCGCACATACTGCTGATGGGAGCCGGCGCAGACGCGCGCCCCATGGCACAACTGTTTCTCACCCAGGGCTGGCAGGTGAGCCTGTGCGATCCCCGCCCCGCCAATGGTCGCTCGGCCTATTTTCCCGGGTGCAACAGTTACCACTGTCATCCTGACGAGCTATCCACTCAACTGGACTTACAACAGGTCGATGCCGCCGTCGTGATGAATCACAATCTCGAACTGGATGCAGCGGCTCTGCGGACACTGTATTTGCAACCGCTGAAATACCTGGGCCTGCTCGGGCCCATCAGCCGCCGGGACAGGGTATTGCGGCTGGCCGGGCTGACCCTGGAGCAGTTGAATGCATCGCTGCCCGCGCCGTTGCGCGCACCCATCGGCCTGAACCTGGGCGGCGAACTGCCGGAGAGCATCGCACTGGCAACCTGCGCGGAGGTACACGCGGTGTTGCACGACGCCGATGGGCGCACACTGAGCCCCGGCCCCAAATTAACCATAAAAACAGACGCGCCGGCGTAGCCATGGCAAGGACCCAGCCAATTATTCTCGCCGCCGGTGCCTCGAACCGCTTCGGCCACTGCAAACTGCTGCTTAAACACCGGGGCAGGACACTGTTGCAACACTGTGCCGATACACTGGCACCGCTGGGTCTCCCGACGCCGCTTATCGTGACCGGCGCCTGGCACCGGCAACTTGTCGATGCCCACCCGCAGCTGGACCTGCGCGAAAATCGCGACTGGCAGTCGGGCATGGGCGGCTCGCTCGCTTTCGCTATTCGGCAGCTGCCGGCGAGCTGTGATGCGGCCCTGGTTTTACTGGCGGACCAGGTGGCGATCGACAGCACGGATATCCGGCGCCTGCTGGAGTGCTGGACAGAATATAAAACCATCGTTTGCAGTTTCTACGCGGATCGCAGGGGCGTGCCGGCCGTTTTTTCCAGGGAGTATTTCCCGCAGCTGGCGAAGTTGAACAGCGACCGCGGCGCGCGCGACCTGCTGCGCTCGGAACAGTACGCTATCACCGAAGTGCCGGTACCCAACGGCGCCATTGATATCGACACACAACAGGATTGGAAGACCTGGAGATTGTGCCGAGGGCCGCGATGATCGCGCCGGGATCTGTGCGCTCGGTGCATTTTTGCGGCGTATATGCATGCTCATTGCACGTATTAGCCGCAAAAATGCGCTGAGCGTGCAGAGATCAAGCGAGGGCGTGGCCCTCGGTACAATATCCAGGTCACACTACGGAGAAAGCCCATGCAAATAACAGTCAACGGCTCTGCCCATAAGGTTGAAGTGGAAGAGGATATGCCACTGCTCTGGGTGCTCAGGGACGAGCTCAAACTCACCGGCACCAAATTCGGCTGCGGCGGCGGCTTCTGCGGCGCCTGCACCATACACCTGGACGGCCAGCCGGTGCGCGCGTGCCTGACCCCGGTCAGTTTCGCCGAGGGCAAAAAGATCACCACCATCGAGGGACTTTCCGCAAATGGCGATCACCCGCTGCAGCTGGCCTGGATAGAGCACAACGTGCCCCAGTGCGGCTACTGCCAGAGCGGCCAGCTGATGTCCGCCGCCGCGCTGCTGCAACAGACCCCCAACCCCGACGACAAACAGATAGACCAGGCCATGACCGGCAACCTCTGTCGCTGCGGCACCTATCCGCGTATCAAGTCCGCAATCAGCGCCGCGGCCAAAATGAAAGCCGCGGCCAAAATAAAAAGTGCCGCGACTAAGGAGGGAAACGCCGATGTCTGATACCACAGTAAAAAATATCCACCGGCGCCGGTTTCTCAAACTCACCGGCCTCAGCGCCGGCGGCCTGGTGCTCGGCGCCAACCTGCCCGGCTGGCAACCCGCCTGGGCCGCGGGGCTGGATAAAAACAACGAGTTCAATTTGTTCGTCAGTATCGACAGCGACGATACCGTATCGATCGTCTGCCACCGTTCGGAAATGGGCCAGGGTATCCGCACCGGCCTGCCCCAGATAGTCGCCGACGAGTTGGAAGCGGACTGGCAGAAGGTGAAAGTGATCCAGGGCCTGGGTGACAAGCGCTACGGCGACCAGAATACCGACGGCTCGCGCAGTGTGCGCCGCTTCTACGACACCATGCGCCGCATGGGCGCCAGCGCCCGCACCATGCTGGAAAGGGCCGCGGCACAGCGATGGGAAGTGCCCGCCGGCGAGTGCCGGGCGGAAAATCACTCCGTCATCCACACCCCCAGCGGCCGACGCCTGAGCTTCGGCGAACTGGCCGAAGCCGCCGCCGGGCAGCCGGTGCCGGATGAAAAAGATCTCCGTTTGAAAAACAGCACGCAATTCAAATATATCGGCAAACCGGTCAATACCGTCGATACACCGGACATGGTCACGGGCCGGGCACGCTTCGGCCAGGATGTGTATTTCGACGATCTGCTGATTGCCAGTATCGAGCGCGCGCCGGTACTGGGCAGCAAGATCACCCGTATCGACGACAGCGCCGCGCGCAAGGTGAAGGGCGTGGTCGCCATCGCACAGCTGGACGGCGGCGCGGAACCGCCGCTGTTCAACCCCCTGAGCGGTGTGGCGGTGCTGGCGTACAATACCTGGACGGCACAAAAAGGACGCAAACTGCTGGATATTACCTGGAGCGAAACCGGCCACAGCCAGCACGACAGCGACGCCTACCTGGAAGAACTGAAACAGGCGGTACAGGAACCGGGCAAGACCATCATCAATCACGGCGACGTGGACACCGCGCTGGCGGGTGCCAGCCGCAGCCACAGCGCCACCTATACCGTGCCCTACTTGGCCCACGCCGCCATGGAACCGCTTGCCGCTACTGCACAGGTCAGCGAAGGCGCTTGCGAAGTCTGGGCCTGCGTGCAGGACCCGCAGTCGGTGCAGCAGAACGTGGCCAGTGCACTGGGATTGAAGCCGGAGCAGGTAAAAGTCAACGTTACCCTGCTCGGTGGCGCCTTCGGGCGCAAGTCCAAGCCGGATTTTGTCGTCGAGGCAGCATTGCTAGCGAGAAAAATGCAGCGGCCGGTAAAAGTGGTGTGGAGCCGCGAGGACGATATGCGCCACGACTACTACCACGCGGCCAGCGCGGCGCACTTCCAAGCCGGCTTCAACGGCGACGGCAAGGTAGAAAGCTGGCTGCAGCGCACCGCCTTCCCCTCCATCAGCGGCACTTTCCAGGCCGGCGTCGACCGCCCCTCCAATTCGGAACTGCGTCTGGGCCTAGCCGATATGCCCTTCGCCATTCCCAACCGCAGGACCGAGACCCAGCGCGCCGATTACCACACCCGTATCGGCTGGTTGAGGTCCGTCTCCAATATCCAGAATGCCTTCGGCGTGTGCAGCTTCGCCGATGAACTGGCCTATTCAGGCGGCCGGCGCCCGGACGAATTCCTGCTGGAACTTATAGGCTCGGACCGGCATATCAACCCCAGCCAGGGGGACTACAAGTACGACAACTACGGCGAGGACCTGGAAAAGTTTCCCGTGGATACCGCGCGCCTGAAACAGGTATTGCGGCGCGTGGCGGCGAAAGCGGATCTGAATATGCGCGGGGATCACGAAAAAAACGCGGGTGAAGGCTGGGGCATTGCCGTGCACCGCAGCTTCCTGTCCTATGTGGGCATCGCCAGCAAAGTGCAAGTGCGCGACGGCCAGCTCAAAATCCTGGAGATGCACTGCGCCGCCGATGTGGGCCTGGCGGTCAACCCGGATCGGGTGCGTTCGCAGATGGAAGGGGCGATGATTTTCGGCATGAGCCTGGCGCTGATGGGCGAGATAAAAATGCAGAACGGCGCGGTGGTGAACAGCAACTTCCACGACTACCCGCTGCTCCGTATGCACCAGTGCCCGCCGCTGTCGGTCGAGCTGATCGCCTCCGAAGAACCCCCCGCGGGCGTCGGCGAACCGGGCGTGCCGCCGGTAGCCCCGAGCATTACCAACGCGATTTTTGCCGCAAGCGGGCAACGGATTCGCGAGCTGCCGATTAACAAACACCTGAAGATCGGTTAACTTGCCGCATCCAATGATCGACCCGGCGCTGTCTATTGCCGGGTCAACGCCTCCCGTTGTCTGTGAGTTTTCAGCTTTATGGATTTATGCAGTAAATGGATTATCGGCCTGTTGTTCGGCCTTTGCGCAACTGCCAGTACCGCCAATTACCAACCTTTGCCCGAAACCTGCGACGGCCTGCCCAAGCTTCCGGTCGGCACCGCGCCCGGCACCTGCCTGGGTCTTATGGTCAGCGCGGAAAGCGGCGCCGCCTTTATCAAACCCCGCAAGGCTCTCGAAATTCCAGACGGCAACCGGATTCTGGTTACGGATATGGGCGGCTGGGGTGCCGGCAAGGGGATTCTGTGGCTGCTGGAGTTTGAAGACAACCGCTACCGCAACCTGCGCAAAGCCAGCAGGCTCGCCACCGGCCTGAACCTGCCCCACGACATCAAATCCGGCCCGGGAGGTTATTTCTACCTGGGCGAAGCCGACAGGATCGTGCGTTTTCAACTTGAGGGGGACCGGATAACTGCGCAGGAAACGGTGATCGAAGGACTGCCGTTTGCACCCGGTAAGCACCTGCACCCCCTGACCAGCTTCGTATTCCTGCCCGACAACGATCTGCTGGTAAATGCCGGCTCGAAAAGCGACGATTGCGGACTCACCAGAGACCGCCCACAGTGTAATGAAATCGATTCCGTCGGTCTCAGGCGCTACCACTACCTGAGCGAAGAGCAGCGCTGGGACAGCAATTTCGAGCTCTACGCCAGCGGGCTGCGCAATTCCATGGCGCTGGTGGTGCACCCGAGCGGCACCATTTTACAGGGGGAAAACAGCACCGACCGGAAAGATGCCGAGGAGCCCTACGAGGAAATCAATATTATTCGCGAGGGCGGCTTCTACGGCTGGCCCTATTGCTTCAACCGCAAACTGGATACCGGCTTTATTCCCGACGGCTGCTCGCAGGCCGACTATATCGAGCCCTACAGCCTGATGCCGCCCCACGTGGCGCCGCTGGACATGATTTATTACAGCGGCGATCGACTGCCCATTCCCAAGGGCAGCCTGCTGATGAGCTGGCATGGATACCGGGTTATCGGCCACCGGCTGGTCAGCTATCCGACCACCGCGGAGGGTCTCCCAATTTTGGATAAAAATCCTGTTTTCAACCGCGATCCTATTCCGCCGGCCCGGGATTTCTCCCGGCATACCTTTTCCCCGCGAGGGGGCTCCGCGGGAGACGCGCAGCACAGGGAGATCGTCAGCCACTGGAACCCGGTCCAGGGACTGAGACCGGAAGGCGCGCCGGTGGGTCTGCTGCAGCTGAAGGACGGCTCCCTGCTCATCGTCGACGACAAAAACAAGGCGCTGCTGCGCCTTTCCAACGGTGAGGCCTATCGGGAGCACGGGCGGAAATACCAAACCGCGGATATCGACGGTATCCGCTTTGAAGGCGGCACCAGGCACCTGCTGCTGGAGCACTGCTCCGGTTGCCACACGGAGCTGAGCGGCAATCCCGGCGAGCTGCTGAACCGGCAGAGCGGCTGGCTGCGGGAGGAGGACGGCAGGACCCTGCTCGAACACCGGCTCACGGCCCCTTCCGGATTTATGCCGCCCACAGGGAGGCTGGCGGAAAACGAGATAGGAACCATCTTGCAGGCCCTGTAGCCAGTTGTTGAAAAATAACGGTTCCACTCCTCGTCGATGTCCGATTTACACAAGTCTCCACCGGAAAAGAGGAATAAGCTGTCGGGATAACGAAATCACTCCCGCCCCTCCGGACAAGAGGTGAATATGGAAGTTCTATCGCCCCGCAACACCGGTGCCGCACTGGTGGCGAATATTATCGACAGGGGTTCCATCAGCGCCCAGCAGTTGACCGTTATCGCTCTCTGCCTACTCTGCAATATGCTCGACGGTTTCGATATCACCGCCATGGCCGTGGCGGTAAACGCGATCGGCGGGGAGCTGTCGCTAAGGGAGGACAAGCTGGGGCTGCTATTCAGTTTTGCCCTGGCGGGGATGATGCTGGGAGCCATGTTCCTGGCGTCGGCTTCCGATGTGATCGGGCGCCGCAAGGTGATGATCGCCAGTATGGCGGCGATCGGAAGCAGCGTATTGCTGACCGGCTATGCCGACAACCTATGGCAACTGATAGGGCTGCGTTTCCTCAGCGGGCTGGGTGCGGGAGCCATGCTGGCGAGCCAGGCGGCTCTGGCCTCCGAGTACAGTTCGGTAAAATTCCGGGCCCTGTCGGTGGCCGCGGTAACCGCCGGCTATCCACTGGGCGCGATGGCCACCGGACTGGTAGCCGGTGAACTGTTGCCCGAGTATGGATGGCGAAGCCTCTTTGTGCTCGGGGGCACTATTACCCTGGCGATGGCACTGTTCGTTTACTGGCTGATCCCGGAATCCCTGCAGTTCCTGCTTGAAAAACGCCCGCCCGGGGCGTTGGTACAGATAAACAAAATCCTGCTCCGGCTCGGGCGCGAGCCCCTCAAAGAACTTCCCCTGATCAGTGCCGGGCGCAGCGGTGAAAGCAGTGGTGTCCTTGCCAATATGCTGGCGTTGTTGAACCCCGCCAATCGCCGCACGACGTTGAACCTCTGGCTCACCTTTTTCGTGTGCTTTTGCACGCTCTATTTCCTGATGAGCTGGATTCCCAAAATGGTGATCAATGCGGGGCTGCCGGAACAGACCGGCAACTATGCCTTTTCCCTGTTCAATATGGGCGGCGTATTGGGAATTTTTCTACTGGGGAGCCTGGCAACCCGATGGAAGCTGACCGGTCTGGTGAGCTTCTTTCTCATCTCCGCTGCTACAGGCATGATCATTTTTGCCCTGGCGCCCAGGGACGAAAGCCTGCTGCTGGCGTTGATCTTTTTGATCGGGCTGATGCAACAAGGCGGTTTTTGCGGGCTCTATGCCGTGGCGGCCAAGGTCTACCCCACAGGGATACGCAGTACCGGCGTCGGCTGGGCGGTCGGCCTGGGGCGGTTTGGCGCGGTGATCGGACCGGCGGTTGCCGGGGTGACCATCGCCTCCGGGGTCAGTATGGCGGGGAATTTCTATCTCTTTGCAGTGCCGATGTTGCTGGGCGGAGTCCTCGCCTACAGGTTGCAGGTCGAATAGCCCGGCCGGGACAAATTCTCCTCCTCCCGAAAATTATTTCGGCGGCAGAGAACCGGCAAACTCCACCCCGCGATTGACCCATTCGTCCAGGGCTGCTGCAATCGCATCCTCTTCCACATACACCATGCCTTTAAGCGGCCGGCCGGTGAAGTCCATCGGCCTGGTGTAGCGCTGCTCCAGGGCATCCTGGTAGTTGTCCGGACCCACTCGCACCATCAGTTCCTCACCCACTACGCCGCAGGCCATATTGCCGTTCAACATAAATGCCAGGCCGCCGAACATCTGCTTTTCCGTGAGGCCGTCGTTTCTCTGCAACAGTTCGCGCACTTTTTCTGCCAGGGTTTTGTTGTAAGCCATCGCAATCTCCTTAACGGGTTCTTGTTGGATACGAAATGACCGGGAATGGATGCGTGCAGCGCTTCAATACCGTCACTGCAGCGGATGGGAAATGGTTGGATAGGCTAGAAATAGGTACCTGCACCATACGCAAAAAATTATTGTGGATAACTTTTTTAGTGTAGCAGGAAATATGGGAATTGCCCGGCAGGCAGGGGAGAGATGCGATTGTAGGAGCGGCGGGGCGGCCATCCGACATGCCCGCGACAAATTTGTCTGGGCCGAAGGCTCCGCGAATACCTGGAGCGGCCGGAGCCAAATTTGGACGCCGAAGGCGCCCGTAGGGTGAGCGCCATGGACAAATCCGTCGGGAACGGATTTGAGCAGCTTTAGCTGGCCGAAGGCCGAGGCACATGGATGCGCCGAGCTATCACGCGAGTCAACGATGTTGATCGCGGGCATGGCCCGCTCCTACAACAACAAAATTATCAATCCACAAAAACCCGTGCATTGCGGAACAGGCGCATCCAGCCGGAATCCTCGTCCCAATCGTCCGGGTGCCAGCTGTTGCTGACCGCGCGGGCGACCCGCTCCGGGTGCGGCATCATGATGGTCACGCGGCCGTCTTCGGAGCACAGCGAGGTGATGCCGTTGACCGAACCGTTGGGATTGGCCGGATAGGTTTCGGTGATCTCGCGATTATTGTTCAGGTAGCGCATGGCGATGGTGCCGGACTGCTCACAGGTTTCCAACGCCTCCCGATCGGCGAATTCCACCCGGCCTTCTCCGTGGGCGACCGCCACCGGCATGTAAGAGCCAGCCATACCCTTGAACAGCACCGAGGGTGTCTCCTCGATGCCCACCAGCGCGAAGCGCGCCTCGTACTGTTCGGACAGGTTGCGCACAAACCGCGGCCAGTGATCGGCGCCGGGGATCAGCTCCTTGATCACCGAGAACATCTGGCAACCGTTGCACACCCCCAGGCTGAAGGTGTCTCCGCGTTCGAAGAACGCCTGGAACTGGTCCCGCGCGCGGGGGTTGAACAGGATGGTCTTGGCCCAGCCCTCGCCGGCGCCGAGCACGTCGCCGTAGGAGAAGCCTCCACAGCCCACCAGCCCCTTGAAGTCGTCCAGGGCCACGCGGCCGGCGAGGATATCGCTCATATGCACGTCCACCGCGGCGAAGCCGGCGCGGTGGAAGGCGTGGGCCATCTCCACCTGGCTGTTGACCCCCTGCTCCCGCAGTATCGCCACCTTGGGCCGGGACACCTTGCTGATGTAAGGCGCGCTGACGTCCTCGTTGAGGTCATAGCTCAGGTTCACCGACAGGCCCGGATCTTCCTTGGCTATGGCGGCGAATTCCTGCGCCGCGCAGTCGGCGTTGTCGCGCAGCGCCTGGATGCGGTAGCTGGTCTCGGACCAGATCTGCTGCAGTTCGGCGCGGGAACGGCCGAAGATCTGCACACCTTCGCGGGTGATGCACAGGTGCTCGTTGTCGTTCAGGAAGCCGATCTGGTGCGCCGGGATACCTCGTTCGCCGAAGGTCTTCACCAGCATCCTTGCATCGCAAGCGGGCACTTGCAGTACGACACCCAGTTCTTCGCTGAACAGCGCGGCGATTGGGTCCTCGCCCAGCTCATAGAGCTCCACATCCATACCAATGCGGCCGGCAAACATCATTTCCGCCAGGGCAACGAAAAGGCCGCCGTCGGAGCGGTCGTGGTAGGCGATGATCTTCTCTTCCCGCAGGGCCTCCTGCACCACCTCGAAAAAGCCTTTCAGGCGTTTCGGATCGTCCAGGTCCGCCGGGGTACTGCCCAGTTGGTTGTACACCTGCGCCAGGCAGGAGCCACCGAGGCGGTTTTTGCCCGCGCCCAGGTCCACCAGGACCAGTTCGCTCTCGCCCTTGTCGCGGCGCAGTTGCGGTGTCGCCACCTTGCGCACGTCGGTGACCGGGGTGAACGCGGAGATGATCAGCGACAGCGGCGCGGTTACCGCCTTGTCCTCGCCCTCGTCGTTCCAGGCGGTGCGCATGGACATGGAGTCCTTGCCCACCGGAATGGTAATGCCCAATTCCGGGCAGAGTTCCATGCCGACCGCCTCCACCGTGCGGTAGAGCTTTTCCTCCTCGCCCGGGTGGCCGGCGGCACACATCCAGTTCGCGGACAGTTTAACGTCGGACAACTGGCCGATCGGCGCGCAGGCGATATTGGTGATCGCCTCGCCCACCGCCAGGCGGCCGGAGGCCGGCGCATCCAGCAGCGCCACCGGGGTGCGTTCGCCCATGGCCATGGCCTCGCCGGCGTAGCTGTCGTAGGCCACGGTGGTCACCGCGCAGTCCGCCACCGGTACCTGCCAGGGGCCCACCATCTGGTCGCGGGAAACCGTGCCGGTTACGGTGCGGTCGCCGATAGTGATCAGGAAGCTCTTGCTGGCCACCGCCGGCAGGCGCAGCACCCGCTCGACGGCCTCGTTCAGGTCGATGCCCTCGGTCACAAACACTTCCGTTTCCACTTCCCTTTTTTTGGCGGTGCGGTGCATACGCGGCGGCTTGCCGAACAGCACTGACATGGGCAGGTCCACCGGTTTGGCGTCAAATTCCTTGTCATTCAGCCGCAGGTGCTTTTCTTCCGTGGCCTCTCCCACCACCGCGAAGGGACAGCGCTCCCGCTCGCAGATTTTCTCGAAGCGCTCCAAGTCCTTCGGCATCACCGCCAGCACGTAGCGCTCCTGGGATTCGTTACACCAGATTTCCAGCGGGCTCATGCCCGGCTCGTCGCAGGGCACGTTTCTGATTTCAAAGTTGCCGCCGGTGCCGCCGTCCTTCACCAGCTCCGGGAAGGCGTTGGACAGGCCGCCGGCACCCACATCGTGGATAAAGGCGATGGGGTTTTTGTCTCCCAACTGCCAGCACTGGTCGATCACCTCCTGGCAGCGGCGCTCGATTTCCGGGTTCTGGCGCTGCACCGAGGCGAAATCCAGGTCCTCAGAGCTGGTACCGCTGGCCATACTGGAGGCGGCGCCGCCGCCGAGGCCGATCAGCATCGCCGGGCCGCCGAGCACCACCAGCTTGGCCCCGGGCTTGAACTCCGGTTTCTCAATATGCTCTTCGCGGATATTGCCGTAGCCGCCGGCGATCATGATCGGCTTGTGGTAGCCGCGGCGCTCGCCGCCGAAATCCTCTTCGAAGGTACGGAAGTAACCACAGATGTTTGGGCGGCCGAACTCGTTGTTGAAAGCAGCGCCACCGATAGGGCCCTCGATCATAATGTCCAGCGCGGTGACGATGCGCTCCGGCTTGCCGTAATCCACTTCCCAGGGCTGCTCGTAGCCGGGGATCTGCAGGTTGGACACAGTAAAGCCGGTCAGGCCCACCTTGGGCTTGGAGCCGCGGCCCACGGCGCCCTCGTCGCGGATCTCGCCGCCGGCGCCGGTGCCGGCGCCCGGGAATGGCGCGATCGCAGTCGGATGGTTGTGGGTTTCCACCTTCATCAGCAGATGGATCGGCTCCCGGCTGAAACCGTACTCGCGGGTTTCCGGGTCCGGGTAGAAGCGGCCCGCCTCGCTGCCCACCACCACCGCGGCGTTGTCCGCGTAGGCGGACAGCACATTGTCACCGCCCTTCTGGTAGGTATTCTTGATCATGCTGAACAGCGAGCGCTCCTGGTCCTCGCCGTCGATGGTCCAGGTGGCGTTGAATATCTTGTGGCGGCAGTGCTCGGAGTTCGCCTGGGCGAACATCATCAGCTCCACGTCGGTGGGGTTGCGTTCCAGCTCCTGGAAGCTGGTGAGCAGGTAGTCGATCTCATCCTCCGCCAACGCCAGGCCCAGGGTCACGTTGGCGTCTTCCAACGCTTCCCGGCCGCCGTCGAGCAGGTTGACACTGGTCAGCTGGCGCGGCTTTTCCTCGCGAAACAGCTGTCCGGCCGCGTCGAAATCCGTCAGTACCGCCTCCACCATGCGGTCGTGCAGCAGTATCGCCAACTCGCCCCGTTCAGCTTCTGTTAATTCGACGCCGCTAATGTAGTAGGCGATACCGCGCTCCAGGCGATGGATCTGTGTAAGGCCTGCGTTGTGGGCGATATCGGTGGCCTTGGAGGACCAGGGCGAAATGGTGCCCGGGCGCGGCACCACTAAAAGCAGTTCGCCCTCGGGCTTGTGCTTTTCCTCGGTGGGGCCGTACTGCAGCAGCCGCTCCAGCAGCGCCTGCTCCTTCCCGTTCAGCTTTTTGCTGTCGGCGAAGTGGACGAACTCAGCGTAAACCTCACCGATCGCCGGTTGCAGGGCGCGCAGTTGGTTGAGCAGTTTTTGATGGCGGAATTTCGACAGTGCGGGAGCACCACGCAGAACTAGCATCGCGGGAGTTTGCCTCTTGTCTGAATTGGGGAAGCCGCGGCAGAAGATTGCACAGCGCCCCGGGATTGGAGAGGGCGCAATTTTACAGAAGTCGGGGCACAGAAGACAGACAAGCGTCCAACCGGATTGGCGCTCGATGCCACAAACTCCTGCCGGCGAAGCCCTTTACTACAATTACAGCATTGCCGCAAGTTGGCAGATCACAAAGCAAAAAACAGCGATTGGGCAATTCGTCACCTTATGGGGTAAAATTGGCAGACTTTGCCGGGACCGACTCAGGATGAGCGCACCGGCAGTTGGCCCGCGATGCAGGCATAACAGCGAATATAAAAGCTAAGGGAGTAGAGGGACCATCTTATGATCATGAAAAGCCGCATGTTGCGCTACAGCTGCCGCCTGGCGAAGGTCCTGGTGCTGGCCTGCTGTGCCCCCCTGCTGGTGGCCAGCAAGGCACCGGACACGCTGGAGCGCATCAAGACCTCCGGCAAACTGGTCGTGCTCTCACAAAACGGTCCCACCACCTACTACGAAGACGCCAGCGGCGCCCACACCGGTTTCGAGTATGGCATGCTGGAAGCCTTTGCCGACGAATTGGGCGTCAAATTAGTTATTCGCGATGTCCACGACCTGAACCAGATGTTCGCGCGCCTGGAAAACCCGGAAGAAGGCGCCCACCTGGCGGCCGCCGGACTCACCGTCACTCCCCAGCGCCGCGAGCAGGTGCGCTTCACCCCCTCCTATTTCGAGATCCGCCAGCAGGTCATCTATCGCCTGGGTGAAGACCGTCCGCGCAAAGTAAGTGATCTGGAAGAGAAAAAAGTCGCGGTCATCGCCGGCAGTGCCCACGCCGAGGAGATGCGTAAACTATCCCGGCGCTACCCGGGTCTGGTGTGGGAGGAAATCTCCGACGTCGACGCCATGGAACTGGTGGAGATGGTCAATGAAGGCAAATTTCACTACGCAGTGGTGGATTCCAACGCCTACGCAGTGCACCGCGGCCTCTACCCCAACACTCATGTTGCCTTCAACCTCACCCAATTCCAGCCCGTTGCCTGGGCTTTCCCCAACAGTGACGACGACAGCCTCTACCACGCCGCGCGTCTGTTTATGCTGCGCGCAAACACCAATGGGCTGGTGGCGGAGCTGCGCGAACAGTTCTTCGGCCACGTGAGCAAGCTGAATCCCGGTGGCGCCCAGGCCTTTGCCAAGAGCAGCCGCAAGCGCCTGCCCCGCTGGCGCGAAACCATGCAGGAAGTAGCGGAGAAATACGACCTCGACTGGCACCTGCTGGCGGCACTCAGCTATCAGGAGTCCCACTGGAACCCCCGCGCCAAATCCCCCACCGGTGTGCGCGGCCTGATGATGTTGACCCGCAACACCGCCCGCGAACTGGGCGTCAACCGCCTGGACCCGGCGGAGAGCATCGAGGGCGGCGCCCGCTACTTTATCAAGGTGCGCGACAAGATCCCCGAGCGCATCCGCGAACCGGACCGCACCTGGATGGCCCTGGCCGCCTACAACGTGGGCTATGGCCACCTGGAGGACGCGCGGATTCTCACGGAAAAAATGGGCGGCAATCCGGACCGCTGGGCCGATGTGCGCGACCAACTGCCGCTGCTGGCCAAGCGCCAGTACTACAAGCACACCAAACACGGCTACGCCCGCGGCTGGGAGCCGGTGACCTACGTGCAGAATATCCGCCATTACCAGGCCCTGCTGACCTGGAGCAGCCGCATCGAGGAACAGCGTATCGCCGCGGCCAATGACGAATCCGCGGAGGCACTGGCGGATAGCAGCGTCCCCGTGGCCGAGACTGCCGGTGCGGTTCCGGCGCTCTGATGGACCAACGGCACTCAGAACCCTCTCCCCTGTAGGAGCGGGCCATGCCCGCGACAAATTTGTCTGGGCCGAAGGCGCCCGAAGGGGGAGTCCCAGGGATGGTGCGAATCGCGAACCACCGCTGATCGCGGGCATGGCCCGCTCCTACAAATAAGCTTCCTTCCAGCCTTCAGGCAAATAATCCAGGTCCGCCGGCTCATCGATATCCGCCAGCGTCTCCAGCCACTCGCAACGCATATTGCACTGCACCATCCGTTTCCCCGTCTGCCGGGCAACCACCTCCGTGCTCCAGGAGATACCCTCAAACAGTGACGCCTCCACCCGGTTCAGGCCCAGCAACGCGTAACCGCCGTCGCGGGTGGGATAAATCACCGCATCGGACCTTTCCAGTGCAAACGCCGCCGTCTTCAGGTGTTCGGCGGTAAGCTGCGGGCAGTCGGTGCCCAGCAGCAACACCGACTCGCCGTTACCGGCGGCGCGGTTTGCGGCGCGCAGCAGCCTTTGTCCCAGGTCGCCGCCACCCTGGCTGGAAAGCGTCATATTTTCCGGCAGGGAGAAATTTTTCCAGTATGCATCGTCACAATCGGGGGTGACACATAGCTCCACAGGGCCCAGTTGCGCGCGCGCGCACAAATCCAGCGTATGCCGCAGCATTTTCCCTGCCAGTTGCGCCGCCCCCTCCGCACCCAGCTCCGGAATCAGGCGGGTTTTCGCCAGCCCCGGCAACGGCGCCTTGGCGAAAATGATCAGCCGCAAGGACTTATTCATAACGGCGCGCGAGGGTTTCCGCGGGCACTCCGCGCCAATAGGCGAAGCGCAGCCGCCACATCAACAATACCGTGCGCAGCACGCCGCGGGACTGCCAACGGCGCCCGGAGGTGGAAACCGGAACGCCGATACAGGCGGGGCGGGAAATTTTCAACAGGCGCCGACTCAACTCGATATCTTCCATTAATGGCTGTTCGGGAAAACCGCCGAGCTGCCCGAACTTTCGGCGGCGCAAGAAAATGGCCTGGTCTCCAGTGGCGATGCCACTGAGGCGCGAGCGCCAGTTGATCAGAGTGGCGATCAATGGAAACCAGAAGCTGCGCCCGGCAATGCGCACATCAAACCGACCCCAGCAGTATTTTTCCGCGAGCGCGCCTTCGATCAGTTCCAGCGCGTTTGCCGGCAGCTGCGTATCACCGTGCAGAAACAACAGTATTTCCCCGCGAGCCGCGGCGGCGCCACAGTTCATCTGCAGCGCCCTGCCCCGCGGCGATACCAGGACGCGCAGGCCGGCATCGCGCGCCAGCTGCGCGGTGCCATCCCCGCTGCCGCCGTCCACCAGGATAACCTCGCAGTCGTGCCGCCGTTGCCACGGCTGCAGTTGCTCCGCCAGATCCGCGATCAGATTTCGTTCGTTGAGCAATGGAACAACAATACTCAGCCGCATCACCCTCGTCTCCAACGGTGAAAGCGCTCAAGCCATTTCAGTATCTTTTCCGGCGCGTGCGCCCGCTTCCAGTTGCCGGCAGCGAACTTGTTGGCCTCGGCCATGGTGGGGTAGATATGAATGGTGCCGAGCAGCTTATTCAGGCCCAGGCCGTGCTTCATGGCCAGTATGAATTCGGCGATCAGTTCGGCGGCGCTCTCACCGACAATGGTTACGCCGAGAATTTTGTCTCGCCCGGGCTCTGTGAGCACTTTTACAAAACCGCGGTCGGCGCCGTCGACAATGGCCCGGTCCAGGTCATCCAGTCCGTAGCGGGTTACAGTAACGGGAATATTTTTATCTTTGGCATCCTGTTCGGTGAGACCCACACTGGCCACTTCCGGGTCCACAAAAACCGCGCGGGGCACCAGTGAGTAGTCCACGCGGAACTTCTTGATATCGCCAAACAAACCGTTGACCGCCGCGTACCAGGCTTGGTGCGCGGCCATATGGGTGAACTGGTAGGGGCCCACCAGATCGCCGGCGACAAGAATATGGGGGTAGCGGGTGCGCAGGTAACCGTCGGCCTGCAGTTTGCCGTCGTCGAGGATGCCCAGCTCCTCCAGCCCGTAATTTTGCAATCGCGGCCTGCGCCCCAGGGCGCAGAGCAACTGGTCGAACTCTACGGTTTCTTCGCCCCCCTCGTGGCCGAGGCGCGCGCGCCTGGTATTGCTCGCCGCATCCAGTTCACAGGCGATCGCCTTGTGGCCCACCAGCACGCGAACACCCTCCTCGCGCAGGCATCGCTCCACCACTTCGGAGGCCTCGCGGTCTTCCCGCGGCAGCAGGCGCGGAGCCATTTCCACCAGGGTAACCTGGGAGCCCAGCCGCGCAAACGCCTGGGCCAGTTCGCAGCCCACGGCGCCGCCGCCGAGCACCAGCAGCCTTTGCGGAATTTCCTCCCGCTGGGAAAAGCTGTCCCACAGGGTTTCGCTGGTGACATATCCTACCTCTTCCAACCCCGGCAGCGGCGGCACAAAGGGCTCGGCGCCGGTGGCGAGAATAATGGCGCGGGCGGTCAGGGTCTGTTCGCCGCCATCGTTCAAAGCGATGCTGACTGTCCAGGGATTCACAAGCTGTGCGCGCCCCCGCAGCACTTCCACCCCGAGATCGGTGTAGCGCTCCACGCTGTCGTGGGGTTCGATGCGGGCAATCGACTCCTGCACCCGCCGCATCACCGCGGGAAAATCGATGTCCGGTTCGCCCACCCGAAGCCCGAACTGGCCCGCCCGACGAATCTGCCGGGCCACCCGCGCACTCATGATCAGTGCCTTGCTGGGCACACAGCCGGTGTTCAGGCAGTCACCACCCATCTTGCCGGCTTCGATCAGGGTGACCTTGGCCTTTACTGCCGCGGCGATATAGGCGCTGACCAGCCCCGCCGCGCCGGCGCCGATCACGATCAGGTTGCGGTCGAATTTTCCCGGCTTTTTCATTAGTGACTGGCTCTGTAGCGCTTGATCCAGCTTAGTACCCACTTGGCCAACAGTGGAAACAAGCCCAACAGTACAAAAGACAATAGCAGCCCCGGCGACAATATATCGCCGACGCTTTTCATTTTGCCCAGCTGGGTGCCCGCATTGACGTACACCACCGTGGCCGCCAGCATACCCAGCTGGCTGACCCAGTAGAAAGTCCAGGTTTTGATGCGGGTCAGCCCCATGAGGATATTGATCAGGAAAAACGGAAATACCGGCACCAGGCGCAGGGCGAACAGGTAAAAGGCCCCATCCCGTTCCATACCGCTATTCACCTTCCGCAGGCGCCGGGCGAAACGGCTCTGCACCCAGTCGCGCAGCAGAAAGCGGGATACCAGGAAAGCCAGTGTAGCGCCGATACTGGACGCAAAAGAGACGATCAGTATTCCCCACCACAAGCCGAACAGCGCGCCGGCGGCGAGTGTCATGATCGCCGCTCCCGGCAGCGACAGGCCGGCGACCAGAATATAAAACAACATGAACAACAGGCCCACCAGAATCGGAGAAGCCCGTCGCCACTGTTCAAATTCCTCCTGCCACGTCTTCAGCTTTTCCAGGGTCAACCAGTGATGTAAATCAAAAAAGAAGAAGGCCAGTACCAGGGCAAGCAGAACAGCTATTAATAAAATTTTTTTGTTCATACAAACCCAGCTATTGGTTGTAGGAGCCTGCTTGCAGGCGACCAAATCGCCTGGAGCGATTTGGCGCAGCGAAGCTGCCCGAAGGGCCGAGCACAGGGATGTGCTCGGTAAATGACTACGGAGCTCCGTTCTTGTTCGCCTGCAAGCAGGCTCCTACAGGGCTCCACCACAGCTGCTGCCCTGCCCCGCGGTGCAGCCGAAGCAGTGATCGGCCACGCGAATCGGCGTGTTGTGCATATCCCCCTGCAATAAATCCCGCAGGTGCAGGCGCCCCGGCACCTCGATGCCCAGCTGCTGGTTGAAATCGCAGTCGTACAGGTTGCCCTGCCAATCCACGCTGACCAGGCTGCGGCACATAACACCATCGAGGTTGTCTGCGCTGTAGTTATCTTTGAGCAGCCGCATATAGTCGGCAAACTGGCCCTTGGATACCAGGGTGGAACCGAAGCGTTTGATGGGCATATTGGCCAGGGCGAAAAGCTGATTAAAAACGATGCCGAAATGCGCGGACAGCTCGCGGCGGTAATCCGCTTCCAGCGCCTTCTGGTCCGGCGGCAGGAAAGGCCCAAGGGGATTGTAGACCAAGTTGAGGAGCAGTCCGCTGCCCGGTTTTCCATAACCCAGGGTGTTGAGTTTTTGCAACGCGGCGATGCTCTTGTCGAAAACGCCTTTGCCCCGCTGCTTGTCCACGTTGTCCAGTGAATAACACGGTAGCGAGGCCACTACTTCCACTTTGTTTTCCGCGAGAAACTCCGCCAGGTTTTCCTGGCCCGGTTCGAACAGGATGGTCAGGTTGCAGCGGTCCATCACATGTACGTCCTGTGCCCGCGCGGACCGCACCAGATCGCGGAACCCTTCGTGCAGCTCCGGCGCGCCGCCGGTGATATCCAGGTTGAAAATTTTGCGGGCACGCAGCACTTCGGGAATCAGCGCCAGGTTCTCCGCACTCATCATTTCCCTGCGTGTGGGCCCGGCGTTGACATGGCAGTGCACGCAGGTCTGGTTACAGCGGTAGCCGATATTGACCTGTAGCGTGTCGATTTTCTCGCGGCGGATCGGCGGAAAATCAGAGACTTCCAATAGCGGCAGGGTTTCGTGCATATCTCTCAGTTCTGTAGGATGGGCAAAGCGCAGCGTGCCCATCGTTGTCCGGTTGATGGGCACGCTGCGCTTTGCCCATCCTACGGCTGGAAGCTCTATCAGACTTCCGCTTCTTCCACAGACTCTGTCGCAGTCAGCAGCGGTTTTATTACACGGGCCTTATCCTCCGGCATGACTTCCAGCGGTGTCACCAGGCCGCTGGTCAGCGCGGTATGCGCCGGGGACCGGGGTTTCTCCTCCCCCAGCAGTCGAATCGCCTCTGCGGCGATCCGCTGGGCGCGCGCGGCGTTCTGCTGCAGGTTGGCGATGGCCACTTCCGCGGTCACCGCGGCTTCCCGCGGGTGCCAGCAGTCATAGTCGGTTGCCATGGCCAGGGTGGCGTAGGCGATCTGTGCCTCCCGCGCCAGTTTGGCCTCGGGCATGTTGGTCATGCCGATCACCGAGGCGCCCATACTGCGATACCAGTGGGATTCCGCCCGGGAGGAAAACTGCGGGCCCTCAATACACACATAGCTGCCGCCGCGGTGCAATGTCGGCTGATCGCCCTGAGTGCTCTCCCCCTGAGTAAGACTGAAGGCGCGGGCGAGGCGGTCGGAGACTTCCGGGCATACCGGATCGGCCATGGATACGTGGGCCACTGCGCCGCCGCCGAAAAAGGTGTTATCCCGCTTGCGGGTCAGGTCGATAAACTGGTCCGGAAGCAGCATATCCAACGGCCGCACTTCCTCGCGCAATGAGCCGACTGCGGATAGGGAGAGGATATAGCGCACACCCAGTTGACGCAGTGCGTGGATATTGGCCCGATAGGGAACCTCGGAGGGAATCAGGCGGTGGCCGCGGCCGTGGCGGGCGAGGAAGGCAACCGTCACGCCGAGCAGCTCGCCGGTGACAATGGCGTCGGAGGGGGAACCGAAGGGGGTTTCAATCCAATGCTCGCTGGTATTGCTCAGTTCCTCCATCTGGTAGAGGCCGCTGCCGCCGATTACGCCGATGAGTGCCCGGGCCATGGTCGCTCCTTATCTGCTTGTTTCCGCGCAGTATAGGAGTGACTGTGGGGGATGTATATTGTTCGGCAGATGCCTGGTTGGCCCGTAAGAAAAAAGGCCGCCTCTGGTGAGGCGGCCTTTTCGATTCCTTGTAGGAGCGGCCCATGGCCGCGATCAATCTCTCAGTGAACGGAAAGTCCGATCGCGGCCATGGGCCGCTCCTACAGGCATTACCAGCCCGCAGCTTCCTTCAGCGCATTGCCGATCTCGGCCAGGGAGCGCACGGTTTTCACACCGGCATCTTCCAGCGCGGCGAATTTCTCGTCCGCGGTGCCCTTGCCGCCGGAGATGATCGCACCGGCGTGGCCCATGCGCTTTCCGGGAGGCGCGGTGACGCCGGCGATGTAAGAAACCACCGGCTTGGTGACGTTTTCCTTGATGTAGGCCGCCGCCTCTTCTTCCGCGGTGCCGCCGATTTCGCCGATCATGACGATGGCTTCGGTCTGCGGGTCGTTCTGGAACATTTCCAGGATGTCGATGAAGTTGGAACCCGGAATCGGGTCGCCGCCGATGCCCACGCAGGTGGACTGGCCGAAGCCGTGGTCAGTGGTCTGCTTCACCGCTTCGTAGGTCAGGGTACCGGAGCGGGAGACGATGCCCACTTTACCCGGCTTGTGGATATGGCCCGGCATAATGCCGATCTTGCACTCGCCGGGAGTGATCACGCCCGGGCAGTTCGGGCCGATCAGGCGCACGCCCAGCTCGTCGCACTTCACTTTCGCGTCCAACATGTCCAGGGTCGGGATACCCTCGGTGATGCACACGATCAGCTTGATACCGCCGTTGGCCGCTTCCAGGATGGAATCCTTACAGAAGGGGGCCGGTACGTAGATCACGGAGGCTTCCGCACCGGTGGCTTCAACCGCTTCTTTCACGGTGTTGAAAACCGGCAGACCCAGGTGTTCCTGGCCGCCTTTGCCCGGGGTCACACCACCGACCATTTTGGTGCCGTATGCGATCGCCTGCTCGGAGTGGAAAGTGCCCTGAGAGCCGGTGAAGCCCTGGCAGATCACTTTGGTGTCTTTGTTAATCAGTACTGACATGATTATTTACCCTCCGCCGCTTTAACCACTTGCTGAGCCGCGTCGGTCAGGCTGGTGGCCGCGATAATGTTCAGGCCGCTGTCCGCCAGGACCTTGGCGCCCAGCTCGGCGTTGTTACCTTCCAGGCGCACGACAACCGGAATCTTAACGCCCACTTCTTCCACTGCGCCGATCACGCCTTCCGCGATCAGGTCGCAGCGCACGATACCGCCGAAGATATTGATCAGTACCGCTTTGACGTTTTCGTCAGACAGGATGATCTTGAAGGCTTCGACCACGCGCTCTTTGGTCGCACCGCCGCCAACATCGAGGAAGTTGGCCGGCTTGCCGCCGTGCAGGTTGACGATGTCCATGGTGCCCATGGCCAGGCCGGCGCCATTCACCATGCAGCCGATATTGCCGTCCAGCGCGACGTAGTTGAGTTCCCACTTGGCCGCGTGCGCTTCGCGCGCATCTTCCTGGGAGGGATCGTGCATTTCGCGCAGGTCCGGGTGGCGGTACAGGGCGTTGCCGTCGATCACAACCTTGGCGTCCAGGCAGTGCAGGTTGCCCTGGGGAGTGATAACCAGCGGGTTGATTTCCAGCAGGGCCAGGTCCTTTTCCTTGAACATCTTCGCCAGGCCCAGGAAGATCTTGGTGAACTGCTTGATCTGGTCGCCCTGCAGGCCCAGTTTGAAAGCCAGCTCGCGCGCCTGGTAAGGCTGGGCGCCCACCAGCGGGTCGACGGTGGCCTTGAGAATTTTTTCCGGGGTCTCTTCCGCAACCTTCTCGATTTCCACGCCGCCTTCGGTGGAGGCCATGAAAACGATGCGACGGGTGGAGCGATCCACTACCGCGCCCAGGTACAGCTCCTGGTCGATATCGGTGCAGCTCTCAACGAGGATGCGGGAAACCGGCTGGCCGTTTTCGTCCGTCTGGTAGGTAACCAGGTTGTTGCCCAGCCACTTCTGGGCGAATTCTTCAATCTCCGCCTTGGAATCCACCAGCTTTACACCGCCGGCCTTGCCGCGGCCACCGGCGTGCACCTGGGCCTTCACCACCCACTTGTCGCCACCGATTTCGTCTGCTGCCGCTGCTGCCGCTGCCGGGGTTTCCGCTGCAATGCCTTTGGAAACCGGCAATCCGTATTCCGCAAACAGTTGTTTGCCCTGATACTCATGCAAGTTCATAGTTAATACCAATTCACTTTTGAAAATTTAGAGGTGGGGGATTCCCCCCTCTCCCCCGACCCCTCGCCCCTAAGGGAGAGGGGGGAGTTCTTGCCAAGTCCCGGGACCCTGGGTCCCGGGTCCCGTTGTTACTTGCGCTTTTTGCGGTTGGCGATATGGATCGCGTGGCCGTTCACTGCCAGCGCGGCTTCCTTGACGCCCTCGGAGAGAGTCGGGTGTCCGAACACGGTCATGCCGAGATCTTCGGCGCTGGAACCGAACTCCATCGCGATCGCCACCTGCTGCACCAGGTCCGCCGCGGAAGGGCCGACGATATGTGCACCCAGCACGCGGTCGGTTTCCGCATGGGCGATGATTTTCACCATGCCGTCCTTCTCGTTGGCAGCCACCGCACGGCCCAGGGCAACGAACGGGAACACGCCCACGTTGTAGGGCTCGCCATCCGCCTTCACCTGCTCCTCGGTGCGGCCCACCGCGGCAATTTCCGGGTGGGTGTAGATCACATTCGGGATCACGTCGTAGTTCATCATCGGCTTCTGGCCGGCAATGCGCTCGGCGACCACCACGCCCTCTTCAGAGGCTTTGTGGGCGAGCATGGGGCCGCGCACCACGTCGCCAATAGCCCACACGCCCGGCGCGGAAGTCATGCACAGGTCGTTGACGTAGATAAAACCGCGTTCGTCCAGCTTTACACCGGCGTCTTCAGACAGCAGGCCCTCGGTGTAGGGGCGGCGGCCGACGCACACGATCAGCTTGTCGAAGGTTTCCTGGTGCTCCTTGCCGTCTTTGTCCTGATAGGTGACGACAACTTCCTTGCCTTTTACCTCTGAACCGGTGACGCGGCAGGACAGGCGGATATCCAGGCCCTGCTTTTTCAGGATCTTTTGCGATTCCTTAGCAATCTGCTGGTCCATGACCGCGAGGAAATTATCCAGCGCTTCCAGTACCACAACGTCGCTGCCCAGGCGGCTCCATACGGAACCCAGTTCCAGGCCGATCACGCCGGCACCGATCACGCCCAGGCGTTTCGGGGTCTCGGTGAATTCCAGTGCGCCGGTGGAGTCGACGATAATCTTGTTGTCCACCGGAGCCGGCGGAATGTTCACCGGCACGGAGCCGGACGCGAGGATCACATTGTCCGCTTCGTAGACAGTGGTCTTGCCGTCAAAGTCAGTGACTTCCACTTTCTTATTGGACAGCAGCTTGCCGGTGCCATAGATGGAGGTGACCTTGTTGGCCGTAAACAGCCCGGCAATACCGCCGGTAAACTGTTTGACGATCTGGTCCTTGCGCCCGATCATTTTCTTGACATCGATTTTCACCTTGCCGGTGTCGATGCCGTGCACGTCGAGGGAGTCCTTGGCCTCGTGGTATTTCCAGGAGCTGTCCAGCAGCGCCTTGGAAGGAATACAGCCCACGTTCAGGCAGGTGCCGCCGTTGACGCCCTTCCCTTCCTTGTTTTTCCACTTCTCGACACAGGCGGTCTTCAGGCCCAGCTGCGCGGCGCGAATGGCAGCGACATAACCTCCGGGACCGGAGCCGATTATGATTACGTCAAATTTTTCCGACATGGTCTGTTCCAGGTTTTCGTGAATTCAATTTGTAATGGTGCGGCCTTCGGCCGCATTGCCGAGCTGGAGCTCGGCGTTCCCGGGGCGGCCTGCGGCCGCGATGCGAAGGCGCTGATACCGGGATTGTTTTGTGAGACCTTCTGCGGCCACGGATGGCCGCGGAGAGCGTACAAGGATGTATTCACAGCGTCTCACAAAACAATCCTGGCAGCAGTGCCACCACGAAGCTCAATCGAGCCTTAAATCTCCAGCAGGATACGGGCCGGGTCCTCGATCATTTCTTTGATCGCCACCAGGAAACCCACCGCTTCCTTGCCGTCGATCAGGCGGTGATCGTAGGACAACGCCAGGTACATCATCGGCAGGATTTCCACCTTGCCGTCCACCGCCATGGGGCGCTCCTGGATTTTGTGCATACCCAGAATCGCGGTCTGCGGCGGGTTCAGGATCGGTGTGGACAGCAGCGAACCGAAAACACCGCCGTTGGTGATGGTGAAGGTACCGCCGGTCATCTCTTCGATGGACAGCTTGCCGTCGCGGGCGCGCAGGCCCAGGTCGCGGATGTTGTTCTCGATATCCGCCAGGCCCATGTTTTCCGCGTTGCGCAGCACCGGTACCACCAGGCCCTTGGGCGCGGAAACCGCCACGCCGATATCCTGGTAGCCGTGGTAGACGATGTCGTCGCCGTCGATGGAGGCGTTCACCGCGGAGTAGCGCTTCAGCGCTTCCACCGCCGCCTTCACGAAGAAGCCCATAAAGCCCAGACGGGTGCCGTTGTGCTTCTTCTCGAACAGATCCTTGTAGTTCTTGCGCAGGTCCATGACCGGCTTCATGTTCACTTCGTTGAAAGTGGTGAGCATGGCGGTGGACTGGGAGGCATCCAGCAGACGCTCGGCGATGCGCTTGCGCATACGGCTCATGGGCACGCGCTTCTCCACGCGCTCGCCCGGGGCCACGGCCACTTCCGCGGCGGCGGCAGCCGGTGCGGCGGCGGGGGCTTTTTCCGCTTTCTGCACGTCTTCCTTGGTGATGCGGCCGCCCTTGCCGCTGCCGCTGACCTTGCTCAGGTCGACGCCCTTCTCTTCCGCCAGTTTACGCGCTGCCGGGTTGACCAGTTGATCGCCGCCGGCCGCGCTCTCCGCAGCGGGTTTCTCTTCCGCTTTTTTCTCTTCTGCCTTTTCTCCGGCACCCGCTTCACCGCCGGCGCCTTCTGCGCCCGCGGCCCCTGCGGTAAAGAGCGCAATTACCTCGTTGGACAGGACGGTATCGCCCTCGTCCTTGATAATTTCGCTGAGAGCGCCGTCTGCCGGGGCAACCACTTCCAGCACCACTTTGTCGGTTTCGATATCCACGATCAGTTCATCGCGGGACACGGCTTCGCCGGGCTTTTTATGCCAGGTGGCAACAGTGCCGTCCTGGACGGATTCCGGGAAAGTTGGCGCTTTAATCTCGATCGTCATTGTTCCTGTTTCCTGAGATTGACTCTACTAATTACTGCCGCCGATTTATTTGACGGTCAGCGCCTCATTGATGAACTTGTTCTGTTCTTCCAGATGGGTGGACATATAGCCCGCCGCCGGTGCGGCGGACGGCTCGCGACCCACATATTCCAGTTTCAGCTTCGGATGTGTTTCCGCCAGCAGGCGATAAAGGTGGTGCTGGCTGTGATACCAGGCGCCCTGGTTCATCGGCTCCTCCTGACACCAGGCCACACTGGTGAGCTTCTTGTACGCGGATACCGCCTCGGTGAACTCACCGTCCGGGAAGGGGTACAGCTGCTCGATACGCACCAGCGCCACATCCTCCTGCTCCCGCTCCATGCGCGCTTCCAGCAAATGGTAGTAAACCTTGCCGGAGCACAGGATCAGGCGCTTGACCTTGGCCGGGTCCACCCCGTCGTCCTGGATGACGTTGTGGAATCTGCCGTTGGCCAGCTCGTCCAGGCTGGAAGTGGCCAGTTTGTGGCGCAGAATCCACTTGGGACTCATGATCACCAGCGGGCGGCGCATCGGGCGGATAGCCTGGCGGCGCAACAGGTGGAAGATCTGCGCTGGGGTGGTGGCGTTGCACACCTGGATATTGTGCTCGGCACACATTTGCATAAAGCGCTCCAGGCGCGCGGAGGAGTGCTCCGGGCCCTGCCCTTCGTAACCGTGCGGCAGCAGCATCACCAGCCCGCACATGCGGCCCCACTTGTGCTCACCGGAGGTGATGAACTGGTCGATCACCACCTGGGCGCCGTTGGCGAAATCGCCGAACTGGGCCTCCCAGATCACCAGTGATTTGGGTGTGGTGGTCGCGTAGCCATACTCGAACGCCAGCACTGCCTCTTCCGACAGCAGCGAATCGTAGATATCGAACGCCGGCTGGCCCTCGTACATATTCTCCAGCGGCACATAGCAGGAGCCGTCCTTCTGACTGTGCACCACCGCGTGTCGGTGGGAGAAGGTGCCGCGGCGCACATCCTCGCCGGTGAGGCGGATCATGTAGCCCTCTTCCAGCAGGGTGCCGTAGGCCAGAGTCTCCGCCATGCCCCAGTTGAGCGGCAGGGCACCGCCGGCCATCTTGCGGCGGTCCTCGTAGATTTTGGCCACCTGGCGCTGCATCACCACACCATCCGGTATCGTGGTCATGCGGCTGGCCACATCCTTCAACTTGGTGAGCTCCATGCCCGTCTCGCCGGGAGTCTGCCAGTCGTGGTTCAGGTAAGGGGTCCAGTCCACAAACATGGACGAATCCGGCTCCTTCACCAAGCCGGTGGCCACGTCTTCGCCTCGATCCAGTTTGTCGCGGTAGTCGTTGGCCAGCTTGTCGGCGGCGGCCTTGTCGAGCACGCCCTCGTTGACCAGCTTTTCCGCGTAAAGGGTGCGGGTGGTCTTGTGCTTGCGGATGGCCTGGTACATCAGCGGCTGGGTGCCGGAGGGGTCATCGGTCTCGTTGTGGCCGCGGCGGCGGTAGCACACCAGGTCGATCACGATGTCCTTCTTGAACTCATAGCGGTAGTCGACGGCGAGGAGCGCAGCCAGCACCACCATCTCCGGATCGTCGCCGTTTACGTGCAGTACCGGTGCGTCGATCATCTTCGCCACGTCGGTACAGTACTCGGTGGAGCGGGCGTCCTCGCGCTTGCTGGTGGTGAAGCCCACCTGGTTGTTGAGCACGATATGCACGGTGCCGCCGGTGTAGAAGCCGCGGGTCTGGGACATCTGCAGGGTCTCCTGCACCACGCCCTGGCCGGCGAAGGCGGCGTCGCCGTGGATATTCACCGGCATCACCTTCTCGCCGGTGCTGTCGCCGCGGCGGTCCTGGCGGGCGCGCACCGAGCCCTCGACCACCGGCGCACAGATTTCCAGGTGCGAGGGGTTGAAAGCCAGTGCCAGATGCACCTCGCCACCGGGGGTCATCACGTTGGACGAGAAACCCTGGTGATATTTCACATCGCCGGAGGTATCCAGGGTCTTCTTGCCCTCGAACTCCTCGAACAGGTCGGACGGGTTTTTACCCAGGATGTTGACCAGGGTATTCAGGCGGCCGCGGTGGGCCATACCCATTACGATCTCCTTCACACCGTAGGTGCCGGAGCGGCGGATCAGCGCGTCCATCAGCGGGATCAGGCTCTCGCCACCCTCCGCGCCAAAGCGCTTGGTGCCGGGATACTTGGAGTCCAGGTGGCGCTCCAGACCCTCGGCGGCGGACAGCCGCTGCAGGATTTCGATCTGGACGTCGGTGCCGAAGTTGGGCTTGGCCTGGCTGCGTTCCAGGCGCTGCTGGAACCACTGCTGCTCGTCCAGGTTGGACAGGTGCATGATCTCAGCGCCCAGATTGCCGCAGTAGGTGCGCTCCAGCCCCTGGACGATTTCCCGCAGGGTCGCCTCCTCCTTGCCAAAGAAGAGATCACCGGTCTGGAAAGTGGTGTCGTAGTCGCCCTCGGTGAGGCCGTGGTAGTTGAGCTGCAGGTCGGGGACCTGCTCCCGCGCCATCAGGCCCAGGGGGTCCAGTGTGGCCTTCTTGTGACCGCGGTGACGGTAGGAGCTGATCAGTTGCAGGACTTTGACCTGCTTGCGTTCGTGTTCGATATTGATGGCGCCGGCCCCGGGGGCGACCAGCGGGCGGGTGCGGTGTTTGGCGAGTAACTCAAAATGTTGCCGCACTGCGGCATGGGAGACGTCGCCGACACCGTTCACCCGCGGGAGGCTGTCGAAGTAACTGCGCCACCCCTCCGGCACGCCGTTGGGATCGTGCAGATAAGTCTCGTACAGTTCCTCCACATAGGCTGCGTTGCCTCCGGAGATATGGGAGCTGCGCCACAGCTGCTCCATGGTACTTTCGTGCATGTTGATGCCTACCTCGTTGCGGTGCGCCCCTTTCCCGGCACCTCCACCGCTCTACTTTCCTTTATATTCACAAAAGGGGAAGCGCCAAAAGTCACCTCCCCTTTTTCACTTGGAACCGGCTCAAAGGCCGGTTTTCTTTTAGATAGGCGCCGCCGTTGGCGCCGAACCCATACGGAGGGTTCAACCGGGCTTGTTGATGCCTTGCCCCGCCGCTACACGGCGCGGGCCAGCAACATATGGCGGATATGGCCGATCGCCCGGGTGGGATTCAACCCCTTGGGGCAGACATTGACGCAGTTCTGGATACCGTGGCAGCGGAAAACGCTGAAGGGGTCATCCAGTTTGGATAGGCGTTCGTCGGTGGCCTCGTCGCGGCTGTCCGCCAGGAAGCGGTAGGCCTGCAGCAAGCCCGCCGGGCCGATAAATTTGTCCGGGTTCCACCAGAAAGACGGACAGGCAGTGGAACAGCAGGCACAGAGGATACACTCGTACAGGCCGTCGAGCTTCTCGCGCTCTTCCGGTGACTGCAGCCGCTCGATGGCCGGCGCCGGGGTGTCGTTCTGCAGGTAAGGCTCGATCTTCTTGTACTGCTCGTAGAACTGCTCCATATCCACCACCAGGTCGCGGATCACCGGCAGACCGGGCAGTGGGCGCAGCACCAGCTTGCCCTTGCGCGCCGCTTCCGAAAGCGGAGTGGTACAGGCCAGGCCGTTGCGGCCAGAGATGTTCATACCGTCGGAACCGCACACACCCTCGCGGCAGGAGCGGCGGAACGACAGGGTCGGGTCCTGTGCCTTCAGCAGCTCCAGCACGTCCAGCACCATCAGGTCCTTGCCCTGGGTGTCCAGCTCGTAGTCCTGCATATAGGGAGCTTTGTCGGTCTCCGGGTTGTAACGGTAAATGCTTACTTTCAACATGTTCCGCATCCAATGTCTTTGTAGGAGCGGCCGTTGACCGCGATCAGTTTCAACGTCGATCGCGGCCAACGGCCGCTCCTACAGAATTAATAGGTCCGAGCCTTGGGCTCGAAGGCTTCCACAGTGCTGGGTGCAAAGTTGACCGCGCGCTTGCCGACACGTTTCTCCGCCGGGAAGAACATGGAGTGGCACAGCCAGTTCTCGTCGTCGCGATCCTGGTAGTCCTCGCGGGCGTGGGCACCGCGGCTCTCGGTGCGCACTTCCGCGGCGATGGCGGTGGCCTCGGCCACTTCCAGAAGGTTCTGCAGTTCCAGCGCCTCGATACGGGCGGTGTTGAAAGCGCGGCTCTTGTCCTCCAGGCGCACATTGTCGATGCGCCCGCGCAGCTCTTCCAGCTTCTTCACCCCCTCGGCCATATAGTCACCGCGGCGGAATACGCCGAAGTGGTTCTGCATCACGTTTTGCAGCTCGGTGCGGAGGCTCGCGGCCGATTCGCCGTCGTTGCTGTTCTCCAGGCGGTTCAGGCGCGCCATCGCTGCTTCGATATCGGAATCGGACGCCTCGCGGTGCTCGATGCCCTCGCGCAGGGACTGCTCGATAAACAGGCCGGAGGCGCGGCCGAACACCACCAGGTCCAGCAGGGAGTTGCCCCCCAGGCGGTTGGCGCCGTGTACCGATACGCAGGCCACCTCGCCGCAGGCATAGAAACCTTCCACCACCTGATCGTTGCCGGAGGCATCCTGGGTCAGGGCCTGGCCGTGCACATTGGTGGGGATGCCGCCCATCATATAGTGGCAGGTGGGCACCACCGGGACGGGGTCCTTCACCGGGTCCACGTGGGCGAACGTCTTGGACAGCTCGCAGATACCCGGCAGGCGGCTGTTCAGCACTTCCTCGCCCAGGTGGTCGAGCTTCAGGAATACGTGGTCGCCATTGGGTCCGGCGCCGCGGCCGTCGAGAATCTCCAGCACCATGGAGCGGGCCACCACATCGCGGGAGGCCAGGTCCTTGGCGTTGGGAGCGTAGCGCTCCATAAAGCGCTCGCCATCCTTATTAATGAGGTAACCACCCTCACCGCGGCAGCCCTCGGTCACCAGCACGCCGGCACCGGCAATACCCGTCGGGTGGAACTGCCACATCTCGATATCCTGCACCGGCATCCCCGCGCGCAGGGCCATGCCCACGCCGTCGCCGGTGTTGATGTGCGCGTTGGTGGTGGAGGCGAAGATGCGGCCGGCACCGCCGGTGGCGAATACGGTGGCCTTGGATTTGATGAACACCACTTCGCCGTCTTCGATGCACAGCGCAATCACGCCCACCACGGCACCGTCCTGGTTCTTCACCAGGTCCACCGCGAACCACTCGTTGAGGAACACGGTGTCGTGCTTGACATTGTTCTGGTACAGGGTGTGCAGCAGCGCGTGGCCGGTGCGGTCCGCCGCCGCGCAGGTGCGCGCGGCCTGGCCGCCGCGACCGAAGTCCTTGGACTGGCCGCCGAAGGGGCGCTGGTAGATACGGCCTTCCTCGGTGCGGGAGAAAGGCAGGCCCATATGCTCCAGTTCGAATACCGCCTCCGGGCCCACGGAGCACATGTACTCGATGGCATCCTGGTCGCCGATATAGTCGGAACCCTTCACGGTGTCATACATATGCCAGCGCCAGTCATCCTGCGGATCGGCGCTGGCGATGGCACAGGTGATGCCGCCCTGGGCGGAGACCGTGTGGGAACGGGTGGGGAAAACCTTGGTGATCACCGCAGTCTTGAAGCCGGACTGGGCCATCTGCAGGGCCGCGCGCATACCCGCGCCGCCGCCGCCAATTACGATCCCGTCAAAGGCAATGGTTCGCATATTCGACATAAGTTACAGTCCCCACAGAATTTCAATGCCCCACGCCGTGTAGAACACGGCAACCGCGGCCAGCAGTACTTCTACCACAAGGCGCAGAACGGTGGCCTTGGGCCCCATCAGGCGGTTGGTAATGTAGTCGGTGACCACAGACCAGAGGCCGATCCAGGCGTGCACGATGGTGGAGAGCAGGGCCAACAGCGTGAACACCCGCATCCAGCGCTGGGCAAACAGGGCAGACCAGCTCTCGTAGCCAAAATCCTTACTCAGGAATATGAAACCCACTATAAAGAAGGTGTAAACCGCGAGCAGCACCGCAGTAGCGCGCTGGTACAACCAGTCAAAAGTGCCGCTGCGACCGAAGCTTGTAATTGTTGTTACCATAACCAGACCCCCGCCAGCAGAATAAGAACCGCGGAGACGGCCAGCACCAGTACGGCGCTGCGTCGACCGCCCTCAAGGGATTCGCCGATCCCCATATCCATCAGCAGGTGACGGATACCCGCCACCAGATGGTAGATAAGTGCCGCCAGCCCGGCCCAAAGGACCAGCTTGGCGGGAGTGCTGTCGAAGACCGCCGCCACTGTGGCGAAGCCCTGCTCGGATTTCAGGCTGACATCGAGCATGTACAACAGCAAGGCCACCACGGCGAAGAGGACAATGCCGGAGACGCGATGCAAGATGGAAACCAGAGCTGCGGCAGGAAGATTGATAGTGGAAATGTCTAAATTGACAGGTCTGTTTTTGTTCACAGGAAAAACACCTTGTTGCCCTGAACGACTGGGCGCCCGTTAGCTTTTCAAATGGAGGGGCTAGCTGCTTGCTGATCACTTCGCATACGACCTGCTGAAGCCTTGTACAAAGTGGCCTTACCATGGCGCAAGCCGCGCGGATTATAGGCATTCGATCCCCAAAACACAACGAGACTGCGCCGCTTACCGGCGGTTTACCACCTTGGCCGCAGGAAGAGGGGCGCGCCAGGCCGGCGAAATTTCCGAGAACAATCCCCCCGCCAGCCAGGGAAAAGCTCTGCAACGTAGGCCAGGAACCGAATATCCTGCCGCTACGGGACTGGCCATCCACCCGGTTTGGTTTGACAATTTGTGACGCGCCACTTAAGTTTGGCCCCGCTCGAAAGCCCGCTAGGGCCCTTTGGAGACCCAAAGACGAGCCCTGGATAAACGGCAGAGGCCGGATGGATACGGGCTGCAAGTGGGATCGATCGCGGCCAGGGGCCGCTCCAATCTCTCCCCGAAGCCGGTATAAAGAACAGTTTTAGGAGTCCGCAATGTCCGATAAAAAAGCGCAACTTACGGTCGACGGTATCGACGGCACCATCGAGATGCCCGTCCTCTCCGGCACCGTCGGCCCCGACGTTGTCGATGTCAGCAGCCTGACCGGCAAGGGCTTGTTTACCTACGACCCGGGCTTTGTGTCCACCGCAGCCTGCGAGTCCAAGATCACCTATATCGACGGCGCCAAGGGTGTACTGCTGCACCGCGGCTACCCCATCGAGCAGTTGGCGCAGAGCTCCGACTACCTGGAGACCTGCTACCTGCTGATGCACGGCGAGCTCCCCAACGCCGAACAGAAGAAGGAGTACGTCAGCAGCATCATGAACCACACCATGGTGCACGAGTCCCTGGTGAACTTCTTCAAGGGCTTCCGCTACGATGCCCATCCGATGGCGATGATGTGCGGCGTAGTCGGCGCTCTCGCCTCCTTCTACCACGACTCCCTCGACATCACCGACCCCGAGCACCGCAAGATTTCCGCCGACCGCCTGATTGCCAAGATGCCCACCCTGGCCGCCATGTGCTACAAGCACTCCAAGGGCCAGCCGTTCATGTATCCGGACAACAGCCTGAGCTATTCGGAAAACTTCCTGCATATGATGTTCGGCAACCCCTGCGAGGCCAGCAAGATTGACCCGGTGGTGGCCAAGGCGATGGATATCATCTTCCTGCTGCACGCCGATCACGAGCAGAATGCCTCCACCTCCACCGTACGCCTGGCCGGCTCCTCCGGCGCCAACCCCTTTGCCTGCATCTCCTCCGGCATCGCCGCTCTCTGGGGACCGGCGCACGGCGGCGCCAACGAAGCGGTACTGGACATGCTGCAGGAGATCGGCGACGAGAGCCGCATCGACGAGTTCGTCAAGCGCGCCAAGGACAAGGACGACCCCTTCCGCCTGATGGGCTTCGGCCACCGCGTGTACAAGAACTTCGACCCGCGCTCCCGTGTGATGCAGGGCATCTGCGACGAAGTCCTGGGGGCCATGGGTGTGGAAAACGATCCCCTGTTGAAGATCGCCAAGAAGCTGGAAAAGATCGCCCTGGAAGACGAATACTTTGTGGAGAAGAAACTCTACCCCAACGTGGACTTCTACTCCGGCATCATCATGAAGGCCATCGGCATTCCCACCGATATGTTCACCGTGATTTTCGCCACCGGCCGCACCGCCGGCTGGATTGCCCACTGGGACGAGATGATCTCCAACCCCTACAAGATCGGCCGCCCGCGCCAGCTGTACACCGGCTATACCCAGCGCGACTACATGCCGCTGAACCAGCGCTAAGTCAACGGCGCCCCGCAAAAAACCCGGCATTCGCCGGGTTTTTTATGGAATTTGCATCCCAGGACTCGACGCCGCTGGCCGCGATCAATCGATAGTCGGAGTGACTGGAAGTCCCGATCGCGGCCAGCGGCCGCTCCTACAGAAATCGAATAACAATCATGTTGTTTATTGCGTAAGTTGGTATGAACAGGTTTGTGAAAAAAGTCATACAGAAACTGCTCGCTCCTCGGGGCACGGGAAAGAACGCCAGCGCCAGATGCGAAGGGCCCGATGCCGGGGGCCGTTTGTGAAACGTTTACCGATGAGGTTGTTGAGCAAACGGCCACCGGCAGCTGGCCCGCCCAGGCCTTTCTTACTGGCAAGTGCGGAAAGCACACAGCAAAAGCGGCCGACGTTGTTTCGACCGCTTGTTTCAATATGACTGGAACTCACCGCTGTTTCACTCGCTGAAATCCTTCCAGACCAGTGGCCACCCGCTGTGGGTCTATTTACGGCTATGTCCAGTCTCGTTACGGACCGCTTATTATTTACTTCCCCCTACCCGGGCATTACTAGTTTAGCGTCGTCACGGCTGTTTCCAAGGAATCAACCCTCTTTCAGTGGCTTGATCAGCCCCTCCAGTCCCTCGATTTTGACTTCCAGGGCCAGCGCCATCAATCGGCCCAGCCGACCCTCGGGAAAACCCTTGTTCGCAAACCACAGCAGGTAGGCCTCCGGCAAGTCGATCAGCGGCCGCTCTGCATATTTGCCGAAGGGCATGGGCATGCGCGCGATATCCAGCAGGTCCTGTTTTTCGAAGGTCACTGTATTTTCCATTGGTTGTTCGATCTACCCCACCATACACTGGCTCAGGTCTACTCGCAGTAACAGAGGTGCTTATGAGTATTCAACTCCTCAAACGTCTGGGTCTTACCTTCCTGCTTATCGCCGCCCTGGGAAGTCTTGGCTGTGCCAATATGAATCCCACCGAGCGTCGGGTGGCCACCGGCGCAGGTATTGGTGCGGTAACCGGGGCCCTGATCAGTGGTGGCCGTGTGGGAGGTACAGTGGCCGGGGCTGCACTCGGGGCGGGTGCCGGCTGGATCTATGACTACGAGAGGAAAAGACACTTTTACTATGATCGATATGGCCGCCGCGTTTACCGGTAAAAGGCCGGGGGAATCCGTTTTCGGAGTCCCCCACTCTCTCAGCCTCTACAGTAGCTTGATTTTTGTCTTGCCGCAGCGCTGGCAGCGGTATTCGGTCACCAGTTTGCCCTGCTTCACATCAAACTTTTTCTCGGTGACCACCTGCCACTTGTGAAAACCATCGCGACACAGGCTGCTGCCCTTGTGTTTCTGCCAGGCAGTTTTGCGCTTGAAAGGCAGTATATCTCCCATAGCCGTCAGGCGACCTCCCCCGCCGCGTGGCCCGACGCCCAGGCCCATTGAAAATTGTATCCACCCAGCCATCCGGTCACGTCCAGCACCTCGCCGATAAAATAGAGTCCCGGCTGCTTTTTGCACTCCATGGTACGCGAGGATATCTCATCGGTGTCCACACCGCCCAGGGTGACTTCCGCAGTGCGGTAGCCCTCGGTGCCCGCGGGTACCAGTTGCCAGTGCTGCAGCTGTTCGCCGATATCCTTCAGTTCCGCCTGTGTGTACTGTTTTAATGGCAGGCTGGTAATTTTCCGTTGCTGGAGAAAATACTGCACCAGCTTTTTGCTCCACAGCTCCGCCAGCGCATTGTGCAGGTGGGTATTCGGCCTTTCCGCCCGCTGCTCCCCCAACCACTGTGCCAGATCCCGGCCCGGCGTCAGATCGAAGTCCACTGCCCGCCCCTCGCGCCAGTGGCTGGAAATCTGCAATATCGCAGGGCCACTCAGTCCCCGGTGGGTAAACAGCAACTGCTCGTTAAAACTGCCCGCATCGCAGCTGGCAGTGACCGCCACTGCGCTGCCGGGCAGCTCCCCCTGCTGCTCCAGTTGGCGCCTGTGCAGGGTAAAGGGCACCAGCGCCGGTCGGGTGTCGATAAGTTTGAGGTCGAACTGGCGCGCCACCTCATAGCCGAACCCGGTGGCCCCCATGGTGGGGATCGACAGGCCGCCGGTGGCGATTACCAGGGATTCGCTGTGCACCTCTCCCAAGCTGGTGCGCACGCAAAAACCTTTTTCCCGCGGCTCGATGGAGAAAATACTGCAACGGGTGCGAATCTGCACCCGGGATTCTCGACACTCGCTCAGCAGGAGATCGACGATATCCCTGGATTTATTGTCGCAGAACAGCTGACCCAGGGTTTTCTCGTGGTAGGCGATTCCGTGTTTTTCCACCAGGGCGATAAAGTCCCACTGGGTGTAGCGGGCCAGGGCCGATTTGCAGAAGTGCGGGTTGCGGCTGTAGAAATTTTCCGGCGCCGTATACAGGTTGGTGAAATTGCAGCGCCCGCCGCCGGACATCAGGATTTTCTTGCCCACCTTGTTGGCGTGGTCCAGCACCAGCACGCTGCGGCCGCGCCGACCGGCCACCGAGGCGCACATCAGCCCGGCGGCGCCGGCGCCGATCACCAACACGTCGGTTTGTGCGGGAAAGTCGCTCACGGGCGACGGGCTTTCGATCAGGCGCGCGGCAGGGTTACACCGCGCTGGCCCTGGTATTTGCCGCCGCGGTCCGCGTAGGACACGTCGCAGACCTCGTCGGACTCGAAGAACAGCATCTGCGCCACGCCCTCGTGGGCGTAGATCTTCGCCGGCAGGTTGGTGGTATTGGAGAATTCCAGTGTGACGTGGCCTTCCCACTCCGGTTCCAGCGGCGTGACATTCACGATAATGCCGCAACGGGCATAGGTGGATTTACCCAGGCAGATGGTCAGCACCGAGCGCGGAATACGGAAGTACTCCACGGTGCGCGCCAGGGCGAAGGAGTTGGGGGGAATAATGCAGGAATCCCCTTCCACATCGACAAAGCTGTTTTCGTCAAAGGTTTTGGGGTCCACGGTGGCGGAGTGCACATTGGTGAAGATCTTGAATTCGCTGGCGCAGCGCACGTCGTAACCGTAGCTGGAGGTACCGTAGGAGATCAGCCGGTCACCGTTGCCGTTGTGTCGCACCTGCCCCGGCTCGAACGGCTCGATCATGCCCTGCTGCTCGGCCATACGACGAATCCACTTATCGGACTTGATGCTCACTCCGCCCCCTAGTTGCTGTTGATTCTGCTGGTCAGCTCTTTTGGTCTTGTTGTCTCGACCGACAACGAGGCCGAATCATAGCCGGTTTGCGCTGTGCAAAAAAGTGCCAATCCCGTGCCAGCCCTCTTGCCGGCCCCCATCGACTACTGTATAAATTACCAGTAAATACTGTACACATATACAGACCCAATCCCACTGGGCAACAAATGCGCGCAGAAAGCGAGGGCAGAAACCGTGAACCGTGCCGAAAACTTCTTGCAAAACAACCGCTTAACCACGGAATCGAGACAACAGCGCCTGCAGCAGCTGCTGGCCCGGCCGGATATCTGGCAGGCCGCCAATGAACACAGGCGCCGCCGGCCGGGCATCGCCACCGGCTACAGCGCCCTGGACGCGCTGCTCGCCGGGCGCGGCTGGCCCCGCGGCGCCACCACCGAGCTGCTGGTGGACCGATCCGGCATCGGCGAAATCTCCCTGCTGCTGCCGGCACTGGCGGAGATCACCCAACGGGAAGAGATGGTAATCCTGGTCAACCCGCCCTATATCCCCTACGCCCCGGCCCTGGCCAGGGCCGGAGTCCAGTTGGAAAAACTGCTGATCCTGCATCCCCACGGACACAGGGATGAACTCTGGGCCGTCGAGCAGTCCCTGCAATCCGGCTGCTGCGGCGCCCTACTCAACTGGCAGGGCCGGGGGACTCCGGCGGACAAGGACCTGCGCCGCCTGCAAGTCGCCGCCCGCGAGGGCGAGGCGCTGCATTTCCACTTCCGCCCCGGCACCTCCGCCGCCAGCCCCTCCCCCGCCGCCCTGCGTCTGCAGCTGAGTGGAGACGGCGATCAGCTGGCGCTGCAACTGCTCAAACAACTCGGCGGCCAGTCCGGCCAGAAACTGCACCTGGCCCGCAACCCCGACCTGACCCGGCGCGACCGCCCATTACATTGACGATCCCCGGGACCGCGGAGCTCCAGCTCCGCCCCCCTGGGCGCGCCGAGCTCCAGCTCGGCTTGCGGGCCGGAGGCCCGCCCTGCAAACAAAGGTAGGAATAAGCACATGCTCTGGCTCTGCATCCAATTCCCCAAACTCCCCCTGGAAGCCCTTACCCGTGCCCAGCGCCACACCTCCAAGGCGGGCCCCCGGGCGGTTATCGAAGGCCAATTGATCGTGGACGCCAACGCCCCCGCCGCCGAACGCGGCGTGGAATGCGGCCTCACCATCGCCACCGCCTGCGCCCTTTGCGCGGACCTGGACCTGCTGCAGCGGGATATCCAGCGGGAGGAACAGCTGCTGCGCGAACTGGCCCAGTGGGGCTACAGCTTTACCCCTGTGGTCTCCCCCCAGCCGGCGGAATCCATCGAGTCCGGCGACGGCGGCTTCGCCTGCCTCTACCTGGAACTGGCCGGCAGCCTCAAGGCCAGCGGCGGCCTGCAACCACTGTTGCAACAACTGCGCCGCGAGCTGCGCCAGATGCGCATCAGCACCTTTATGGGCCTGGGCCACAGCCCCAGCGCCGCGCGCCTGCTCAGCCAGTTGCCGGAACACCGCCAGTGGCTGAAGGAAACCCGGTCGCCACCCAGCCCGCAGCAATGGCGCCAGTGGATCAGCTTTGCCCCCAGCAAACTACTCCACTGCAGCAACAAGACCATTGCCAAACTCTACGCCTGCGGCATCAAGCGCGTCAGCCAACTGCTGGCCATCCCCCTGTCCGAAGTGGGCAGCCGCTTCGGCCGCGACTTTATCGACTACCTGGCCCGCCTCAACGGCAGCCGCCACGACCCTGTGCCCAGCTACCAGCCGCCCCCGGAATTCCACAGTGAACTCTTCTTCCCCAGCCCGCTGGACAACAGCGAGCAGCTGCTGTTTCCCGCCGGCCGCCTGGTGCGCGAACTCTGCCGGCAGCTGCAGCGCCGACAGCTCTACAGCCAGCAATTGCGCTGGAAACTGGATTTCGGCCGCCTCGGCTGCAAGGTGTTCAGCGTGGAGACCTCCCGTCCCATGCTGGACCCGCAGCGATTGATCGCACTCACCAAACTGCAACTGGAAAGGCTCAAACTGGAACATCCGGTACAGGCCCTGAACCTCACCTGCGACCAGCTATCCCCGCTCAGCCAGGACGATGCGGACGACGACCTGTTTGGAGAAAACAGCAAACTTCAGCGCAGCCACCAATTGCTGGACAAGCTCCGCGCCCGCCTGGGGCACCAGGCCCTGTCCGGCGTCACCCTGAAAGAGAGCCACCTGCCGGAACAGGCCTGGCAGAGCGCCGACACCCTGGTGGTAAAGAGCCGCGCCAGCCGGAAAGGCCAAAGCCTGCACCCGGTCAGCGCCCCCAGGCCAACCTGGCTGCTGCCCCGACCGGACAGACTGCAAAACCGCGGCCACAAGCTCTTCCACCGCGGCGAACTCAAACTGCTCCAGGGCCCCGAACGTATCGACGGCTACTGGTGGCAACACAACCGCCACGCCCGGGATTACTACATTGCGCGGGGGGAGGAAGGGAGTCTTTACTGGGTGTTTCAGGATCTGACTTCGGAGGATTGGTATCTGCATGGTCTCTACGCCTGACCCCCCCCTCGTCATTCCGGCGCAGGCCGGAATCCAGAAATACCACCGAGCAACGAACTGGATACCGGTACCGGATCAAGTCCGGCATGACGTTCCTGCGCCGGTATGACGAATCGACAGGGGAAAAACATGGCCAGACAACCCTGTGTCTACATCCTTGCAAGCAAACGCAACGGCACCCTTTACACAGGTGTCACTTCAAACCTTGTACAGAGGGTCTGGCAGCACAAGAATGACTTTATAGAAGGGTTTACCAAAAAGTACAGAGTAAAAACCCTCGTCTGGTACGAACTCCACAGCACCATGGAAAACGCTATCAGTAGAGAAAAGTCCATCAAGAATTGGAAGCGAGCCTGGAAACTAAACCTGATCGAAAAATTCAATCCACACTGGCGAGATCTTTACCCGGAAATAGTCTAACCCCACCTCGTCATTCCTGCGTCGGCATGACGAAAGGCAAACCCAATGCAGTACGCCGAACTCTTCTGCCAAAGCAATTTCTCCTTTCTCCAGGGCGCCTCCCATCCACAGGAGCTGGTGCAAACCGCCCACAGGCTGGGCTACAGCGCCCTGGCCATTACCGACGAATGTTCCCTCTCCGGCATAGTGCGCGCCTACAAGGAACTGGAAACAATCAATTCCCATCGCTCTCGTCATCCCGGCGAATGCCGGGATCCAGAAACACCACTCAAGCTAATCTGTGGCAGCTTCTTTCGCCTGCAGGAAGGCGGGCAACTGGTCCTGCTGGCCCCCAACAAATCCGCCTACAGTGAACTCTGCCAGCTGATATCCACCTCCCGCCTGCGCGCGGAGAAAGGGCAATACCAAACCCACTTGCAGGACCTGCTGGACCTGTGTCGGGAAACTATCGCTATCTGGATTCCACAGGGAGGAAAAGCGCTATTTATCCCCGAAGAGCTAAAGCGGCATTTTGCCAACCGGCTCTATATCGCCCTCAACAACCCACTGGGCGGCCACCAGAACCAGAAAATCCTGGACCTGATGCAGTTTGCACAACAGGAACAACTGCCACTGGTAGCCACCAACGCAGTGCTGATGCACTGCCGCAGCCGCAAACCCCTCCAGGATGTACTCAATGCGAATTACCACAACTGCACCCTGGAACAGCTGGGCTACCGGCTGGAACAAAATGCCGAGCGCTACCTGCGCCCACTGAGCGATATCGCAGCCCTCTATCCCAGGGGGGCCATAGAGAGCACCCTCGCCATCGCCGACTGCTGTCATTTCAATCTCGGCGAACTGTGCTATCAGTACCCTTCCGAAGTTCTGCCCGCTGGAAAAAATGCCAGCGATTATCTGCGCGAACTGGTACTGGAAGGCGCCGCAAAACGCTGGCCGGGAGGCACCCCGGAGAAAATCGCCAAACAGATAGAAAAAGAGCTCGGAATCATCACCGAACTCCACTACGAACATTACTTTCTCACCATCTACGATATAGTCCAGTACGCCCGCAATCAGCATATCCTCCACCAGGGCCGCGGCTCCGCCGCCAACTCCGTGGTCTGCTACTGCCTGTTTATCACCGAGGTGGACCCGGAAAAGATCGAGCTGCTGTTCGAGCGCTTTATCTCCCGCGAGCGCAACGAACCGCCGGATATCGATGTGGACTTCGAGCACGAAAGGCGCGAAGAGGTGATCCAGTACGTCTACGGAAAATACGGCCGCCACCGCGCCGGCCTCGCCGCCACCAAGATCAGCTACCGCTTCAAGAGCGCCCTGCGGGATATCGGCAAAGCCCTGGGCATCGGCGCCGCCACCATCGAGCGGCTGCAAGCGGAGCGCGCTTGGTGGGACAAACTGGAAGACTTTCCACAGCAGATACAAAAAGCCGGTATAGACCCCGATAGCACCGCGGGCAAAATGCTGCCGAAACTGCTGCAACAGATTTACGGCTTCCCCCGTCACCTGTCCCAACATGTGGGCGGCTTCGTGATTACCGAACAGCCGCTGCACACCCTGGTGCCCATCGAAAATGCCGCCATGGAAGACCGCACCATCGTGCAGTGGGACAAAGAGGATATCGAAGACCTGAAACTGATGAAGGTGGATATCCTCGCCCTGGGCATGCTCACCGCCCTGCGCAAATCCCTGAGCTATATCGCCCTCTACGGCCCCAAACTCAGGCTGCAGGATATTCCCCGCGAAGATCCCGAAGTCTACGAAATGCTCTGCCAGGCCGACACCGTCGGCGTCTTCCAGGTGGAATCCCGAGCGCAGATGAGCATGCTGCCCCGGCTGCAGCCGCGCAGGTTCTACGAACTGGTTATCGAAGTCGCCATAGTCCGACCCGGGCCGATACAGGGCGGCATGGTGCACCCCTACCTCCGTCGCAAGCAGAAGCTGGAACCGGTTGTCTATCCGCACTCAAATTTGGAACCGGTACTCAACCGCACGCTGGGCGTGCCGATTTTCCAGGAACAGGTCATCCAGCTATCCATGGTCGCCGCCGGCTTCAGCGGCGGCGAGGCCGACGAACTGCGCCGGGCCATGGCCAGTTGGGGCAAAAACGGCAACCTGCTCAGATTCAAGGACAAACTGATTCAGGGCATGCTGAAAAATGGCTACGAAGCGGAGTTTGCCGAACAACTATTCAACCAGATGAAAGGCTTCGGCTCCTACGGCTTCCCCGAGTCCCACTCCGCCAGCTTCGCCCTGCTGGCCTACTTCTCCGCCTGGGTCAAATATCATCATCCCGCAGCCTTCTACTGCGGCCTGCTCAACAGCCAGCCCATGGGCTTCTACGCCCCCGCCCAACTGGTCTACGATGCCCAGCGCCACAACGTAAAAGTTCTCCCCATCGACGTCCTCCACAGCCACTGGGACCACCGCCTGGAACTCTACTCTCCTCTCCCACTTGTGGGAGAGGAGTTGGGGGAGAGGGCCCTCCCCTGTAAGAGCGGCCCATGGCCGCGATCAACCCAAGCCGAATACCTCGAAATACAAGAACCCTCCCAGGCTCTACCAACTTCTCACCCGTCATTCCGGCGAAGGCCGGAATCCAGCCCCCCAGCACTCCGCCTGGGCATGCGCCTGATCAAAGGCCTAAACGAACAAACCGCAATCACCATCTGCAAAATCCGGGCAGAACAGGGCTTTCACTCCCAACCCCAGTTCCGCGAACGCACCCACCTGCCCACCGACCAACTCGCCGCCCTGGCCACCGCCAACGCCCTCAGCAGCCTCTCGGACAACCGCTACCTGAACACCTGGCAATCCCTGAACGGCGAAATAACCGACCGCACCACCCCCGGCTACCACCCGGGCAACTCCCAGGAAGACAACAGCTACAGCGACTACACCAGCACCGGTCTCACCCTCCGAGAACACCCCATCGCCCTGCTGCGCCGACGGGACCACTACCGCAACCATCTGACTGCCGCACAACTGAAAGACTGCACCGATGGCCAACAGGTACAGGTTCTCGGCCTGGTGACCTGCAGGCAGAGGCCCGGCAGTGCTTCCGGAGTTTTATTTCTGACCCTGGAGGAT